>DATLRE010000001.1:0-4150 GCA_035534835.1 Acidimicrobiales bacterium
GGCAGCGACACCATCGAGGTCTCGTCGACCACGACGAGGTCGTGTGGCAGCGGATGGTTCCTCCCGTAACGGAACCCCGACCGACCCTGTGCGCCGAGGAGCCGGTGGATGGTGCTCGGCTCGTTGGCCAGGATGTCCGCGGCGAGGTTCCCATCGATCCGACCGTCCGCTTCGAGGGCCACCACCCGGCGGCCGACCGCCTCCTGCAGGCGCGATGCAGCCTTGCCGGTGGGAGCGGCCAACGCCGCCCGCAGGACGCCGCCACGGGCGGCGGCCACCCGGTGCTCCACGGCGAGGATCCCGGCGATCGTGTGGGTCTTTCCCGTACCCGGCCCCCCGGCGAGCACGGTGACGGAATGGACCCGTGCCCGCTCGGCGGCCAGGCGCTGGCGGTCCGGCTCGGACGTGTCGGCACCGGCCCCGTCAGCGAAGACGGCGTCGAGGGCATCGACCTCGTCGGCCCCTGGCGCCGTGTCCGCTCCGGACCCGTCCGATGGCTGGCTGCGTCGCTCCAGCTCGTCGGCGACCATGCACTCGAACGCCCAGTAGCGCTGCAGGTAGAGGCGTCCGCCGTCCCATACCAGGGGACGCAGGGGTGCCGTTCCGGCGCCCGACCTGGTGGCCACGAGGGCCGATCCCTCGAGCTCGGACCGCCACTCGTCCGGCGGGGGGAGGTCCAGTGCGCCGGTCGAGGGTCCGTCGTCCTGAGCGGACCGGACCTGCGAGGCGACCTGCCCGAGCTCGAGGCAGACGTGCCCCAGCCGAGTCGCCCGGGCCACCAGCGCCAACGCCAGCAGTGCGCCGTCGGTCGCGGTCGGCTCGGCGCGCCACGCGGCGTGCGCCAGCTGACGCTCGAAGGGTCCGACGACGCCCGCCGCCGTCAGGTCGGCCAACACCCCGTCGACCCGCGCCGTCGACCAGATCGCCGACTCCGGCGCGGACGCGCTCACGACGCCCCACCAGGGACCGGTTCGCCGGCGAGGAGCCGGCTGAGGGACTCGAGGAGTCCGGGAGCGAACTCCCAGGTGAACACGCCGTGGGGTTGACCGTCGGTCACGGCCACGTCCGGTCCCGTCATCCCGCGGACGAACAGGTAGGCGGCGCCCGCGACGTGAGTGGTGCCTTCGTGGCCCCGCAGCTTCCACCGCAGGTACCGGTGCAGTGCGACTCCGTAGAGGAGTGCCTGGAGCGGGTAGTGGTGTTCGACCATGGCATCGACGAGCCCCGAGGGGTCGTAGTCGTCCGCGTACTGCCGGGCGCCGGCGCGGGCCAGACGGTTGGTCTTGTAGTCGGCCACCACGAAACGGTCACACCCGTCCGGGTCCCGCACCTTGGCGACGAGGTCGATCGATCCGGTCAGATAGCCACCGAGCTCCACGTCGATCGAGCCGTTGGCCAGGGAGTCCGCCCAGGGGGCCAACGGGTGGTCGGCGCCGAGATGCGCCGCCGCAACGCTCCCGATGTCCGCCACCGTGGGACGGGTTCCGGAACCACCGAGCCGGAGGTCGAAGCCGAGCTCGTCGATCCGGTGCGACCGGTCGAGCGCCGCCAACGGCTTCCCTCCGAACAGCGGCCCGAGCGGAGTGTCGATCGCGCACCGCAGACCCCGGACGAGGAGCGCAGTGCCGTCCACGCCTTCGGGGGCCAGTGTTCCGACGTCGAGGCCCCGCCGGGAACTCCACTCGTGGATGGCGTCCCGCAGCACGTTGTCGAGGTCCGGGGCGGCGAAGTCCACCGACTCCAGTACGCCGTGCACGAAGGTCCCGAAGGCTGTGCCCGCGCCCAGGCGGGCGAAGGCCGGGTCCGGGCTGCTCTCTCCACGTTCGTCGGTCCCCGGGTCGGCCGGCGAGCCGGCGCCCTCGGCCCCCTCGTCCACGGCCTCGTCGTCGGCGCCGCCGTCGGACACGCTGGTGTCATAGGGATCCGGCTGGTGGTCCTCCGCGTGCCGGGTGATAGACGTGAATGACCAGCGCGCCACCGACCGGTCGAGCGGTCGGTCGAGCCGGCAGAGGCCGAGCTCGGCCGGCGCCTCCTCCGCCGACGGGTCGGACCAGGGGGTCGACGGGTACGGGCGCACCCGGACAGGCGTGACGCGGAAGGCACCCTCGGACACCGCCACCAACGGGGCGAGCGCGTCGGCGATGTCCTCGTCAGAGGGGATCACCATCGCACAGTCGCGGGGCCTCGGCGGATCCTGGTCGGACGGCACGAGAACACCGGACGCGTCCCGGGCGAACAGCAGACGCGTCAGCGCGTTCGACTTCGAGACGTTGGTGCGCGCCCACCACACCGCCGTGAGGTGGCGCGCCCGGGTGAGGGCGACGTAGAGGATGCGGAGGCGCTCGGCGGCCTCCTCGGTCGTGGCGATTTCCTGGCGCTTCTTGAGGCCAGCCCGGGTCGGCCACTCGCCATTGCCGGTCACGTCGAGCATGCGGTCGCCGGTCGTCGGGTCGGTGTAGACGAGGGAAGTCCGGTTGGCCGGCTTCCGCCACATCATCGGCAGGCAGACGACCGGGAACTCCAGGCCCTTGGCCCGCCACACCGTGGTGATCTGGACGGCGGCCGCCTCGGACTCGATCCTCCGGGCGGTCACGTCGGTGTCCACATCGCCGTCCCCCTCGGCGTCCGGCGGGGACTCGAGGATGGCCAACAGGCCGGCGACGCCGGAACGACCCTGGGGAGCCCCGAGATGGAGCAGCTCCGCGAGGTGGTCGAGGTCGGTGACATCACGGTCACCGTCCGGACGCCGGAGCACACGTGCGACGACCCCGGACTCGCGCCAGATCTGGCCCAGCACCTCCGCCACCGGGTGGAACGCGAGCCGATCCGACCAGGCCATCAGGCGGTCCTGCAGTGAGGACAGGTCGGCGTCCCCCGCCTCGGCGACCTGCTCGACCGTCCGGCCGACGAACCAGGAGAGCGCGAACATCCGGACCCGCCGGGGGTCCCCGGGACGCTCCATGGCATCGAGCAGGCAGCGGACCTGACCTGCCGCCGGCGAAGCGAGCACGCTCCCCGACCCGGCCACGACGGCCGGGATGCCCTCGTCCCGGAGCGCAGCCTGCAGGTCGTGGGCCTGGCCCCAACCGGTGACCAGGACAGCCACATCGGACGGCTCGAGGCGTCGGAGGGTCGGGTCACGGGGGCTGGTGGGGATTCGCGAACCCTCGAGCAGCTCCCGGACGTGTCCGGCGAGATCGCGCTCGATCATCCGGACCACTTCGTCGTTGTCCACCTTGCCGTCCGTCATGGGGAGACCGGGACCGATCGCCAGGCGGACGTCCAGCCCGGACTGCGAAACATCGCGTGCGTCCCGCATGCGACGGTCACGATTGGCATCGGACGGGCGTACCGGTACGTAGTGGACCGAAGGGTCCCCGAACGACGAACCGACCAGCAGGGCGTGCAGGGCGTCGAGGCACGCTCCGTCCGCGCGCCAGTTGGTCGGGAGCGTGGAGCGCTCCCGAACGCCGTCGCCGTGGACGGCCTGGAGGTACACGGCGATGTCCGCGCCCCGGAACCGGTAGATGGCCTGCTTGGGGTCGCCCACGAGCACGAGCGTGCTTCCCGATCCCGGGTGCCCGAACAGTGTGGAGAAGATCTCCCATTGGACCCGGTCCGTGTCCTGGAATTCGTCGATCAGGACCACCTTGTACCGGGCCTGCAGCGCAGCGACCACAGCAGCGGCGTCCGAGCTGGCAAGGGCATCGCGCAGCTGGACGAGGACGTCGTCGAAGCCGATCGTCCCCTCGCCCAGCCGCCGGGAGCCGAGGCGGGCGAGCGCATCCTCGACGAGTTCGCGGACCAGGAGGAATCGCTGGTCGACTGCCGGGTCCGACCCGTCGGGCAAGAGGACCAGGTCGGGACCGCCCAACTTCTTCTTGACGGCGTTGCGCAGCGCCGACGGCTTGGGGAATCCCTCGGCGGGGAGCGGACGGACCGACGCCGCAGCCAGGGCATCGACGCACGCCGTCCGGACGAGCTCATCGGGACTGGCGACGAGTCGCGCATCGGGGTCGATCGCCGGCGTCAGGCCGAGCGTCCGCCGGACCTGGGTGGCGAAGCCGTGGATGGTGGAGATCGACGCGGTGTCGAAGTCGGTGACGGCCTGCTCGAGGCGCTCCCGTCGGGCATCACGGTCCTGCGATGC
>DATLRE010000002.1:0-67778 GCA_035534835.1 Acidimicrobiales bacterium
ACCGGCCGCAAGGCCGGATGCCACATGATGTCCGACAGGATGTCGAGGCCGAGATCCAGGTGCTCAGCCAGGAGCCGGATGTAAAAGGACGTGTACTCCTTGGTGGTGAAGGCGTTGAAGTCGCCCCCCACCTCGTCGACCGCCTCGGCGATCGCCGACGCCGAGCGGTCGGCGGTCCCCTTGAACAGCAGGTGCTCGAGGAAGTGACTGGCACCGGCGAGGCCGTCCGACTCGTCCCGCGAGCCGGTTCCCACCCAGAACCCGATGCAGACCGAGCGGGCCTCCGTCATCACCTCGGTGACCAGTGTGAGACCCGACGGCCCGCGGTCGGTGCAGATCATCCGCGCCCGACGGAGGCCGCTCCGGCACGGGTCGCACCCGAACCCGCACCCGAACCCGCTCCCGCCCCGGTCCGACCCGCTCCTGCAACCGTTCGCGTCGCGGCCTCAGCCCCCCGTGCCCGGACCAACCGCTGCCGCGCAGTGGCGTGCCGCCGCCGTGGGCCGGCCCCGAAGGCCGACCCACGTCCGGCGTGCGTGCTCAACGGCGCCGGCGACCGCCCCGGCCGCCTCCGCCGCTCGGCCGGTCGGACGACTCGGAGGTCGCGGGGCCGAGGTCCCCGAACTCCTGCACCAGCTCCTCTTCGAAGGCGTCCTCGAAGGAGGCGGCGCCGGCGGGGGTGCTCGTCTGACGACGCGGTCCCCGGTCGTCGCCGGCATCGGGATCGGCATGGTCGCCACGGGACGGGCCGCGGCCCCCGCTGTTCGCACCGGACGATCCCGACGATCCGGAAGATCCGGAAGATCCGGACGATCCACGACCACCGCCGTTCGAGCCCGACGACGCCGCCTCGCCGGCCAGCGACAGGGACACCTTGCCCTGCGGGTCGATGTCGTCGACCCGGACCTCGACCGCCTGGCCGAGCTCGAAGACGTCCTCCACCCGGTCGATGCGCTTGCCCTGGCCCATCTTGGAGATGTGCAGCAGGCCGTCGCGGCCGGGGAGGATGTTCACGAAGGCACCGAACTTGGTGATGTTCACGACCTTGCCCTGGTAGGTGGCGCCGACTTCGGCCAGCGGCGGATCGAGGATCGTCGAGATGCGCCGACGGGCCTCCTCCACGGCCGTGCCGTCCTTGGCGCCGATGGTCACGGTCCCGACCATGCCGTTGTCGTCGACGGCGATGTCGGCACCGGTCTCCTGCTGCAGCGCGTTGATGACCTTGCCCTTCGGGCCGATGACCTCGCCGATCTTGTCCATCGGGATCTCGAAGGAGATGATCTTCGGCGCGGACTCGGCGACCTCGGAACGGGGCTCGGCGATCGCGCCGGCCATGACGTCGAGGATGGCGAGGCGGGCGTCCTTCGCCTGCATGAGGGCCTTGGTCAGGACGTCGAGCGGCAGCCCGTCGATCTTGGTGTCGAGCTGCAGGGCGGTCACCGCGTCACGGGTGCCGGCCACCTTGAAGTCCATGTCGCCGAAGGCGTCCTCCGCCCCGAGGATGTCGGTGAGGGTCACGTAGGTCCCGCCGTCGTAGACGAGGCCCATGGCGATCCCGGCCACCGGGGCCTTGAGGGGCACGCCGGCGGCCATCATCGACAGGGTCGAGCCGCAGACCGAGGCCATCGAGGTCGAGCCGTTGGACGACAGGACGTCGGACACCAGGCGCAGCGTGTAGGGGAAGTCCTCCTCGTAGGGGACGACGGGCAGCAGGGCCCGCTCGGCCAGCAGGCCGTGTCCGATCTCGCGGCGCTTCGGTCCCCGCATGAAACCGGTCTCCCCGGTCGAGAAGGGCGGGAAGTTGTAGTGGTGCATGTACCGCTTCGACTCGACGGGGGTGATGGTGTCGAGCAGCTGGTTCATGCGGGGCATGCCGAGGGTGGTCACGTTGAGCACCTGGGTCTCGCCACGCTGGAAGAGCGCCGAGCCGTGTGCGGTCGGGAAGAGGTCGACCTCGGCCGACAGCGGGCGGATCTCGGTGGTGGTGCGCCCGTCGATGCGGAGGCCCTCCTCGACGATCCGCTGACGGACCAGCTTCTTGGTCAGGCTGCGCACGGCCGCCTTGATCTCGCCGGCCCGGTCCGGGAACTCACCGGACAGCTCGGACAGGATCGACTCGGTGACCTCGGCGATGCCGGCGTTCCGCTCGGCCTTCGGGGTGAGCACGTTGGCGGCGGCCAGGCCAGCGGTGCCGACGGACTCCACCCGGGCCCACACGTCGTCGCCGTAGTCGGCCTGCGTCGAGTACCCGATCGTCTCGATCGGGCCCCGGGAGGCCACGTAGGCGGCGACCAGCTCCCGCTGGAGCACGATGGACTCGCGGATCCAGGTCTTGGCGGCCTCCAGGCCGCTGGCCAGGACCTCCTCGGTCACCTGGGGGGCGCCCTCCTCGTAGAACTGGAACGAGCGCTCGGAACCGCCGGCTTCGACCATCATGATGGCGATCTCGGTGTCGGCGGTGTCGTCCAGGGCCCGCCCGGCCACGACCAGCTCGAAGGTCGACACCTCGCCCTCCTCGAAGGTCGGGTGCGGGATCCACTCCCCGTCGGTCGAGTAGGCGACCCGGACGGCACCGATCGGGCCCTCGAAGGGGATGCCCGACAGCATCAGCGCGGCGGAGGCCGAGTTGATGGCCAGCACGTCGTGGGGGTTCTCCTGATCGGCCCCGAAGATGGTGCCGACGATGTGGACCTCGTTGCGGAAGCCCTTCGGGAAGGACGGGCGCAGTGGGCGGTCGATCAGGCGGCAGGTGAGGATGGCCTGGTCGGAGGACTTGCCCTCCCGACGGAAGAACGACCCGGGGATCTTGCCGGCCGCGTAGGTCCGCTCCTCGATGTCGACGGTGAGCGGGAAGAAGTCCGCCCCCTCGCGCACCGAGCGCGCCGCGGTGGCGGTGGCCAGGAGGACGGTGTCGCCGATGCGGCCGACGACGGCGCCGTCGGCCAGCTGGGCCAGCTTGCCGGCCTCGAAGCTGAGGGTCCTGTCGGTGCCGCTGATGGGCGATGCTACGGAAATGGCGTCGGACATGACGCTCCTTCGTGGTTCGGGGGCTCCCCGAGCCAGTTCCCAGTTGTCGGCCACCCCGCCCACTCGGGGCCCGGTGACCGGCAACTGGTGACTGACCTCGTTGGGGCCCGATCGGTGTGGTGTGACGACGGCCGCCCGCGGTGCGGGGGCCGCTCCTGCTGCAGGGAGGCGGGGAGCCGCCCTGTGATCCCCCGGCACGGGACCGGTGGACGAATTGCGACCGCCCGGCCGGAGCCGGGCGGAGCGTCTGGTCCGCCTAGCGGCGGAGGCCGAGCTTGTTGATGATCTCGCGGTACCGCTCGACGTCGTTGTTGCGGACGTAGTCGAGCAGGCGGCGGCGTCGGCCGATGAGCTTGAGGAGGCCACGCCGGGTGTGGTGGTCTCCCTTGTGCACCTTCAGGTGCTCGGTCAGGTGGACGATGCGCTCGCTCAGGATGGCGATCTGCACCTCGGGGGAGCCGGTGTCCGTCTCGTGGAGGCGGTTCTCGGCGATGGTTGCCTGCTTGTCTGGCATGTGGGAAGTAGACCTCTGGAATCGTGGTGATGGCCGACGGACGGAACACGTCGACCGGACAATGCTAGCAGGAAGCGTGTCCCGGGGGCGGACCTCCCGCCCGGGCCGCCGGCCCCACGGGCACCGGCCGTCGCCCCCGGGGTACCGGTCGTCGCCCCCGGGCCGGGCACGGCCGGCCAGGAGGCGCCGCACCTGGTCGCCCTCCGCCGGGCCGGGGACGGGCCCGGCCATGTCGGCCGGGCCCGATGCACACCTCCTGCTGCCGCCCCCGGGGCGGGCGGCGGCTACCTGTTGGGCTGGGGGGTGATGCGCAGGTAGGGCTTGAGCGTGCGGAACCCCTTGGGGAACCGCTCCTTCGCCTCCTCGTCCGACAGTGCCGTCACCACGATGACGTCCTCGCCGTCCTCCCAGTTGACCGGGGTGGCGACCTTGTAGTCGGCGGTGAGCTGCAGCGAGTCGAGGACACGGAGGATCTCGTCGACGTTGCGACCCGTGGAGGCCGGGTAGGTCAGGGTGAGCTTGACCTTCTTGTCCGGGCCGATGATGAACACCGAGCGCACGGTCAAGGTGTCGTCGGCGTTCGGATGGATCATGTCGTACAGGTCGGCGACCTTGCGGTCCTCGTCGCCGATCAGCGGGAAGTTGAGCGCAGTGCCCTGGGTCTCCTCGATGTCGCCGGCCCACTTGCCGTGGGAGGTGACGTCGTCGACGGACAGGCCGATGAGCTTCGTGTTCCGCTTGTCGAACTCGGCCTTCGCCGCCGAGAAGGCACCCAATTCGGTCGTGCAGACCGGGGTGAAGTCCTTCGGATGGGAGAAGAGCACCCCCCAGCTGTCCCCCAGGTACTCGTGGAAATTGATCGTGCCGACGGTGGTATCGGCGGTGAAGTCGGGGGCTTCGTCGCCCAGACGGATTGCCATGTGATGCTCCTTGCTCGATGTCTCTGACTGGCGGATGTGCCGTCGCCTCTGTCGTGCGACCGGTCGACCGCGGCACCGTCCGTGCCGGACGGACCCGGGTCCGTCCGGTGCCCGGCAACGGTGGACCCGGGCTCGACGGATCCCCACTGTAGCCCGGGTCGGACCAATTGTCGACCGGATCCGTCAGGTATTGGTTCCGGCGGGTGCTGGCCCCCGCGGGCCCCCGTCCGCCATGCTGACCCCATGCGCGAGACCCTCCGAGTGGACCGGCACGGACCCGTGACCGTGGTGACGATCGACCGCCCCGAACGTCGCAACGCCGTCGACCGGGTGACGGCGGACGCGTTGCTCGAGGCGTTCCAGGCCTTCGACACCGACGGTGACGCATCGGTGGCGGTGCTCACCGGCGCCGGTGGGAACTTCTGCGCCGGGGCCGACCTGCAGGCGATCGCATCGGGTGCCGGCAACCGGGTGGCCGAGGACGGGGCCGGGCCCATGGGGCCGACACGGCTGGCGCTGTCCAAGCCGGTCATCGCCGCCGTCGAGGGCTTCGCCGTGGCCGGCGGGCTGGAACTGGCCGTCTGGTGCGATCTGCGCGTGGCGGCTGCGGACGCCACGCTCGGTGTGTTCTGCCGGCGGTTCGGCGTGCCCCTGGTCGACGGCGGCACGGTCCGCCTTCCCCGTCTGGTGGGCGAGGGGCGCGCCCTCGACCTGATCCTGACGGGGCGCGGGGTCGGCGCGGACGAGGCACTGGCCATGGGCCTGGTCAACCGCGTGGTGCCGCCGGGCTCGGCCCTCGGAGCGGCTGTGGCGTGGGCCGCCGAGATCGCCGAACTACCGCAGGTGTGCCTGCGCAACGACCGCCGCTCGGCGATCGACCAGTGGGATCGGTCCGTCCCCGACGCGCTCCTCCACGAGACCCGGCTCGGTCTCGACAGCCTCCGGTCGGGCGAGGCCCTCGAGGGCGCCGCCCGGTTTGCCGGCGGGGTCGGGCGGGGCGGGGCGACCGCACCGGTTCCGGACTCCGGAACGGACCCGGCGTGACCGACGTGGCCGCCTTCGACTTCGACGGCACCCTCACCCGTCGCGGGAGCGTGTTCGGCTTCCTGTCCGCCGTGGCCGGCCGCCGACCGGTCCTACGGGCCGCGATCGGGCTCGCGCCGCGCCTCGCCCACGCCGCCCTGGTCGGCGGGGCGGTCGCCGACGACACGAAGGAGGAGCTCTTCACCCGGGTACTGGCCGGCGTGGACGCCGCCTACCTGTTCCAGGTGGCCGGTGAGTTCGCGGTCGGCCACCTGGCCGCCCACGCCCGCCCCGAGGTCCGCCGGCGCCTCGACTGGCACCGGGGGCGGGGCGACCGGGTCGTGGTCGTCTCGGCGTCCCCCGATGCCTACGTGTCCGTGGCGGCGGAGCGGCTGGCAGCCGACGCGGCGATCGCCACCCGACTGGAGGTCGACGGCGCCGGGCGACTCACCGGACGCTACGACGGCGCCAACTGCCGGGGCGAGGAGAAGATCCGGCGACTCCGGCTGTGGATGGCCGAGGCCGGCCTGGAGGATGCCCGCCTCTGGGCCTACGGCAACAGCCGGGGCGACCTGCGCATGCTGCGGGCCGCCGACACCGGGGTCGACGTGGGGAGGCTCGGGCGGCTCGGGCGGCTCCGCGAGTTCAAGGGCCTCGACGAGACCGGGCCGCTGCGGCTCGACGGTTGAGGACGCGGCGGACCACGCCCGCCACTCCTGCCTACAGGTACTCCTTCTTCCGCATCCAGACGAGGCAGAACCATCCCCAGATGGGTGGCAGGTAGGCGGTGAACAGCCGCTGGACGAAGACCGCGGCGACGGCCTGGGACTCCGGGATTCCCGCCGCGGTGAGGCCGATGATCATTCCGGCCTCCACCACTCCCATGCCACCGGGTACCGGGGAGATCCCGCCGAGCATCGACCCCAGGGTCAGCACGATGAGCAGCGCGGCGAGGCTCAACCGCTCGCCGAAGGCGTGGAGCGACGCCCCGAGCGCCATGGCGACGAGGAGCTGACCGAGGATCTCCCCGCCGAAGATCTCCACCAGGTTGCGCGGATGGGTGGAGAGGACCTTCAGATGACCCCACACCTCGGAGGCCTTCGGTCGCAGCTTCGCCGATGCCAGCCGGCGCCAGCGGGGAACGGCCAGCAGGAGTCCCACCACGACGCCGACGACGACGATGGCGATCACCAGCAGCCACACGAGCCTCGCCGTGCTGCTCCCCGAACCGCCGCCCGTGTCGGTCGGGGTGGCGAAGTGGAACTGCGACAGGGCGATGGGGAGGGCGACGAGGAAGAGCCCGCCCTTGACGATCCAGCTGGCGGTCGAGACGAGGACGCCCGAACTCACGGCCAGGGTGGCGTCGTAGCCCTGCTGCTGGAAGTACCGGACGCGCGTGGCCAGCGCGCCCATCGACCCGCCGGCCAGCGACACGAACGTGTTCGCCACCTCGAGCACCACGGTGCGGCCGTAGGGCATGGTGTCGGTGACGGAGCCGACGGTGGTCATGGCCAGGGCGGGGTAGACGGCCTGGGCCAGGACGAAAGCGGCTGCCACCCAGCCCCAGTCGGCGCCGGTGATCGTGCTCCACGACTTGGTCACGTTGACCAGCACGCCGATGAGCGCCCACCCGCCGATCAGGGTCCCGACCACGAGCGCCAGGTCGACCCAGCTGATCCGCCGGGGCTCGATGAGCTTCGGGACCTCGACGCCCGTGGCTCCGGCGCCCTTCTCGCGCAGGCCGGTCAGGAGCACCTTCTTCTTGCGCAGCGCACGCGACGCGACGGGGTTGAGCGCCGCCCGCTGGAGGAACGGCAGCGCGTCCACGAGGGCCTCGCCCGGCAGCACCCGGGCGGCAGACGCGACGGCCCGCTCGGGCCCCACCACGGTGGCCGCCGTGGCCAGGGCGGCGGCGACGTCCCGGTCGAGCTGCTCGGGCCGGGCCACGGTCGTGGCGGCCCGCATGTCGACCAGCCCGCAACGACCGGCGTCGTCCACGAACACGGACTCGACGGACAGCGCTCCATGGGCGATGCCGGCGCCGCGCAACCGGAGGACCTGCGAGAAGAGGTCGTCGAGGGCGGCGGCGTCGAGAGCGGTGTCGTCGAGCGCCGGTTCGGGGACCGGGGCCCCGCCGGCCGCACCGCCGTCCCCGCCGGCCGCACCGCCGTCCCCGCCGGATGCACCGTCGTCCCCGCCGTCCCCGCCGTCCCCGTCGGGCACCGTCCCCGTCGCATCGGTGGGGACCGCGTACGGGGACAGGGCGGACAGCGGGCGACCCGGGGGCGGGCAGGTCACCAGAAGGGCGTCGCGTGCCGGCCCCGCGGGGCCGGCGGCCAGGACGCGTGCCACGCGCACGCCGGCCCGGTCGGCCAGCAGGGTCAGGTATGCCTCGTGCTCCACCTGCTGCCGGCGGGTCAGGGTCAGGGTCGGCCCCGAGTCCCGGTAGAGCAGGAAGCGGGCGGTCTTCGACAGCAGCTGGGCGTCCGAGGCGTCGCGACCGTAGACGGCGACGTCGATCGGCACGCCGTCCGATCTCGCCGTGAACCGACCGACACCCCACTCCTGGACGTCGGCCGGCCGGATGTCGGTCACCGGGATCCCGAGGTCCTCGATCAGGACCGCCACCTCCGAGGCGGACAGCAGCCCGAGGGGCGAGCCGAAGACGAGGTGCACGACGGCGGTGAGCAGGATGCCGACGGCCAGCGCAGCCAGTACGGCCACGGGCAGCCCGGACTCCGACACGACCGTGGCCAATGCCAGCAGCACCACGGTGATCCGGATGCCCATCTGCAGCCAGCGGCTCAGGTACGGGAGTGCGGCGCTGGCCACGGCGACCGTCGCCGCCACCCGGGCCACCGGGAAGGTTGCGTCGAATCCGGCCGGGATCCCCTGCGGGGGCCGCCCGCCGGACGTCCCGAGCACCTGGCCCAGGACCACGCAGACCAGCCACGCGCCGACGCCGGAGAGCAGGCAGTCGCGGACGACCGACCGGCGCTTCGCCACCAGGGCCAGCACCACCACGGTGACGATCAGCCCGAACGACCCGATCCACCACACCGAGGTCACGAGCCATCGGACGCCGTCGGGTGGCGGCGTCAGGGCGCGGACCACCGCCCGCTCGCTCGAGGGATTGACCCGGGTGGCGAGCCAGCACAGCAGAATGACGAGCAGGGACAGCCCGACCCGGAACCCGTCGCTCCCCCGCCGTCGGGTCCGACCGTCGCCGATCGGGGCGAAGAGGAGGGGCCGCCAGGCCCCCGACGCCCACCGGCCGCCGCGTGCCCGGGGTGTCGGTGGTGCGCCCCGATCGGCCCGCTCTGTCGATTCGTCCCCCATCGCGTCCAGAGGTTAGGTGGACCGACGCCGCCGTTCGTCGATCCCCGCAGGGTGGTCGACACGTCCCCGGGTCGACCGACGCTCCCGGTCGACGACGGAACGCTCCCGTCCACTGGGGAGGGACGCCGTCGGCACGTGCCACCGGCACCTGGTCCATGGGGCCGGCACCCAGTTCGAGTCGTCGCCGGACGTGCGGTCTTCGCCCCCGGCCGGCTGCGTCACCGCCCTCGGGCGAGGCCCGGGCCGGGCTCCCCCCACCGACGGCCGAGCTCCTGACGGAACCCGCTCACGCATCGACCGGGCACGCCGGTCTCAGCCCGCGGCCGAGCCGCGGAAGGTCGCGTCGCCGTAGCTGAAGATCCCGCCGTCGGCCGCTACGAGCCAGTAGCCGTTCCCGGTGACCGTGCGGGCCATTGCCACGACGGGCTGGGCCAGCGCAATGGCGCCGGCCGAGCCCCGGAACGGCGCGCTCCCGAAGGCGAAGATCCCCCCGTCCGAGGCCACCAGCCAGTAGCCGCCGCCTCCCGGGGCGGCCGCCATCCCCACGATGGGCCGATTGAGCGGGTGGGCTCCCATGGAGCCGGAAAAGACGGCGTCACCGAAGGCGAAGATCCCCCCGTCCGAGGCCACCAGCCAGTAGCCCCCTCCGTCCGGGGTGGGCGCCATCCCGACGACCGGCTGGTTGAGGCGCATGGCGCCGGTCGACCCGGCGAAGCGGGCATCCCCGAACGCGAAGACGCCGCCGTCCGACGCCACCAGCCAGTAGCCGTTCCCGTCCGGGGTGGAGGCCATCCCGACGATCGGTCGGTTGAGGTGAATGGCACCGGTCGACCCGAAGAACCGGGCGTCGCCGTAGGCGAAGATGCCTCCGTCCGCCGCCACCTCCCAGTAGCCGTTCCCGTCCGGTGTGGCCGCCATCCCGACCACCGGGGCGGCCAGCTGCAGGCCGACGGGCGAGCCGAAGAGGGTTCCGTCGCCGAACCCCGCCACGGAACCGTCCGAGCCGTCGAGCCAGTAGCCGCCCCCTCCGGGGGTGGGGGCGATGCCCACGGCCGGGGCGGACAGCGAATTGGCCACGGTGAACCAGTCCGACAGGAGGTTGCAGGCAGCCGCGAACTGGTCGCCCGTCACCACGACGCTCTGCGCCGAGCCGACGAGGGTCATCGAGGTCACCCGGCCGCCCCAGTCCCCGAAGCCGTTGCGCGCCGTGACCGACACGGACTCGAGCGAGCCGAGCTGCGGCCAGTTCGCCTCGACGGTCGACACCGGGATGTTCACCTTCCAGGTGTGATTCGGATTGCAGGCGCCGTTGACGCCGGGAGGGCAGACGGCGTCGCCGTCATCCGGCACGGCCGGGAAGTTACCCGGCGCCGTATAGCCGCCGGTCGACGCCGAGTACTGGGTGGAGAGCGGGACGCCGTTGGGCACGCCGCCGGGCGCGGACTCCATCACGTAGCCGAGCGTGTCCAGTGTGGCCGCGTCCGTCAGGGGGCTCTCGTTGGCCAGGCCCCGGTAGGTCTGACAGCTGAGGTCGCAGGTGTCCGCGTAGCCGCCGTAGCTTCCGGGCGCCGCCATCACGTAGGAGCGTGCCGCCACCGCCTGGGCCTCGAGTTCCTGGTAGCCCGCGGCTCGGCCCTGCAGGCCCGGGGCTCCGAGGGTGCCCCAGTATGCAGGTGACTCGTTCGGGACCACTCCTGCGACGTACTCCTCGAGGGGCAGCACATTGACCGTCCGGGCGGCCCCGTCACTGTTGTAGGTGGCCTCGAGGGAACCCCGCACCGAGAGGTTCCCGCCGGCCTGGCAGAGCTGCATGGCGACGGCGGCGGAATCGGCGTCGCCGAGGTTCGAGTTGTGATTCGGGACCGCGACAGGGTTGACCACCCCGTCGGCGAACGGCACCCACGGGCCGGCGCACCCGGGCGCCAGCTCGAGCAGCCAGGTCGTGCCCTCGGGATGCATGAGGACGGCCTGTCCCGGGGCCACGGCGGTGCCGGCGACGGAGTAACCGCTCTGCGACGTGACGATCACGTCGTTCCCGTTGTTCTCGGTCAGTGCCACCCGGATGGCGGCGCCTTCCTGTTGTGGCGTGGTCGGCGCCGGGACCGCGGTCGAGTAGTAGTGCTCGACGATCTGCTGCCACGACAGGCCGGCCAGGGCGTACCCGAATGCACCCCACTGCCCCATGCCCCGGCCATGGCCGTAGCCGTGTCCGATCAGGGTCACGTCTGCCGACGGATAGGCCGAGGCCGGTGGCGCCGTGGCGACGATCCCCATGCTGGAACCGAGGACGGCCACGAGGGCGACGCCGAGTGTGCGCATGCGGGCGGCGGGCCGTCGCCCGTGCGTGGCGCCCGGCGACACCCTTCCTCGCTCTACCGACATGGCATTCGACGATAGGACGGCCGGCCGCCGGTCCGGTGGACCCCCCGGAGCCACGGCAGGGCGTCAGGACCCGTTCTGCATGGCGGGGCCGTGGGCGGGGCGATGACCGGCACCGGGGCTCAGTCGGGACCCGCTGGTGGCGCGAGCACCTGGGGCATCGAACCGTAGAATCCGGCGGAGCCGAACGCGAAGATCCCGCCGTCGGCGGCCACCATCCAGTAGCCGCCGCTGCGTACCGTCGGAGCCATGCCCACGACCGGGAGGACGAGCGACAGGTTGCCGGTCGACCCCCAGAACGGTGCGGAGCCGAAGCTGAACACCCCGCCGTCGGCTGCCGTCAGCCAGTAGCCCTGGGACCCGTTGGCCGCCATCGACACGATGGGCCGGTTCAGCGGTTGGCCGCCCATCGACCCGTAGAACTGGGCGTCGCCGAAGGCGAAGATCCCGCCGTCGGACGCCACCAGCCAGTAGCCGCCGCCGTCGGGGGTGGGAGACATCGCCACCACCGGCCGGTTGAGGTGGATGGCGCCCGTCGACCCGTAGAACTGGGCGTCGCCGAAGGCGAACAGACCGCCGTCGGACGCCACCTCCCAGTAGCCGCGGCCGTCGGGAGTCGCGGCCATGCCCACGATGGGCAGGTTCAGCGGATGACCGCCCATCGAGCCGTAGAAGGGGGCGTCGCCGAACGCGAAGATCCCGCCGTCGGACGCCACCTCCCAGTAGCCGCCGCCGCCGGGAGTCGCGGCCATGCCCACCACGGGAAGGTTCAGCGGATGGCCTCCCATCGAGCCGTGGAAGGCGGCATCACCGAAGGCGAAGATCCCACCGTCGGCGGCGGTGTTCCAGTAACCCCGCCCGTCGGCGGTCGCGGCCATGCCCACGATGGGCGAATTGAGGTGGCCCGGTGCACCGGCACCCAGCCACCCGGTCAGTTGCGGGTCGTGGTGGAACATCGGCCACGAGCGCAGACCGAGCGTCTGGCCCGCCGAGCCGACGATCACGTAGTGCTGGATGATTCCTTCGTTGCCTGCGCCGTACCCGGCGATCGTGATGCCGATCGAACCCCCCGGGTCGACGGTGACCAGCGGCGAGTTCTGCAGTGCGACGGTGCCCACTCCGAGGGTGGCGACCAGCTGTGCGCTCTTCCCGTCGAAGATCTCGAGACCGGCGGTGGTGGGAACGAGCACGTCGTTGTACCCGCCACCGGTCAGGTCGGCGAGGGCCACGCCACCGATCACCCGGCCCGGGGTCG
Organism: Acidimicrobiales bacterium; assembly: GCA_035534835.1. Classification (GTDB taxonomy): domain Bacteria; phylum Actinomycetota; class Acidimicrobiia; order Acidimicrobiales; family RAAP-2; genus Bog-756. Next base: position 12,458 of record DATLRE010000002.1, read on the forward strand.
CGACGGGCCATCCCGGGAGCGCGGCGCCGTTCGCCCCGTTGAGGGCCCACACCAGTCCCCCGGTACCGGTGTCGACGCCCTCGACGACCTGCTCGCCGCTGTTGCCCAGCACGTCCCCGATCGCCGGACTGCTGACGGTGTTGCCGCCCAGGTTGTCCCGCCAGGCGATGTTGCAGTGGGAGTCGGAGGCGAACAGCGTGTTCGTGTCGGACGCGCCCGGCCAGTAGGAGCCGGTGCCGAACGCGATGCCGACCGCACCGCCACCCAGGAAGTTGCCCACGGCGGTCGACGAGTCGACCGTCTGGTTGGTGTCGTAGTTGCAGATCAGGTTGCCGCCGGCACCGAGCACCCGGAGGTGGCCCCCGTTCCCGTACTGCTGGCCCATGGCGTTGCCTGCCGTGGAGTCACCGCCCTGGACGATCTCCGTCTGTCCGTTGCCGTACACGTCGGCCAGCGACGGGGTGGTGAACCCACTGTCGGCGGTGAAGAACGGCCAGCCCGGGAGCGTGGCCCCGTTGCCGGCGTTGAGCGCGTAGGCGGTCTGCCCGAGCGTGGGCGCGACGACCGCCTGGACCCCCTGGAGCGGTCCCACCGCCAACGAGGCCTGGACGCCGTAGTTGCCGTTGGGATCCGTCCCCGGCCGGGACCACATCTGCGCGCCGGCGTTGTTCAGCCCCACATAGCCACCCGCCTTCGGGTTCGAGGCGTTGCCGGTGCCCACGTAGACCGAGTCCGTGCCCGCACCGTTCGGGCCGACCGAGGGGGTCGAGTCGACCGGCGCGCCCACGTGGGCCGGCCAACCGGCCACGCCGGAGCCATCCGACAGGTGGAAGGCGTAGACGCTTCCGGACCGGTCCCCGACGACGACCGACGGGCCGCCGCCGTCGAGGGTGGCCACGTTGGGCGAGCTCTGGGCGATGGGTCCACCGGCGTCGGGGAGGACCTGCTGCCAGGCCAGCGCGATGTTCGTCATGCGCGGGACCACGGCGGCGGCGGACCGGGTGGGCGTGGTCGCCACCAGCACCGGCGCCATCGCCACGATCAGGGAGGCGAGCACCACCGTCCGCGAGCCGAGGCGGCGACCGGACCGTGCGACCTGTCGTGTGGCACGCCCCCGGCGTCGTCGGATCGGAACGCGGTCCGACCCCTCGAAGTGCGTCGGTCCGGTCGTAGAGCCCTGGTCCATGGTGTCCTTCTCCTCATGCCCGTTGTCCGGGCCGCTCTTCCTTCGCGCCCGTGGTCCGGGCCGCGCTTCGTGCCGGCCGTCGGAACGGGGACGCGGCACGGTCCCACCCCGGGATTCCCCCCCACTTCGTATCGGCACCGGGAACGGAAACCTGAAGGTTCCGCCGGCGACGATCCCGCACGGGGGTTGTCGGCAAGCCGAAGGTACCAGGCTGCGGCGGGCGCGCTCGGTACCCTGAGGCATGCCCGTCGACCTGGCTGTCCCCCGCACGGGCGCCGTCCCGCCGGCGGTCGGCGTCCGCCCCGGCCGGATCGCGTCGGACCGTGCGGGGACGGTCGGGCGCGACATGGCGGACCAGGTCCTCCCGTGGGCGGTGGCGCTGGCCACCCTGGTCGGCCGGCTCGCCACCGCTGCCGTCGGTCCCACCGACTGGGACTCCGCCCAGTACGCAGCCGCCGTGGCCCGCTTCGACGTCACCCACGGACGACCGCAACCGCCCGGCTACTTCCTCTACGCGGTGGCCGGGCGGCTCGTGCACGGATTCGGGAGCGGGACGATCGGCTCGCTCGTGCTCGTCTCTGCCGTGGCGTCCGCCCTGGCCGCCGGACTGGTCGTCGTGGCGGGTCGGGACCTCGGGGGCCGGTGGGTCGGACTGGCTGCGGGCCTGCTCGTCGCCACCTCGCCCTTCGCCTGGTTTGCCGGATCCGTCGTGGCCACGTACTCGTTCGACCTCGTCGCCGCCCCGCTCCTCATCATCCTGGCGTGGCGTGCACGCCCCCACTCGTGGCACGGTGCCGCCGCCCTGGCCTCGCTCGGACTGCTGGCCGGGTTCCGGCAGTCCGTCCTGCAGGCGTTCGCGCTGCTCGCCCTCCTCGCCGTGGCCGGCTCCGTCCGCAAGCTCCGCGAAGCAGCCACGGCCGCCCTGGCCGGGGTCGGTGCCGTGGCCGTCTGGTTCGTGCCCATGGTGCTCGCCCAGCCCGGTGGCGCTCCGGCGTGGGCCCGGGCCACCCGGCTCGAGGCCCTGGGTGCCATCCGGGCCACGTCGGTGCTCGACCACGCACCGGGCGCGGGGACCAACCTCGGAACCGTCGCCGCCTACACCACCCTGGCCGTCGCACCACTGGCCGCGCTCGCCCTCGTCTCCGGCGGCGTGCTCGGTGTCCGGGCGCTGGTGCGCGCCGCCCGGCGCCCGCCGGCCCCGCCGGCGGAGGTGGACGCATCCGCCCACTCACCCGGTGCCACCCGCCGGCAGGACACCCCGACGGCCGGCCACCGAGGGACCCCGTCGTGGGTCCGGCCGTGGTACCAGTCCCGGTCCGCCATCCTCACCGCTGCCATCGCCCCGCCGCTGGCCATCGTGACCTTCGTGCAGTTCGCCAAGGGTGGTTACCTGCTCGCCTACCTCCCGGGTGCGATCATCGCGCTCCTCCTCGTCCCCGCTGCGCTCCTCGGGAGCCGCACCCCCGGCACCCCCGGCCCGCCCGGCCCGCCCGGCTCCGGCGGCTCCGGCCCGGGCGGCTCCGGCACCGCCGGCGCGTGGACCTGGCGGGCCGTGGCCACCCTCGCAGTGGTGGCGATCGCCGCGGTCGGTGCCGAGCGCTTCCTGACCGGCACGGGGGTCCTGCCGGGGACACCCTCGACGACGGCGCACGGGCTGTGGCTGACCCAGGCCCGCTACCAGGCCCCGTATCCGGACACGAGGGCGTCCATCCGGTCGGCCGACGCGTTCGATGCCGCGCTCGCCGCGCTCGGCCCCCGCGTCCACCCCGACCGCGACGTCCTCGTCCTCGACTCGGTCGACGGAGGGACCGCCTACTACCGGAACGCCGGGTGGGCGCTGCCGCTCGACCGCGTGACGTTGATCGTCCCCGGAGCCGCCATCTACAACGAGCAGTCCGGCTCCCTCTACTACACGCTGACCAGGACGGTTCCGGTCGGGATCGGCGGCGCCGTCTACCTGATCGCACCGCCCAGCCTCCCCGGCCTGGACCTGCTGGCCGAACGGGCCCAGGCCGTCCAGGTGCACCTGACCCGACCCATCGGTGACTACCTGGTCTGGCGGATCTCCCCGGGTGCACAGGTACTCGGGGTCCGGGTCGTGGAGGCGCCCGGGACCCGCCCGCTCGGTTCGGGCGTGGGCACCTGACCGGTACGCCTCCGCGCCGGACCTCGTCGGCAGCGGGCCGCAGGCATCCTGGGCGTCGACGCCCGAGCTTCCCGGAATCCCGGCATCAGCCGGTGGCGGTGGGAGCCGTCCCGGCCGGCCTGCGGCGTCCCGCCCGTCCCACCACCGCCTCGACGAAGACCGCGTACCGGTCGATCACGTGGGGCCACCGGAAGTGGGCGTCGACATACGTGCGGCCCTGGTCCCCCAGCGCCCGGCCGAAGGCGCGATCGGCGACCAGCCGGTCGACGGCCACCTCGAACTCGGCGTAGCCGTCGAAGGTGACACCTCCGCCCGACCGCCGGCAGTGCTCCACGGTCGCCGCACAGCCGGCGTTCACGAGCACGGGCGTGCGGGCACTCCATGCCTCGGCGACGACCAGCGAGAACGCCTCCCACGGCGACGGCGACACGAGTGCCGCCGCACCGGACAGGAGCTCCCACTTCTCCCTGTCGGACACGGGGCCGAGGACGTCGGTCTCGGGGTGTGCCGGCGGGGCATCCACCACCGGTCCGGCCAGCACCAGGCGAAGCGGCCCGGGGCGGCGCTCCTTGTACCGGGCGAAGAAGCCGGCCAGCAGCGTGGTGCCCTTGTGTCCGTCGACACGTCCGAGACACACCAGGTACGGGGCGTCGGGCACGGTCCCTCCGGCGCCGGGGCGTGCGCCCGACCCGTCGGCCTCGGGGTCGTCGACCCCCAGGCCGAGCAGGAGCTGGTGGTGGCTGGCCACCGGGAACGTGCGCTCGACCAGGTGGCGCTCGGCCTCGGTCTGGAACACCAGGGCGTCGGCCGCCGCGAAGACCCGGGGGAAGACCGGCAGGTGGAGGGCGGGCTCGTCGTGGGCCGCCGGGTGGAGGATCGTGGGAGCGGCCACCCGGTCGATGACCCGCACCGTCGGGTAGTACAGGTACGGGTAGAAGACGAGGGCGTCGGCCTCCCACCCGGCCGCGGCATCGGCCAGGTCGACGGTCACCGGGCCCTGCAGGTCGATCCAGCGCTCGGCGTCGGCCGCCGACGCGGCGCCGGGGTCGGCGAGGAGTGCGGCGGACAGCGGATGGAAGGACGGATCCCGGCCGGCCGCCGAGCGGAAGCGGACGACCCGCACCCCGCGGACCCACGACTCGCCTTCGGGATAGACGTCGTCCCACGTGACGAAGTCCTCGGCGCACGAGGTGAGCACGTCCACCTCCCAGCCCCGCTCCGCCACGAGGTGCTCGGCCAGGAGGCGGGCCGCCGTCTCGGCGCCCCCGATGATGGCCGGACCGTAGCGGGGCACCACGAACGCGACCTTCACCGCGGCATCCCGCCCGCCCGTCGCATCCCGTCACCGACCACGTCGACCCCTCCGACCGCGTCGACCCCTCCGACCGTGTCGACCGCCTTCGGAAGCCGTCACGCGGCGCAGGCGGCCTCGAGGGCGGCGACGAACCCGTCCTGGACCCTCGGCAGGGCGAACCAGTCGACGCGTTCGGCGGCCGCCAGAGCCAGCTCGTGGCGCAGCCGGGCATCGTCGACCACCCGGTGGATCGCGGCAGCCACCCGGGCCGGCTCCTTGTCGGGCAGGATGAGGCCGGCCTGTTCCACCGTCCCGGGCACGGCCGTGCTCTCCCAGGACACGATCGGGAGGCGGTGGTACATCGACTCGAGCAGCGGCACGCAGAATCCCTCGTGGTTGGACAGGCACAGGAAGACGTCGCATCCGGCGTAGTAGGCGATGAGTTCCTCGTGGGTGACCGAGCCGGCCATCTCGACGGCCTCGGCCAGGCCCAGCTCGTCGGCGAACCGCAGGACGGCGTCGCGGTACTCCTCGCTGATGGCGCCGCCGACGATGTGGAGGCGGGCCTTCGGGTCGTAGAGGCGGCGGTAGGCGGCCAGCGCCTTGACCAGGTCGTGCTGGCCCTTGTGGGGCGAGACCTTCCCGACGAAGAGCAGGTCGGCACCTCCGCCGGCACGCCGGCGGGCCAGGCGTGCGGCCAGCACGGGGTCGGGCGACCCGGTGAAGTCCTCCGGGTCGATGAGCAGCGGGACGGTCGCCGTCGCCCGGTAGCCGGCGTCGCGCAGCTCCCGCTCGTTGAAGCCCGAGTCGGCGATGGCGAATTCGGTCACCGGGGCCAGGTCGCGGAGCTGGGCCCGGCCCCACCGGACCTCTTCGCCCACGGCCGGGATCCAGGCCTCCAGCAGGTCCGCCGGGGTGATGTTGTGGTAGTTCACGAACTTCCGTTCGGGCCGGTCGCGGAAGACGTCCGCCACGCCGCTCCCGATCGACAGGTGGTAGAGCAGGACCCTGCCGGTGCTCGACGGGTCACCGATGCGGGTGATCGGGTATCCCTCGTCGACACGGTCCGCCGAGGCGTTGCCGTAGTAGATGTCCGACCGGTAGCCACGGGAGCGCAGCAGCTCCCGGAGCTGCATCACGTGGCCCCCGATGGCGTCCCGACTGGCGAGGGTCGGGATGACCTGGTCGATCCGGGTGACGGCGGTCACGCCGTCGACTCCTCCCAGCCCGGGAGTGCGAGGGGGGAGAACTCGGCACCCACCGACGGCACCTCGCCCGTGTGCCCGGTCGAACGGTGCCGGAAGCTGACGTCGAGGGGCAGCCGGACGCGCCCGGTCGAGCGGCCCGGATTGGCCACCTCGAACTTGGTGACCTGGTCCTTCCAGTCGAAGATGGCCGTCTCCGTGGCGCTGCGGACCCCGACGCTCACCGAATAGGTGCCGTCGAGGAGCGGGACCTCGGGGAAGTGGAACCGGACGATGCCGCCGCCCTCGGGCACCTCGATGGCGCACATCGGGTCGTCGGGATCCGAGGCGAAGACCAGTTCGTTGGCGTCGTCGTGGATGGCGATGGTCGCCATGGCGTTCGGCACCGGGGCCAGGCTGTCGAGGTCGGCGGTGATGGTCAGCGACTCGCCCGGGTACAGGTGCAGGCGCTCGCCGCTGCCGCCGTGTTCGGCGTGGACGGCGCCGATGGACAGCACATTGCCCTCGATGCCCCCGGACTCGGACCCCTCGAGGGTGCCGACACCCAGCAGGTCGGCCAGGAAGACCCGGATGCCCTCGCCCGGTTCGTCGATGGTGATCACCCTGCCGTGGTTCATCACCATGACCCGGTCGCTGTTCTGGCGCATCACGTCGGTCGCATGGCTCACCACGACGATGGTCCGGCCCTCGCGCTGGAACTTCTTGATGTGGTCCAGGCACTTGCGCTGGAACGAGGCGTCGCCGACGGCGAGCACCTCGTCCACCAGCAACACGTCGGGCTCGACGTTGACGGCCACGGCGAAGCCCAACCGCACGTACATGCCCGACGAGTAGAACTTGACCTGGTTGTCGATGAACTCCTCGAGCTCGGCAAAGGCCACGATGTCGTCGAAGCGCTTCTCGATCTCGGAGCGGGAGAGGCCGAGGAGCGACCCGTTCAGGTAGATGTTGTCGCGCCCGGACAGTTCGGGCTGGAATCCGGCGCCCAGCTCGAGCATGGCGGCCAGGCTGCCCCGGACCCGGATCTCGCCCGAGGTCGGCTTGAGGATGCCGGCGATGCACTTGAGCAGCGTCGACTTGCCGCACCCGTTGCGGCCGAGAATGCCGAACGTCTCGCCCTGCAGGATGTCGACGTTGACGTCCTGCAGCGCCCAGAACGGCGTGTAGGGCATCTTGCCACCGTGGATCACCCGCTCCTTGAGCGACGTGTGCTTCTCGCTGTACAGCTTGAACTGCTTGGAGATCTCACGGATCTCGATGGCGACGGTCACGGCTCAGAGCTCCTCGGCGAAGTTGCCCTCGAGCCGGCCGAACACGACGAGCGCGAGGAGGAACAGGGCGGTGCTCACCGCGAGCACGATGCCCAGTACGCCGGCGTAGGCACCCATACCCCAGGTCGGGAGCACGTGGTGGAGCTTGCCGGTCGAGGTCATGTACGTGGGGTTGCCGTAGATCGCCCGCTGGAACGTCATGGCGACCGGCGTGATCGGGTTGCAGAGGTAGAGGAAGGTGATCCACGGCGCCCCGCGGTCGGCCGCCTTCGTCGAGATCAGGTCGAACTGGTAGACGATCGGCGTCAGCCAGAACCAGGCCATGAGCAGCACCTCGGTCAGATGCTGGGTGTCCCGCAGGTAGACGTTGACCGCCGAGAGGAAGATCGAGACGGCGCCGGTGAAGACGACGAGCGTCACGAAGGCGAGCGGCAGCAGCAACAGGAACGGCCAGTCCGGCGTGATGCCGAAGATCACCAGGGCGAGGACGAGGACGACGATCTGGATGACGAACATCACGATGGCGACGCCGACCACCGAGAGGGCGAGGAGTTCGCGCGGGAAGGCGACCTTCTTCACGATGCCCGCCTTTCCCACCACCACCCCGGTGGCGCTCATTGCGGCTCCGTTGAACAGGTTCCAGACCAGGAGACCGGCGAAGAGCCAGACGGCGAAGTGTGCCAACCCGTTCTTGGCGATGAGGCTGAAGACCATGAAGTAGATGGCCAGCACCAGGGCCGGATTGAGCATCGACCACACGTAGCCGAGCACCGAGTTCTTGTACTTGACCTTGAGCTCGGTCCGCGTGAGCAGCGCCAGCAGGTCGCGGTTCGCCCACAGGTCCTTCAGACGTTGGCCGAGCTGGACCTTGCCGTTGACGACGGTGATGCGGTCGTTGCTCTGGCCGGGCACGAACCGGGTGCTCCCGCCGATGACGCTGGGCCGCTCGGGCTCGGAGCCCGCGGACGCCGGCTCGTCGATGCCGAGGCTCATCAGGTGGCGGACCCCGACCCGGCAGTCGAGGCCGGCAGGACGTCCTTCTGGATCACCTCGTCGATGAAGCCGTACTCGCGGGCCTCCTCGGCGGTGAACCACCGGTCGCGGTCGGAGTCGGCCTCGATCCGTTCCACCGACTGTCCGGTGTGGAAGGCGATCCGCTCGGCCAGCATGCGCTTGAGGTAGATGATCTGCTCGGCCTGGATGGCGATGTCGGAGGCCTGGCCCTGCATGCCGCCGGACGGCTGGTGCATGAGGATGCGGCTGTGCGGAAGGGCGAACCGCTTGCCCGGTGTACCCGCGCACAACAGGAACTGGCCCATCGATGCGGCCAGTCCCACGCAGATGGTGCGCACGTCGCACCGCACGTACTGCATCGTGTCGTAGATGGCCAACCCGTCGGTGACCGAACCGCCCGGCGAGTTGATGTACACCGAGATGTCGCGCTCCTGGTTCTCGGCCTCGAGCAGGATCAGCTGCGAGCACACCAGGTTCGCCGTGTTCTGGTCGATGGCCGAGCCGATGAAGACGATGCGCTCCTTCAGCAGGCGCTGGAAGATGTCGGACCCGGGTCCGACGTCGACGCCGGTCTTCATCTCGGGTGCCCCGGAGGTCACTCCGGACAGAGCGGCGGGCGACGTGGGGAGAGGGGAATCCATGAGGGATGAGCCTAGTGGGTGGTGGGTGTCCCGGGACGCACGGGGGTGCCCTGCGCCGACCGGGTCGCCACCGGTCGGGCACCGGCGGCGACCTCCCGCAGCACCGTGACCAGGTCGGTCCCGGCGTGTTCGAGGCCGAGTGCGCCGAGCCGGGCCCGTCCGGCGTCCACCAGTGCCTCGCGGCGGGCCGGGTCGCCGAGCAGGGCGGCCACCGCGTCGGCCACCGACCGGGGACCCTTGCGCTCGAGCAGGACGCCGGCGTCGCCGACCACCTCGGCCACGGCCCCGGCGTCGTAGGCGACGATGGGCAGCCCCTGGGACATGGCCTCCACCAGGGGGACGCCGAAGCCCTCGTGCTCCGAGAGCATCACCAGCACGTCGGCAGCGTGGTACCGGGCGGCGAGCTCGCCCGGGCTCAGCTGGGTCGTGAACTCCACCGCCCCGGACAGTCCGAGGTCGGCGGCGAAGCGCCGGAGGGCGGCGGCGTAGTGGGGCTCGGTCGGGCCCCCGACGATGGTGAGGTGGGCGTCGGGGGCCGTCGACGCCCGCGCCACGAACAGTGCGGCGATCGTGTCCTGGTGGGCCTTGTTGGGGGCCAGCCGTCCCACCGACAGCCACCACGGTCCGCCGGCGGCCGCCCGTCGGGCCAGCACGGCCGCGGCAACGGGGTCGGGGGCAACCGGGGGCAGGGCGACGTTGGCGACCGGCACCACCCGCGTGGCGGGGCACCCGGCGGCACGCAGCTCGGCCACGTCGAACTCGGACACCCCGATCCCGAGGACGCACCGCGGGGCGAGCTCGGCGAGCTCGCGGACGGCCGCCTCCTGCATGCGGGCGATGCCGTTGTTCCACCGGGCGAAGAACGGCGCCGGGGTGATGCTGTGGTAGTTGAGCACCACCGGTTCGGGGCGGCGGGCCAGCCAGCGGGTCATGTCGGACCGGGTGGCGACCTGGTACACGAGGACGTCCCCGGGGACGGCGTCGCGCTCGTAGTCGCGGTAGGGCCGGGTCTCGTCGACCGTTTCGGGGTCGGGCAGCTCGGTGTAGACGGTCGACGGCACGCCGGCGGCGAGCAGCAGGTCGCGCAGGGAGCGGGTGTGCTCCCCCACTGCGTCGCGCCGGTGGAGCATGGGCACCATCAGGTGGATCCCGGGGCGCCGGGGGACGCCCGGCGCGCTGCCGTCGGACCCGCGGGCGGTCACCGGGACCTCCGGGCGACGACGGCGTGCACCTGTCCGTGCTCGGCCAGGTGCACCTCGGGGTCGACCAGTCCGAACCGGGGCAGCACCGCCGACCACGTCTCCGGATGGAGCGGGCGCCCGGGCAGCAGGTCGCGCACGGTCGGTGGGAGTGCGGCGTCCCAGGCGTCCTGGTCGGTGACCAGGAGCACCAGGACACCACCCGACGCCAGCGCACGGGCGGCACCGGACACCAGGTCGACCTTCCCGTCCAGGGGGACCCGGTCGACACACCCCGACAGCACGACCCCGGACCGGCCGGCGACGGGGAGCCGCCCGAGGTGCTCCACCACATCGGCGACCGACACCCGGACCTGGCCCGGGCGCCCCGTCGGCGCATCGCGGACCGCCCAGGCCAGGGCCGCCCGGGGGTCGACCGCGTCCACGTCCGCTCCGGCCCCGGCCACGGCGTCGACCACGCTGCGGTCCCCGAGCTCGCCGACCACCACGGGACGGCCGGCCGGTTCCCCCAGCCACGGAGGGACCGCGTCGGCCCACGACGAAACGTCCGGCACCGGCAGCGCCAGGTCGGCCGGGCGGATGCCCAGGGGGTCACCGGCGGCCTCCAGGCGCTCCACCCGGGCCGACAGGAACCGGAGCGCGTCGAACACGGCCGTGTCGACCGGAACCGTCCGGCGCACGTCGTCGACGATCCGCTGCGTGTACTCGGTCAGCTCCTGGGCCAGAGCCGTGATCACGTCACCGAGCACCCGCTCGCCGGCCCGGGCCCCCCGGCCCCGATCCCACAGGTCGGCGGGCAGCCCGTGCCAGGGCTCGACCCAGGTCCCCCGGTCGTCCGGCGACGACAGCCGGCGCATGGCGTCGTCGAACCCCCATCGGACGGTGCCCTGGGGCGCCAGCCGTTCGAAGGCCTCGAGGAGCTCCCGCTCGCCGTCGGCCGGCTCGCCGGCCCCCTCGGGCGGGTCCCCGGACCCGGTCGCGTCGTCAGTCACGGCCACCACTCTCCCGCACGTAGGGGGTCCCGCCCACCGGGACCTCGAGCCGCACCGTCCGCAGCGGTGCCGCGGGACCACGGGCCGCCACCTCGGTGAGGAAGGCCGTGTACCGGTCGATGATGGCCGGCCACGAGTAGTTGCGGGCCGTGTACTCCCGCCCGGCGCCGCCCAGCGCCGCACGCAACCCCGGTTCGGCCGTGAGCCGGTCGACCGTCGCCTCGAAGCTCCGGTAGGAGTCGAACCACAGTCCTCCGCCCGACCGGGTGCAGTGCTCCATCGTCGCGGCGCACGCGCCGTTGACCAGCACGGGCACTCCCAGCGTCCACGCCTCCAGCACGACGAGGGAGAACGACTCGTAGGCCGACGGCGTCACCATGACCTGCGCGCCGGCCAGGATGTCCCACTTGTCGGCCTCGGACACGGTGCCCGTCACCACGATGTCCGGATGGTCGGGGGACGCAGCCGACACCGGTCCGACGAAGGCGAGCGCCAGGTCGCCCGGGCGGCGGGCCTTGTACTCGGCGAAGTAGTCGGCCAGCATCCCGCAGCCCTTGTGCTCGTCGACCCGGCCCAGGTAGCACAGGTACGGGCGGTCGCCCAGGCCCAGGATCGCACCACCGGGGCGCCCGGCACCGGCCGGGTCGTTGACGCCCAGGCCGAGCACGGTCTGGGGTCGGGCGCCGATCCGGAACACGTGCTCCATGAGGTCCCGCTCGGCGCGGGTGTGGTACACGAGCCCGTCGATGTCCCGGAAGCTGCGGCGGAACGCCGGCAGGTAGAGCGCCGGCTCGTCGTGGGCGGCAGGGTGGAGGACCACGGGCGCCCGCGCCACCGCGATGGCGTCCACGGTGGTGGCGAAGAGATACGGGTAGCAGGCGATCACGTCGCCGTCGGAAGCGGCCACGGCGTCGACCAGATCCGGGCACATCGGGCCGTTCAGGGCGACCCATCGCCGGGCGTCGGCCAGCGACGCCGCCTGCGGCGCGACCCGCAGGCGGGCGTCGAGCTCGAAGTACTCCAGCGTGCGCTGCGAGGCCGTCGGGAACCGGCGCACGGTGACCCCGTTGACGACCGACGTGCCCGGGGGCTCCGTGTTCGCCCAGGTGAGGTGGTCGAGTGCGCAGCTGGTGAGCACCTCCACCTCCCAGCCGGGCCGCACGCACAGACGCTCCGCCAGCATGCGTGCCGCGGTCTCGGCGCCGCCGATGACCTCGGTCCCGTAGCGGGGCGTCACGAAGACCAGCTTCATGCCACCACCCGCGTGCGTTCGGACACCCGCCCGAGCGCCTCCACGAAGCGTCGCCGGATGCCGGGTGCGGCGAAGTCGTCCAGCCGCCGGTGGCCCGCGGCCACGAGGCGCCCGGCGAGCTCCGGATCGCGACGCACCCGGTCGATGGCCGCCGCCACGGTCGCCGGTCGGGCGGTGCGCAGGAGGAGGCCGGCGTCGGCCAGGGTCTCCCCCACCGCGCCGGCGTCGAGCGCCACGATCGGCGTGCCCGCACGCATCGCCTCGAGCAGCGGGATGCAGAACCCCTCGTGGCGCGACAGGCACACGAACACGTCGGCGTCGTCGTACCAGGCCGCCAGCTCCGCGGCGGTCAGCCCCTCGCCGTGGTGCACGGCGTCGACCAGGCCGAGTTCGGCGGCGAACGCGAGGACGGCGGCGGCGTAGTCCGGGGTGACCGACGGGCCCACCAGGTGGAGCCGGGCCCGCGGGTCGTAGAGGCGGCGGTAGACCCACAGTGCCCCGACGAGATGCTCGTGGCACTTGTTCGGTGAGATCCGTCCGACGAAGAGCAGCACGGTGGCGTCCCCGTGGCGGGAGGCCAGGCGCTCGCGCTCGGACGGGTCGACCACGCCGCCGTCGACCTCCAGGTCCACCAGGATGGGGACGACCTCGGTCGCCGGGCACCCGAGGGCGGCGAGCTCGCGGGCGTTGAACGCGGAGTCGGCGATCCCGAGCACGGAACGCGGGGCGAGCGCCGCCACCTGCCGGTGGGCCAGAGCGACCTTGGCCGCGGTGTGCTCCTCCCACCCGGCGTAGAACGACTCGGGCGTCACGTTGTGGTAGTCGAGCACCAACGGCTCGTCGCGGCCCAGCAGGAAGTCGGCGACGGGCGACGACGTGCCCAGCTGGTACAGGAGGACGTCACCCGGACGGGCCCGGCCGGGATACCTCTCGAAGTACATGGCTTCGTCCCGGAGTTCGTCGTGAGCGGCCTCGACGTAGATGTCGGAGTCCCATCCCACGGAGCGGAAGGCGTCACGCAGCGCCAGGGTGTGGTCGCCCGTGGCGTCCCGGGGGAGGAGCGCCGGCACGAATTGGTGGACGGCGGTCACCGCTCCCGCGTGGCGACCACGAGGTACTCCGTCGGCCCGAGCAGCAGTTCGTTGAGCGCGTCGATGGCCGCGTTGACCGCGCCTGCGTCCGGACCCCCCGGATCCACGTGCCCGAGCGTGCGGTCGGCACCGCCCCGTACGGCGTCCGCCACCGCGAACCCCCGCGACCCCAGCAGATGGGCCCACGTCTCGGCGTGGAGGGGCCGGCCCGGCGCGAGGTCCCGGACGACGGCCGGGACCGAGGCCGCCCAGCCCTCCGGCGTCGTCGAGTGCAGGACCAGGGTCCCGCCCACGGACACACGGGTGGCGACCAGCTCGAGCAGGTGCTCGCGCTCGTTCGGCCGCAGCCACTGCAGCGACCCGGTGAGCACGATGGCGCCGAGGGCCTCGCCGGCGACCACCCGGAGGTGGTCGACGATCCCCTCGGCCCGCACGTCCAGCCCCCGGGCCAGCGCCGGCTCGAGCACGAGGTCGGAGGGATCGACCCCGTAGGCGTCGACGCCGGCGGCGGCCAGGGCGTCGAGCAGCGCGCCGTCGCCGCAGTCGGCGACCAGCACCCTGTCGGTCGCGCCACGGACGGCGTCCACCGCGGCCGCCGACCACCAGCCGCCGCCAGGGTCGGCGGCGGGGACCGCGTCGGCGGGCAGGTCCGGCGACCGGTGGGTCTCCACGGCCGCCTCGAGGGCCTCGACGTGATCGACCACGACGTGGAACATGCGCGAGACCGACCAGGCGAACTTCACGATCTGGGCGACGACGAAGTCCATGTACCAGCCGAGGCCCTTGCGGATCAGCCGCTTGACGTAGCTCCCGACGGCCTTGTTGGACGCGGTCGGCACGGCGATGTCGACGTAGGCCGACCCGTCCACGAGGGCGAGCGTCTCGCGCAGGCGGGCCCGTCCCTGGAGCCCGACCGGCGAGAACTCCAGGAACAGCTCGTCGAGCTCGGCCTCGAGCCCCGCCGGGAGGTCGCCGGACGCACGCCGGCGGCGGACCTCTGCGTCGATCTCCGCCATCACCTCGTCGAGGTAGCGGATGCGCTCCGACGTGTCGCCCACGGCACCCTCGGCCGGCCCGGGGGCGTCGGGCGTCACGGGCGACGGGGCGGAGGACGAGGTCGGCACAGGGCGACTATAGCCAGGGGTCCCCCGGGGTCCCGTGAGCCACGCCGTGCCCGGGACCACGGCTCGGTAGGCTGCGTCCACGCGGGCGTGGCGGAATCGGCAGACGCGCCGGGTTTAGGTCCCGGTCCCTTCGGGGGTGGAGGTTCGAATCCTCTCGCCCGCACTCCCGCCCGCACCGATCGCACCGACCGCACCGACCGCACCGACCGGATCCGGCACGCCGGGTCCCACGGGACGCCCGACGCGGGTCGGCTGGCACGGGTCCGCCCACGGGTGTTCACTGTGTCCATGCCCTTGGACGGTGTGTACGAGCCCAGTTCGGCACAGTGGGTGCGCGACCAGGTGGAGCGGTACGAGTCGTCCGGCGGGACCGAGGGCACGACGCTCCTCGACACCGGACTTCCCGTCGTGATCGTCACCCACCGGGGCGCGGCCACGGGCAGGCTGCGCAAGACGCCCTTGATGCGGGTCGAGCACGACGGCGTCTACGCCCTGGTCGCCTCGCAGGGCGGCGCACCGACGCACCCGCACTGGTACGCCAACCTCCTGGCCGACCCCCACATCGAGCTGCAGGACGGACCGGAGCGACGGGACCGGGTCGTGCGCCAGGTCGAGGGCGACGAGCGGGCCCGGTGGTGGGAGCGGGCCGTCGCCGCATATCCGCCGTACGCCGAGTACCAGGAACGGACCGACCGGGTCATCCCCGTCCTGGTCGCCGAGGCCGGGGCCGACTGAACCGGTCCCCCGCCGCTCAGCCGCCGCCGTCGACCGCGACGACCTGGCCCGTGACGTAGCCGGCGGCCGGCGACACCAGGAACCGCACCACGTCGGCGACGTCCTCGGGTCGGCACACCCGGCCGAACGGGGAGGCGGCGTCGAGGGACGAGATGTCGTCGACCCCCATCATGCCCTTGACGAGGCGTCGCCCCATCTCGGTGTCGACGAGGCCCGGGGCGACCACGTTGGCGTGGATCCCGTGGGGCCGCTCCTCCTTGGCCAGGGTGAGGGCGAGCGCCTCGAGCGCCACCTTGGCCATCGTGTACGGGGCGGACCGGGCCGCGACGTGCCGGGCGGCGACCGACGAGATGAAGACGAGGTCGCCCCGGGGACGCTCGCGCATGGCCGGGAGCAGCGCACCGCACAGCTGGAAGGCGCCGTACACGTGGGTCCGCATCAGCCGGTCGACCTCGGACAGGGGGGTATCGGCCACCGTGCTCCCCCGGCTGGCGACGCCCGCGTTGCAGACGAGCAGGTCGACCGGACCGAGGTCGGACAGGACCGCCTCCGCCAGCCCGGCGACGGCGTCGGGGTCGTCGATCGATGCAGCGAATGCCGCACCACGGCACCCGTTGGCCTCGATGTCGGCGACGGTGGCGGCCGCCGAGTCGGCGTCCCTCCGGTAGTTGACCGCCACGTCGCATCCGTCCGCGGCCAGGGCGAGCGCGATCGCCCGGCCGATCCCGCGCCCCCCTCCGGTGACGAGGGCCGTGCGGCCCGCCAGCGGGGCGTCGGATGCGGCGGTGGGTGTGGCGGTGGGTGTGGCGGTGGCGCGTGCGCTCACGGTGGCGTCCTGTCTTGCAGAGGGGATGGCTTTCGGCCATGCTTCCCCGGTTCCGCCGCATCGTCAACGTGAGCGGCCGGACGATCGACCGCAGGTCGACGAAAGCGCACATCCACACCCGTCCGATCCGCACCGGTCGGATCCACATCAGGAGGACACCCATGGGAATGCTCGACGGCAAGGTTGCCATCGTCACCGGCGCGGGCCGGGGCATCGGACGGGAGGAGGCCCTGCTGCTCGCCTCCGAGGGTGCGAAGGTCATCGTCAACGACGTCGGTGCGTCGCTCCAGGGCGAGGGTGGCGACAAGCACCCGGCCGAGGAGGTCGTGGAGCTGATCAAGGCCGGCGGCAGCGACGGCGCCGTCAACTCGTCCGACGTCAGCTCGTGGGAGGGCGCCAAGGCCCTCGTCGACCAGGCCGTCGACACCTTCGGCCAGCTCGACATCCTCGTCAACAACGCCGGCATCCTGCGCGACAAGATGTGCTTCAACATGGAGGAGTCCGACTGGGACGACGTCATCCGCGTCCACCTGAAGGGGCACTTCGCCCCCGCGCACCACGCCGCCGTCTACTGGCGGGGCCGGGCCAAGGCCGGCGAGGAGGTCACGGGGCGCATCATCAACACGTCGTCCGAGGCCGGACTGTTCGGAAACGCCGGGCAGGCCAACTACTCCTCGGCCAAGGCCGGCATCGCCTCCCTCACCTGGGTGCTCGCCCGCGAGCTCGGACGCTACGGGATCACCTGCAACTCGATCTCGCCGCGCGCCCGGACCCGGATGACCGAGAACATCTTCGGCGAGATGGCGAAGGCCGAAGGCGGCTTCGACAAGTTCGACCCGCGCAACGTGGCCCAGCTGGTGACCTTCCTCGCCACGGACGAGGCCGCAGACATCAGCGGCCAGAACTTCATCGTCTACGGCGGCGACATCTGGGCCATGGGGGGCTTCCACCCCGTCGGCGAGCTGCACCGCGACTCGATGTGGACGCCGGCCGAGCTGGCCGCCGCCAAGGGCGAGCTGTTCAAGGACGTCTCGTCGGGAGTGCCGCCCTTCAGCCTGGCGTGAACCCCGGGCGGCGTGCCGCCGGTCGCACACCACACGGGCCCGGTCAGGCGACCGGGCCCGACCGCGACGGCGGGCGGCCGAGCACGAGGTCGGCGACCCGGCCGTCCACGCCGGACGGGTCCCCGTCGTAGACGACCCGTCCCTTGCGGAGCACGACCACGTCGTCGGCCAGTACCAGCGCCCGGTCCACGTGTTGCTCGATGAGCAGCAGCGAGGTTCCCGAGGCCAGCACCTGCCCGAGGGCGCCGTAGACCTCGTCGACCACCACCGGGGCCAGCCCGAAGGAGAGCTCGTCCACGACGAGGAGCTTCTGGTGCAGGACCAGCACACGGGCCAGCGCCAGCATCCGCTGCTCGCCCCCCGACAGCGTCCCCGCCGACTGGGTGCGGCGCTCGCCGAGCCGGGGGAACGCCTCGTAGGCCCGGTCCAGGGCGTCTGGTACCCCGTGGCGGCCCAGCGCCCGCCGGAACGCCAGGGTGAGGTTCTCCTCGACCGAGAGCGAGGCGAACACCGAGCGCCCCTCGGTCAGCTGCGACAGCCCGAGGCGGGCGATCTCGTAGGCGGGACGACCGGTGATGTCCTTCCCGTCGAAGCGGACGGATCCCTTCGTGGCGGGCACGAGTCCGGACACCACCCGCGCCACGGTCGACTTGCCGGCACCGTTGGCTCCGATCAGGGCCAGCGCCCGACCGGTCCGCACCTGTAGCGACACGTCGAACAGCGCCTCGTAGGGCCCGTACGCGGCGCTCACACCGCGCAGTTCGAGCATCGGGGCGATCCCCTCCGGCACGTCCGACCCCGCCGTCCCCCCGGGCGGGGCGGTCATGCCGTGATCCCGAGATAGGCCCGGCGGACCTCCGGGTCACCCAGGACCTCGGCCACGCCGCCGGTGGCGAGCACCTTCCCGAAGTTGAGGACGACCAGCCGGTCGACCGTCGACTCGACGAGTGCCAGGTCGTGCTCGACCAGCACGACGGCCGCACCCGTGCTCCGGCGGGTCTCGTCCAGGATGCGGGCCAGGCGGGCCGTGTCGTCGGCGTCGAGGCCCGAGGACGGCTCGTCCAGCATGAGCAGCCGCGGCGCGCCCATCATGGCCCGGCCGAGCTCGACCAGCCGGGCGTGTCCGAGGTCGAGGGTGTCGACCGGGCGACCGGCCAGGTCCGTGAGTCCGAGCAGGTCGAGGACCTCCCGCACGTGGTGCAGCTCGGTCGGGGTCGGACCGCCACGGTGGAGGAAGTCCCGCCAGATCCGCACCGTCCCGCTCGCCGCCTGCTCCGCCACCAGGAGGTGGTCGGCGACGGTCATCCCCTCGAAGAGCTCCATCCGCTGGAAGGTGCGCCCGATGCCGAGCCGGCTCCGCTTCCAGACCGGCTGCCGGTCGATGCGCCGACCGGCGAACACCACCGAGCCCTCGTCGGGCACCTCGAGTCCGAACAGGCAGTTGAAGAACGTCGTCTTGCCTGCTCCGTTCGGTCCGACGATCCCGACCGCCTCTCCCGGGGCGACCTCGAGCCCGACGTGGTCGAGTGCCAGGATCCCCCCGAAGCGCTTGGTGATCCCCGAGGCGACCAGCAGCGCGCCGCCGCTCATCCCGCTCCCTCCCCCGCCGGGACCACCGGGGCACCGGCCACGGCGGTGCCGGCTCCGCCGGTGCCGCCCGGGCCCGGCGTCGGGGTACGGGTGGCGGCCCGTGCCGCCCGTCGCCGGCCGACGGCCTCGAGGGTCCTGGCCCCCAGGAAGTCGAGGAAGCCCTCGGGATGCCGGGTGTAGCTGAGCGTGGCCAGCCCGAACAGGACGGCCACCAGCCCGGCGAACCGGCTGGGCAGGGTGGTGACCGCGACCTGCAGGGTGGCGTAGACGACGCCGGCCACGAGTGCCCCGGCGATCGACCGGAGGCCGACGATGGCCACCACCACCAGGAGCACGGCGGAGATCTGGTAGCCGAAGCCGTCCGGCGACAGTGAGCCCTCGAGCGAGCCGTAGAGTGCGCCGCCCACGCCCGCCAGGGCGGCGGACAGTGCGAACACCAGGACCCGGAGACGGTAGACGTCCACTCCGACCGAGCTGGCGGCGAGCTCACTCCCGCGCACGGCCGCCAGGTAGCGGCCCATCGTCCCGTCGCCCACCAGCTTCACCACGGCGGAGGCACCGGCCAGGACGACCAGGGACAGCAGGAAGAACGGCTTGGCCGCCGCGAAGCTGACCGGGCCGGCGGACGGACGGGGCACGGTGACGCCGCCGGCACCGTTCCCGATCCACGAGTTCGGGAACAGGATGTTGTCGGCCAGGAGGGCGAAGGCGAGCGTGGCGAGGGCCAGGGGCAGACCGGCCAGTCGCAGTGTCGGCAGGGCCACCAGCACACCGAGGCCGGCGGCCAGCAGTCCGCCGGCCAGCATGCCGAGGACCACGGGAAGGCCGACGTGGTTGGCGAGCTGCCCGGCGACGAAGCCGCCGAGACCGGCGAACGTGGCCTGGCACAGCGAGATCTGTCCGGTCATGCCGGTGAGCAGCGTCAGCGACAGGAAGACGACGGCGAACGCCACCCCCTGGTTCATGGTCAAGAGCCAGTCCGGGGGCACCCAGGTCACCGCCGACAGCACGGCGAGGGCCCCCACCGCCCATGCCAGGGTGGCCGTCGGACGGCGGGTGAGGAGTCCGGGGTGCCCGTCGGCGGCGTCACCCGCCAGGCGCTGGTGCCACAGTCCGACACTGCGCACCGTCCCGTCGGCGGCGGCCAGCGTGGACGCCGAGCGGTAGCCCGAGGTACCCCGCTCGACCGCCGAGGACGGCGGGTCGCAGGCGGACAGCGGGTCGTCGAGTTGACGCTGGCGGGCGATCGGCAGGAAGACCAGCAGCACCACGAACGGAAGGGAGGGCCGCAGACCGTTGGCGATCACACCGGCCGGCATGTAGCCGGCGACCACCTGCTGGGCGACACCGAGGGCCAGACCGCCGACCAGGGCCAGCGGCAGGCTCGAGAACCGTCCGATGACCGCCCCGGCGACGCCCCACACCAGGAGGACGGTGAAGTTCTGCGGGTCGAGTTGCGAGTAGAGCGGCGACAGCAGCACGCCGGCCAGTGCGGCCATCACGCTCGACAGGATCCACGCGAACGCGCTGACCCGGCCGGCGTTTACCCCGGCCAGCTCGGTCATCCGGGGGCTCTCGACCACCGCCCGCATCTCGAGCCCGACCGGGGTGAACCGGAACAGGACGACCAGGACCCCCACCACGAGCACGGTGCAGGCGCTGATCGAGAGCTCGAGGCCGCTGATCGGCACGGACCCGAGGTGGAGGTACACCCGCTGGGCGTCCCCCACGATGGCCGGTGGTGGGATCTCCGGCTCCGACCCGGCGATGATCAGCGCCACCTGCGGCAGGGCGACGAGGAGCCCGAGTGAGGGGACCAGCTTGACCAGCGGTGACGCGGTGCGGATCCGTCGGAACAGCAGCCGGTCGAGGATCACCCCTACGAACGGGCCGATGACCAGCACGGCGATGACGCCGGCCGCCCACCGGGGCCAGTCGTCCTGGATCAGCGACACGTAGGCGAGAGCCGACACGAACGCCTGGGCCCCGAAGGCGAGGTTGAACACGCCGGAGGCCTTGTAGGTGAGCACCAGTCCGACGGCCATGAGGGCGAACACGCAGCCGAAGGGGACCCCGGGGACGGCGTAGTCGAGGAACTGGGTCACTTGCCCGGCACCCCGGGTTGCAGGGGCAGCGTCGTGACGGTGACCGACGACGTCCGGGCCCGGCCGGTCTGGTCGTAGCACGAGTACACACTGGCCGGGGTGGTGAAGACCGGGACGAACCGGGTTCCCCTGGCCCGGACGTACGTCGTGCAGTCCAGGTCGTTCACGCCGGTGTGGGCGATCTCCCAGTTGACCGGCGGGTAGGCCCCGTCGGCCGTGAACGCCGTCAGCCGGTTGATGGCGCGCACCAGCGCCGTCCGGGTCACGTCGTTGCCGATGGCGCGCAGCCCCCGCACGAAGAGGTCGGCACTGACCCACCCGGCGAGCGCCGTACCCGACGGCGTCGTTCCGGGCGCGTAGCGTTTGAGGGCGGCGTTGAAGGCGTCGATGCCCGGGTAGACGCCCGGGTGGAGCGCCGTGACCTCGAAAGGCGTCTGCTGCAGGAGGAAGTACACGCCCTGGTAGGCCGATTCGTTGTTGTCGAGGATCCGCCGGTCGTAGCCGTCGAGCCAGTACTGCACCGTCGCACCCATCCCGTGCTGCTGCAGCGTCTGGGACAGCTTGATGTTCCCGGTCGAGTCCATGCACGTGGCGACGAAGTCGACGCCGTTCTGCTGCATGCGGGTGACGTCGGCATCGAGGCTGGCTGCTCCGTAGGGGATCGAGAAGTCGACCACCGGCGTGGCGATGTGATACTTCGCCAGGCCCTTCACCACGGCGACGCATCCCCCCGACGACTGGGCCACGTTGTAGGCCAGGACGGCGGCCGTGCGGCGGTGCGTCTGCTGTGCCACGTAGGCCACCTGAGGCATGGGCAGGGACGACGCGATGTAGGAGCCGCCGGCGCCGAACATGGCCGGACCCGACCACTGGGCGTTGGTGTTCTCCTGGATGCCGAAGGTCGGCACCGCCTGCGAGCGCAGGATCGACGACCCGGTGAAGAACGGGGTCCCCACCCCCACCACGGCGAACACCTTGGACTGGACGAGGCGCTGGGCGGCGGCGGTGTCACCCGACGGGGACGTCCCGTCGTCGACCAGTGGCGAGTAGACGATCTTGCGCCCGTTGACCCCGCCCGCGGCGTTGACCCGGTCGAAGTAGACGGCGGCGCCGGTGGTGACCGGGGCGAAGCTCGACGCCGCGAAGCCGCTGAACGACCCCATGGCACCGACCCGGATGGTGGTGGGGGTCACCCCGTCGGTGTCCCCGGCGTGGGAGACCGTGAGGACGGTGACATTGGCGCACGAAGCCAGGAGGACGGACCCGGTCAGCACCGGGGCGACCAGGGCCGCCGCACGGGCGACCACGCGGGACGCCCGGTGCGCAAGACGACGCCCTGGATCCACAGCCCTCCCCGGTGCTCACGCCGCTCCTCGACACGTACCCCGATCCGGGCGACCTGCGGCGAGGGGACCCGACCGCTGTCGACTGTACCGCCCGGGCGCGTCCGGCCGGGTGACGCATCCGGCCCCGCCGTTCAGGCCCTCGAGGGCACCTTCGCCGTCGCCTCGCCCACGACCTTCTCCTCGCCCTCCGCGTTGCGGAGCCGGACGTCGAGGTCGATCAGGTGGAGGTCGCCCTCGGTCCGCTTCCCGGTGACCACGACGGACGACCGGAGCTCCTCGTCGGGCCAGGTCTGGCGGGCGAATCGCACCGTGAACCGCGTGACGTTGCCGGGGCCGACGTAGTCCGTGATGGCCGTGCCGAGCAGGCCCATCGAGAACATCCCGTGACCGAACACGCTGGGCTGGCCGGCGGCCGTGGCCTTGACCTCGTCGTGGTGCATGGGGTTGTAGTCGCCCGACGCCCCGGCATAGGCCACCAGGTCGGTCCGGGTCAGGACGTGCGTCCGGGTCGGAGCCTCGTCCCCCTCGGTCACGTCCTCGTAGTAGAGCGCTGCGTCAGCCATTCCCTCGTCCTCCGTCTCCCGGGCTCGCGCCGGTCCGATACCGCAGGTCCACGATCGCACGCGTGAAGCCGGCCCGGCCAGCCCGGGCGCGGGACGTCGCCCGGCACGCGCCGGAGCCGGGCCGCACCGCGGTCAGCGCCCCGGCTCGGGGTCGCGCGGCAGGCCCAGCAGCCGCTCACCGATCACGTTCCGTTGCACCTCGCTGGTCCCGCCGGCGATCGTCATGCACTTCGACTGCAGCACCATGTAGGCGGAGAACGCGGCGTCCCCCTCGGTGACCGCCCCCTCGGGACCGCACAGGTCGAGTCCGAATTCGTGCACCCGCTGGTCGAACTCGGCGCCGACCAGCTTGCGCACGCTCGACTCGGACCCGGGCTGGAGCCCGCCGACCGAGCGCAGGGTCGCCCGCATCCCGAGCTGGGCGAGCGACTGGGCCTCGGCCAGCAGGTGGCCGAGCCGGTCGAGTGTCACCGGGTCCTGGAGCCCGGCATCCGCGGCCACCCGCGCCAGCACACCCTCGAGCGCGCCGCCGAAGGCCGAGTCCGTCGAGAGCGACACCCGCTCGTTGGCCAGGGTGGTCCGGGCCAGGCTCCACCCACCGTGGACCTCGCCGACCACGCACTCGTCGGGGACGAAGCAGTCGTCGAAGAACACCTCGTTGAAGAGCGCGGCGCCGGTGATCTCCCGCAGGGGGCGGATCTCGATGCCGGGCGACGCCATGTCGACCAGGAAGTACGTGATGCCCCGGTGCTTCGGCGCGTCCGGATCGGTCCGGGCCAGGCAGATGCCCCAGTGGGCCCTCTGGGCCACCGACGTCCACACCTTCTGGCCGGTCAGCGACCACCCGCCGTCGACCCGCGTCGCCCGCGTCGACAACGAGGCCAGGTCGGACCCGGCACCCGGCTCGCTGAACAGCTGGCACCAGATGTACTCGCCCCGGAGCGTCGGGCCCACCCATCGTTCGGTCTGCTCCGGCGTCCCGTGGGCCATGATCGTCGGGAGGGCCCATGCGGCGACCGCCAGGTTCTGCCGTTTCAACCCCGCCTCGGCGCACACCTGGTCGATCACCAGCTGCTCGACCGCCCCGGCGTCGCGGCCCCACGGCGCCGGCCAGTGCGGCGCCAGGAGGCCGTGGTCGGCCAGTGCCCGGCTCTGCTCGGCCGGGTCCTCGATGGCGGCGATGCCGGCGACCAGCGTCCGGAGCTCCGCCCGCAGCGTCTCGGCCTCCGGCGGGAGGTCGACGGCCAGCCGGCGACGCCATCCGGCCAGTGCCAGGCGGGCCGACTCGGCGCGCAGGGGGGCCGTGCCCCCGACGAGTTGGCGCAGCGTGGTGGCCCGGCGCAGGTGGATGTGGGCGTCGTGCTCCCACGTGAAGCCCATCCCGCCCAGCACCTGGATGGCACCCTTGGCCGCCTCGACGTAGCCGTCGAGGGCCAGGGCGGCCGCCAGCTGCACGCTCAGGCTCCCCTGAGCGGTCTCGTCCCCGGCGTCCGGGTCCTGCCCGGTGCCGAGCGCCAGCGCCGCGTCCCACGTGGCGGCGACCCCCTGCTCCACGGCCACGAGCATGTTGGCCAGCCGGTGCTTCACCCCCTGGAACTGACCGATCGGCCGCCCGAACTGCTCGCGGGTGCGCGCGTGCTCGGCACCGGTCTCGACGCACCAGCGCGCGCCGCCCACGGCGGCGGCCGACAGCACCACGAGTGCGAGGTCACGGACCAGGCCGGTCGTCGCCCCGTCGAGCACCCGCTCGGGCGCCACCCGGGCCCCCGCGACCGACCATGCCGCGCACGGGCGGGTGGGGTCGAAGGACGGCAGTGTCGTCACCGAGTCGGCGTCGTCCCGTTCGAGGAGGACCCAGCGGTCGGCGCCGTCGACGCGAGCCGTCGCCAGCACGTGGGTGACGACGGCGCCGTGCACCAGTGGGCGCACCGTCCCGGTCACCCGCAGGGTCCCGTCGTCCCCCAGGGTGCCGGCGAGTCCCGACGGAGCGACCGGCGACCCGTCGACTCCCGCCGTCGGGACGGTGAGCCCCGCGGTCAGGGTCCCGTCGGCGAGTCCGGGCAGGATCCGCTTGGCCAGTGCGGGCCCGCCGGCGGCGGCGACCACGCCGGCCACGACGGCGGTCGTGTCCCACGGGCCGACGGCGGCGGCGCGACCGAGTTCCTCGGCCACGACGGCCAGCTCGACCAGACCGGCACCCTGGCCGCCGAACTCCTCCGCCAGGTGGATGCCGAGGAGCCCCTGCCCGGCCAGGTCCCCCCAGTAGGCCGGGATCGCATCGCCCTCGGCGTCGAGCGCGGTGCGCACCGCACCGGCCACATCGCGGGTCTCGGCCCACCCCTGGACGGCGGCGCGCAGCTCCTCGTGCTCCTCCTGGATCCCGATGGCCACGGGTCAGGCTCCGAAGAGGTGGAGCACGTGGTCCAGCGAGAGCACGGCCCAGGACCGGGTGCCCAGAGCCACGGCGGCGGCGAGGATCATCATCAGGTTCTGGCCCTGCTCGGCCCAGTCGCTGATCATGAGTACGAAGTAGAGGAGGTTGAGGAGGATGCCGGCCACCAGGGCGACGGGTGTGAGGAGGCCGAGGACGAGGCCGAGCCCGAGCGCGAGCTCGGAGAAGACCACGACGTAGGCCATCGGGATGGGATGGGGCCGGACGACCTTGTCGAAACCGGTCTTGACGAAGCCCCACTTGTGCTTCTCGGCGACCGAGCCGCCCCATTCGATGCCCGAGCCCCGCTTGAGCCAGCCACCCAGGTCCTTGTGGGCGAAGCTCTTGAGCCACCAGGCCCCGAGGCCGATGCGGAGCACGGCCATCCAGTACGCGTACTGCGTGGCGGTCAGCAGATCTGTCGACGTGGCGGTGAGGTGCACGGCTCGTTTCTAGCATCCCGGGGCCCGGAAACAGAACCCGTTCTATCCGCACGTCCGCGCACCGGGGTCCCGGTCGACGCCGGGGTCGGCACGGCGGGCCGCTCCCCGATCCGGTCGGCGATCCGGGGCGCTACCAGCCCCGGAAGACCGGCGGCCGTCGCTCGGCGAAGGCGGCGAGACCCTCCCTGCAGTCCTCGGTTCCGGTCACGAGCTCCTGGCCGACGGCCTCGTCCCACAGCGCCGTGGCCCGGTCGGTGTCGAGCGCCCGGTTGGTCAGGTACTTGGCCACCCCGATCGCCTTCGTGGGGGAGCCGGCCAGGCGCGCGGCCCATGCCCCGGCCTCCGCGAGCAGCTCGTCCCGGGGGACGACCTTGTTGACCAGGCCCATCCGTTCGGCGTCCCGGGCCGGCACGTCGTCGCCGAAGAAGAAGAGTTCCTTGGCCTTCTGCGGGCCGACGAGCCGGGCCAGCAGGTAGGCGCCGCCGGCGTCGGGGGCGATGCCCCGCCGGATGAAGACCTCGATGAACTTGGCCTCCTCGGCCGCCAGCACCAGGTCGCAGGCGAGAGCGAGGTGCATCCCACCCCCCGCCGCGGTGGCGTTGACCGCGGCGATCACCGGCTTCTCGCAGTCGAGGACGGCGCTCACGAGCCGCTGCCAGCCGGTGCGGATGAGGCGCGCGGCGTCGCCCACCGCCCGGTCCGGGGCGCCGTCGGGCCGGGGCAGCCCGGGCCCCGACGAACGCAGGTCGGCGCCGGTGCAGAAGCCCTTGTCGCCGGCGCCGGTGAGGACGACGACCCGCACGCCGAGGTCGGCCGAGGCCTCCTCGAGCCACACGACGACCTGGTCGCGCATCGCCGCGGTGATGGCGTTGCCGGCATCGGGCCGGTTGAGGGTGATCCAGGCCACACCGTCCTCGACCCGGCGCAGGACGGCGTCGTCGGGTGCGGCCCCGGCAGTGTCGGCAGCCATCAGATGCGGTGGATGATGTTCATCCGGGACGTGCACACCGGCTCGCCGGTGGCCGCGTCGCTCCACGCCGTCTCGACGACGACGAAGGTCATGGTCTTGCCCTTCGACTCCTTCTGGTACGCGTCGACGACCATGCCCTTGCCCTCCAGCACGTCGCCGGCGAAGACCGGGCGGTGGTAGGTGAACTCCTGTTCGCCGTGGAGGATGAGTCCGCCCTTGGCCAGGAGCGGGCCGAGGACCGCGCCCATCGGGTTGCCGCTCGGCGCCTCGTCGGTCTGGAGTTCGGGATAGGCCCCGAAGTTGCCCATGACGAAGGGGTAGGTGGGGGGTGCCGGGATCCCGGGCAGGCCGGCGTCGGCGGCGGCACGCGGATCGCGGTAGACGGGATCCGCGTCCTTGACGGCGTCGGCGAACAAGGCCAGTTGCCCGCGCTCCACGGTGACCACGGTGGTTCCCGTCGGCGTTCCGATGATCGTGCTGAGGATGTCGTCGGCCATCTGGGGCTCCCCCTGTGTCGTCGCTGCGCTCGTCCACGCCGCGCTCCGGCGGCCGTGGCTGGTGCCACCCGTCGCCCGGCGCCGGCCCCTCGCGAGGCCCGCCGGGTGGGCGATAGGGTGCCCGCTGCGCACGCTACCGCGCAAGCCCGGGTCCCGGCCCGGACCGCGCCGAGCAAGATCGGAGCCCACACATGGCAGCCATCCCCTCCTTCGAGACCCTCGGCTACGAGGAGGACGACGGCGTCGCGTGGGTCACCCTCGACCGGCCCGAGGTGTACAACGCGTTCAATGCGGTCATGCAGCGCGAGCTGCGGGCGCTGTGGCGGGCCCTCCGCCGGCACGACGAGGTGCGGGTCGTCGTGCTGACCGGTGCGGGCGACCGGGCGTTCTGCACGGGCATCGACCGGAACGAGGCCCTGGGCGGCCAGGCGGGCGACCCCACCGTGGGCGAGGACGGCGAGGCCGTCCACGTCGGCGCGGGCACCACGCCGTTCATGTTCGACGACCCCGGTGAGGACCTCGGGCCGAAGACGTGCGACCTCTGGAAGCCGGTCATCGGCGCCGTCAACGGGATGGCCTGCGGTGGCGCCTTCTACCTGCTGGGCGAGGTCGACATCGTCATCGCCACCGAGCAGGCCACCTTCTTCGACCCCCACGTGACCTACGGGATGGCCGCCGCGTTCGAGCCGCTGCAGATGACCGGCAGGATGCCGTTCGGCGAACTCGCCCGCATGACACTGCTCGGCGCGTCCGAGCGCATGAGTGCCCAGCGTGCCCACCAGCTCGGCCTGGTGTCCGAGCTGGCCGTGGACGTGGCCGACCTGCGGGAGCGAGCCGGGTGGGCGGCCCGGCAGATCGCCGACGCGCCGCCCCTCGCGGTGCAGGGATCGCTGCGGGCGCTGTGGGCGGGACGGGACCTCACCCGGGGCCAGGCCCTCGCGCTCGGGTACGCCTTCGTCGGGCTGGGCAACAGCGAGGCGGCCCTGGCCGAGGGCCAGGAGCGCTTCTCCTCGGGTGCCCGCATCGACTGGCGGCTGCGCTGACAGCTCCGGGCCGCGCCGTTCAGCGGATCCGGTCGGAGCTGCGGACCGACGGCATGCTGTGGGCCGGGCTGCCCTTCGCCCGCCACGCGTCGTAGCGGTCGAGGAATCCCTGGCCGAACGGGTCCTCGCCGAGCAGCGGCATCCCGGCCCGCCACACGGTCAGGTCGTCGGGGGCCAGCTCGCCGGCCCGCAGGACGTGGGCCCGGGTGGTGTCGGCGTCCCCCTGCCGGTGGGCCTCCGCCGCGACCCGGAAGTGGAGCCGGGCGAGCACTTCGTCGTCGGACAGGTCGGCCACCGCGTGGCGCGCCTCGCCCTCGTCCATCGGCAGCTCGCCCTGGCGGACCCACCGTCGGACCAGTTCCTTGTGGGGCGACGAGTCCGCCCCGGTGAAGTCGGCGAACGTGTCGGTCCCGAACGCCTCGCCGTTCGGCCGGGCGATCCTGTCCCCCTCGTCGATCCACACGACCGTCGGCACGTTGGAGATGGCGTAGAGCTCGGTCAGCAGGTGGTGCGGGTCGTACAGCACCGGCATGGTCAGCCCACCGGCGAAGGGGCGGACGTCGTCGGCGTTCTGGTCGATGGCCACCGCGACCACGGTGAACCCGTCGGGGGCCAGCTCGTCGTGGAGCGCCTGCCATCCCGGCAGGTCGTAGCGGCAGCCGCACCAGCTCGAGAAGGTCACGAGCAGCTTCTTCAGACCGGACCACTCGTCGAGCGAACGGGGCACGTCGTCGAGGTCGGGCAGCGTGAAGGCCGGCGCGTCGAGGTCGGCCAGCGCCCGGCGGCGGAGCTCGGCCGGGAGCGCCACGGCCACGATGCCGGCGGCCACGTCGACGACGGACGGACGGCCCACCGCCGCGGCCACGGCGGCCACGTCGAGCCGGTCGCCGACGCGGACGGCATCGAGGTCCCGGACCGGAACGCACGCGTCGCCGCGGCAGAGGCCGGACGGCGTCATCGCCCAGCCCAGCGCCGCCTGCAGGTCGCCCGGGTCGATCAGGAACGTGCCGCGTGCCGGGTCGGCCTCGGCGTCCACGAGCGCCACCCGATCCGTGATGATGGTGATCTGGCGCAACTCGTCCTCCCCGTGTCCGCCCCCACCGTGGCCCGGGTCCGGCGGACTGTCAACCACGGTCGCGGTGCCCGCCCCCCGGCGGTGCCGGCTCCCGTCCGTCCGGCGCATCGAAGCCGGCCGCCTCCGCGAATTCGTGGCTGCGGGCGCGGTAGCCGCCCCCGCCCTCGGGGGTCGGTGCCCCCGGCGAGAACAGCACGACCCCGCCGGGCGGGGTGAGCCCGGTGGCGACGGCGACGGCCCCGGTCAGGTCGTCGGCCGTCCGCACGGCGGCGGCCGGCACGCCACCGTCGGCCAGCGCCCCGACCAGCCGGTCGGCGCCCGGGCCCACGACCACCACCGCGGCCTGCGGGCGGTGGGCACCTACGGCCACCACCAGGGGCGTCGGGTCCACCCCCCGGTCGGCGCCACCCACGATGAGGGTGAGGGGCCGCCCGGCGAAGGTCCCGACCGATGCGGCCGCGGCGAACGGGTTCGAGGCCAGTGCGTCGTCGACGTAGGTGCGCCCGCCCCGCTCGCCGAGGACCTGGCAGCGCGACGGCAGCCCGGCGAACCCGTCGACCGCGCCGGCGACGGCGTCCGGCGTGGGCGGGCGCCCGGTCACCAGCAGCGCGCCGGCCACCGCCCCGCACAGGTTCCAGGCGTTGTGGCGTCCGGGAACCCGCAGGCGTGCACCGTCGGCGACCCGCACCCCGTCCACCACGACCCATCCGTCGTCCCCGACCCGGACACGCCCCTCGGGACCGTAGAGGATGCGGTCCGGGTGCCACGCCGTCCGGCGCACCGCTTCGGCGTTGCCCGCACTGACCGCCAATGCCCCTGCGCCGACGAGCCGCAGCTTGTCGCGGTAGTAGGCCTCGACGCCGCCGTGCCAGTCGAGGTGGTCCGGGGCCAGACTGGTCAGGACCACGGCCCCGGGCGGGGTCGTGACGTCGGCGGCCTGGTACGAGGAGACCTCCACGACGTACGCGTCGGCCGGCGGCCGGCCGTAGGTGTCGAGGACCGGCACGCCGATGTTGCCGACGAGCGCCACCTCGAGGCCGTCCCCCCGGAGGACCGCCGCGGTCAGCGCCGCCGTGGTGCTCTTGCCCTTCGTGCCGGTGACGGCGACCACGGGGGCCCGCACGTGGTCCTCCAGCCACACGGCCATCGCCGTCGTGACGCGCACGCCCGCCGCCTCGGCGGCGGCCAGTTCCGGCCGGTACCGGCTGACGCCGGGGGACCGCACCACGACGTCCACCTCGGACCACGGGACGTCGGCCGGGCGCAGGACCGGAGGCCCGTGGAGCCCCGTCGGCCGGTCCGGGCGGTCGTCGACCAGCAGCGGTTCGACGCCCCGCCGACGGGCCAGGCCGACGAAGGCGGAGCCCTCGGCCCCCAGCCCCCACACCGCCACCCGCAGGCCGAGCACCTCGTCGAGGGTCATGGGTCGCCGGTCACCAGGGCGTCGACCGCTGCGGCCACCGCCGCGTCCGGGAAGGCCAGTTCGGGTCGGGGCGCGAGCAGCTCGACGACCTCCTCGTCCGTCACCAGCGCCCCGGCCACGGGTGCGAGGGCGGCCACCACGGGGGCGTCGCGCCATTCCGCCCGACCGGCCAGGAGCCGGAGGGCGGCCGCCGATTCGCGTCGTTCCCCCACGCACTCGAACGGCTTGTCGGCGTCGCTCATCAGGGCGGCGAAGCCCGGCACCTGGCCGGGGTCGGCGAAGAGGTCCCGGCCGACGATGGCGGCCAGGTCGTCCCGCCCGACGAACGGGGCCAGCATCAGCCCGACGAAGCGGCACTTCGGGCAGTCCCCGCACCAGCGGTCGCCGGGAGCGGCATCGTGCCGGAAGGCGGTGTTGCAGCTGCAGAACGTGCGGTGGTACTTCGTGAGTCGGGCGAACGCCCGGGAGATGGCGAGCTCGGAATAGGGCCGCAGGGCCGACCCGTAGACGAAGTCGGGCGAGACCGTCGAGGTGAGCAGCTCGGCCAGGAGCAGTTCGAGGTCCCGGCTCTTCGAGTACTGGTGGTTGACCGGCACGCCGTCCACCAGGACCGTCTCCTCGCTGGCCGACCGCTCGACGGCCATGGCCACGGTGTCGTAGCCGTGGACGAACGCGCCCAGGGCGGCGGCCAGCGAGACGATGGCGGTGATCGGCACGTGGCCGTTCATGGCGCCCGCCCGGTGCAGTGCGGCCAGGCCGGGGTCGAGCCGCCGGTGCACCACGAGGAGCTCGAGACCGGCTTCGGCCGCGAGCTCGACCACCAACGGGTGGGGGTTCACGGCGAACAACCGCGGCCGGAGGTGGAGGACCGACTCGATCAGGACCATCGAGTCCTTGCCCCCGCCGATCGGTACGACCAGTCCGGGCCGGAGGCCCCCCGCCGGCGGCGGGCCGGGCACCGTGCCCGATCCGTCGGCGACGACGGTCACCGGACGGGGGACGGGCAGCCCGTTCGCCACGGCGAACTCGCGCAGCCCGTCGTCGTAGAGGTGGTGGTGGAACGCCAGCTCCGCCGGGGCCATCGACTCGCCCTCGACCACCACCTCGGGGGGCGCAGCCGTCTTGTAGTAGCTGGTTCCCGCGGCGACGTGGAGGTGCAGGAGGGCCCGGTCGAACCCCGGCCCGGGCGGCTCCGGGACCGGCTGCCGGCTCCCCCCGGACGTTCCGGTGGCACCCGGCTCGAAGGTCAGCGTCTCGACGAACCCGACCCGGTCGTCGAGGGCGTAGCGGAGCGTGACCGTGCGGGTGCCGGCGTCGTACCCCCGGTCCGTCACCCGGAATGCCCGGAACGACTCCGGCGCGAATCGGGCGGGGATGCTCATCGGGCGGTCAGCGTAGTTGCCGCACGCCCCAGATCCGACGGCGGCGGCACCCGGAGCCGCCCTCCCGGCTCACCGGCGGGGCTCCTGGTGGAGGTGGTCGACGATCTCGAGGGAGGATCCCGTCGACTGCACGACCCACACCTCCCCCTTCAGGAGCCGGAGCTGGTGGCGGGCCTTGGCGCTGCGGCCGCCGGCCAGCGCCCCGAGCAGTTCGGTGGCCACGTCCCGGTGGGTGCACAGCACGGCCGTCTCCCCCGCCATGCGCTGGAGGACGCGCAGTGCAGCGGGACCGTGCCCCTCACCCAGCTCGCCCACCGACTCGATCGGCAGCGCCAGCGCCTCGGCCAGCGGGCGCACCGTCTCGAAGCAGCGGACGGCCGGACTGGAGAGGACCCGTCGGGGGCGGTAGGCGGCGAGCAGGGGAACGAGCGCCTCGGCCTGGGCCCGACCACGCGGGGACAGCGGGCGCTCGAGGTCGTCCCCCGCATACGCGGCGCGGCGACCGGCGCGTGCGTGACGGACCACCAGGAGCGGCATGGGGACGATGCTCCCACGCGGGGAGCCGCCGGTGGCTGATGCGGGTCCCCGGTGCGGCCTCGGGTCAGGCGCCGGCTCCGGGGACCTCGATGCCGGGTGTCGCAGGAAGGGGGAACACGTCCAGGACGCCGCCGTGGCGGGCCAGCGAGTGGTAGCGCCGCTCGGCGAAGCGCCATCGGCCGCCCTCGAAGACGTAGCGGTCATGGTAGAGCCCGAACGCGGTGGTGAACGCACCGGTGGCACCGTCCTGGCGGAGCTCGCACATGAAGAGGCGGCAGACCGCCCGGCCCGACCCGACGCCCTCGGGAAAGGCGATGTGGGCGTTCAGGACGACGAACTCGAAGAACGTGAAGTGCTCGATGGCCGAGCCGATGAACGCGCCCACCTCGCCCCCTCCCACCAGTCGCAGGGGCTCGCCGGCACGCCGGTCGATGACCACCTCGGCATCGGGCCGGAACAGCGCCTCGAGCTCGGGCCACGCCCGGCGGTTCACCACGTCGGCGTACGCGTGCTGCAGCCGGCGGATGCCGGTGTCGTGCACCGTTTCGGCCACCAGGTCGTCGTCGATCACCCGGCAGACGCTAGCGGTGTTGACCGGCCGATCAGCCGCCCGGGACCCGGCCGAACCCTCCACCGCCGGGTCCACCGGCCCCGCCGAGGCGGCCGGCGCCGGAGAAGCCACCGGCCCCGCCGAGGCCGCCGGCCCCCGACAGGCCCGCGAGACCGCCCCGGGTGGTGGTCGACGAGGTGGGCACCGGCGCCGACATCACGGCGAGCGCCACCACCTGCCCGTCGGTGACACCCGTCAGGATCTGGGTGCGCTGGGCACCGACGGTGCCGATGGTCACCGGCACGGACCTGGTGGTTCCCCCGTCGACGACGAGGACCCGGTGACGGGTGCCCACGGTGGTGACGGCCGACGTGGGCACGGTGGTGACGCCGATCGAGCGGCGCGTGACGATGGCCACCGAGGCGTCGGCTCCCGAGAACGAGCCGAGGTCGGTCGACTGGAGGGCGATCGTGACCGGGTAGGTCGTGGTCGTCGTCGACGCGGTCCCGAGGACCCCGACACCGGTGACGGTGCCGTCGAGGACGGACGAACTCGAGTCCGGCGTGACCAGCGCGGGCTGACCGACGGCGACGTGGGCGACCGACGTGACCGGCACCGAGGTCGTCACCTCGTAGTCGGTGCCCGAGCCGATCACGACGACCTGGGGCGTGCCCGTCGGCGATCCCGCCGGGACCGTCTCACCCGTCGTCAGGGCGACCGAGCCCACCGTCCCGGTGATGGTGCTCACCAGGTTGGCCTCGCCGACGTCCTGCTGGGCCGTGTCGAGGGCGGCCTGGGCGACGTCCACGTCGGCCTGGTCGAGGGCCAGCTGTTGCGGCGTGATTGTTCGGGTGCGCCCGGAGGACGTCCCCGACGACGAGTACGAGGACGAGGACGTCGCCGCGGTCGTCGTGGCGTGGGATGTCGAGGCGGTGGGCGTCGCTGCCGCGTCGGTGGACGAGGTGGTCGACGTGGCAGGAGCACCCCCGGGCGGGCCTGCGCCGGTCGATCCGGTGCCGGTGCCGCCCAGGCCGAGGGCGGTGGCGAGCGTCGACTCGTCCCGGGTCACCTTGGCGATGGAGGAAACCAGCGCGGCGTGTGCCGTCGACGCCGCGGCCAGGGCCTCCGCGCAGGTCTGCGACGAACCGCCCGTCGAGCCACCTCCGCCCGCGGCACCCCCGGCACCCGGCGTGGCGGCGGATGATGCCGCGAGGGTGCCGGTCGCGGCGGTACCGGTCGCGGCGGTACCGGTCGTGGCGGTACCGGTCGTGGCGGTACCGGTCGTGGACGGTCCCGAGGTGGACGAACCCGCCGGCGGCGGGGGGACCGCCGTGCACACGGTGGTCGCAACGGTCAGGGCCGCTCCGGCGGCCGTAGCATCGGCGTCCTGCTGCCTCTGGTCGGCGACCAACGCAGCCTGGAGCTTGGCCACCTCCTGGCTCGTCGCACCCGAACCGCCGCCGCCTGATCCCGACGAAGCCGTGGTCGACGAGGTCGCAGATCCGGAGCTGGTTCCCGTCGAGGAGGAGGAGGTCGCGGTGGTCGCCGCCGACTGCGCCGTCTCATCGGCGGCCAGGGTCGCCCGTGCCGACGCCAGGCCCGCGGTGGCCGTGACCACCGCGGATTCGAGCGTCGAGGGGTCCAGCGAGGCGACTACCTGTCCGGCCGCAACCCGCTGGCCCACGGACACGTTCACCGCTCCCACCTTGCCACCCGTGGTGAACGACAGGTTCGCCTGCTGCACCGGGGTCACGGTCCCGACCTCCGCGAGCATGGCCACCGCGTCCCCGCGAGACACCACCGCCGTCCGGTAGGCGGGACCCGACGGGCGGGTGAGCACTACGGCCACCACCACTGCTGCCACGACGAGCGCCACGAGCAGCACCCGGAACGGGGTGAGCCGGCGGGCTCCCCACACTCGGTTCCGGCCCGCGGTTGCGTCCGGGCCGTCCCCGCCGGTCGCGGGGACCGCCGGTGCGTCGGTGGGCTGCGGAGAAGGGTCAGGCACTCGTGGTGGCCCCCCCGGCCGGCCCCGGAACCCCGCCGCCCGTTCCCCCGCGGAAGCCGAAGCCGGTGGCGCAGGACCCGTTGGTCGGTGTCGACAGGGTGAGGCTCGTGGCCGTGATGGCACCCGTCGTGCCGGCAGGCCCGATGGCACGGGCACACTGGCCGACAGCGATCGCGGCCGCGGTGGCCGTCGTCGTCGTGGTGAACGTCGTGGTCCCCGTGAGGGTGACGGCGACGGTCGATGCCTTCTGCGTGCGGGGGTTGGTCTCGTGGACGGTCACCGTCGAGCCGGTCACCCCGGTGACCAGGCCGGTGGCGGCGCCGAAGGAACCGCCGCCGAACCCGCCGGGGGGACGGCTGCCCGCCCCCGGTGTCCCGGCCGGACGACCTCCGAACCCGCCCGGGGGACGGCTGCCCGCTCCCGGCGTCCCGGTGCGGCGACCTCCGAATCCGCCCCGGCTGCACGTTCCGTTGGTCGGCTGGCTGATCGACACCGTGGTCGCCGTGATCGGTTCACCGAACGGCGTGCTGCTCGACGAGCCCGACGTCGGCTTGCCGAACGCGGAGATGCAGGAGCCGACGGTGATTGCGGTCGCCGATGTCGCGGTGATCTGGTGGATCGTCGTCGACGGGGTGTAGGTCACCGCGGTCTGGCCGGTCTGGGCGTTCTGGACCTCGAGGGTGGTTCCGTTGACCGCAGCGATCGTCCCCGAGGCCCCGGGCCGGGTGCTCGGGGTCGTGGAGGATCGCGCCGGTGCCGCCGTGGAGTTCGTGGACGAGGCGCCGGACGACCCGCCGCACGCGGCGAGGACCAGCCCTGCCATGCCTACGACCGTGAGAGCCACCTTCCGGCGCACGCGCACACGGGCGCGGCGTCGACCGGTGGTCGGACCGTCGGGAGGGGTGGTGTCGTGCATGGTCTCTTCCTTCGTTGCTCGAGGGTTCGGTCTCGGGTGCAGTCGGCTTGCCGCGATCGGACGGGAGGTCATTCGCTGCGGAGGGCGTCGATCGGTGGGAGCTTGGCGGCGCGGCTGGCGGGGTAGACGCCGAAGACGATGCCGATGGCCACGGCCACGGCGATGGCCCCGACCGCGGCGGCCGGGGACACGGTGATCGGATTGGAGATGACGTGCGGGAGCACGACGGCGCCGACGAGGCCGAGGACGGCGCCGAGGACGCCGCCGACCGATCCGAGCACGGAGGCCTCGACCAGGAATTGGCGGCGGATGACCCGCGGGGTGGCCCCGAGCGCCTTGCGCAGGCCGATCTCCCGGATCCGCTCGGTCACCGACACCAGCATGATGTTCATCACACCGATCCCGCCGACGAGCAAGGAGATCCCGGCGATGCCGCCCAGCAGGATCGTGAGCGTCCGGTCGACCGACGTGGCCGTGGAGAGGACCTGCTGCTCACTGGTGATGGTGAAGTCGGCCGCCGTACTCGTGGTGATCCCGTGGAGGTTCAGGAGCTCTGCGTCCGCCTCCTGGTAGGCGGCGGACAGGGTGGCACCCGACGTCGCCTGGATCAGGATCTGGCTGACCGAGCTACGGCTCGTGCCGCCGAACAGGAGTGCAGAGGCCGTGGTCAGCGGCACGATGGCCTGATCGTCGGGGTTGGCCACCGTCGACGAGCTCGACGAGGAGCCGACACTGTTGAGGACGCCGATGACCGTCATCGGCTGGCCGGCGATGTTCACCGACTGGCCGACCGGATCGCGGAACCCGAAGAGTTCCTGGGCCGTCACCGTCCCCAGCACGACCACCTCGGCCCGGGTGGCCAGGTCGTGGGAGACGATGAACCGGCCTTCGGTCATGCTTCGGCCGCGAACCGTCAGCCAGGAGGGGTCGGTCCCGACGACGCTGGTGGTCCAGTTGGTGGTTCCGGCGACCAGGCTCTCCGACGCGGAAGTGGCCGGTGCCACCGCGTGGATGTCCGGCGCAACGACCTTGGAGGTGAGCGCGACAGCGTCGCCGACGGTGAGGGTCGAGGCGGACCCGAAGCCGCCCCGCAGGCCCGAGGACGAGGTGGTGCTGCCGGGGGTCACCGTCAGCAGATTCGAACCGAGGGCGGTGATCTCCGACCCGACCTGTTGCTGGGCCCCCTCGCCGAGCCCCACCGTCAGGATCACCGCGGTGATGCCGATCATGATCCCCAGGACGGTCAGCGCCGAGCGCAGCCGGTGCGACACCACGGCGTCCAGGCCGGTACGGAACGTCTCCAACAGGTTCACGGGACGTCGGCCCCGGCTGCTACAGCCCCCACCGGAGTGGTGTCGCCGATCTGGCCGTCGCGGATCCGCATGATCCGCCCGGACCGTGCGGCCACGTCGGAATCGTGGGTGATCAGCACGACGGTGCGGCCGCTCACGTGCAGTTCGTCGAGGAGGCCCATGACGTCGTGGGCCGAGACCGAGTCCAGGTTGCCGGTCGGTTCGTCGGCCAGGATCAGGTCCGGGTCGGTCACCAGTGCGCGGGCCACCGCCACCCGCTGCTGCTGTCCGCCGGACAGCTCACCGGGGCGGTGTTGGACGCGGTCGCCGAGGCCGACACGCTCCAGCGCCTCCAATGCCCGGCGCCTGCGCTCCGGCCTGTCCACGCCCGCGTAGAGGAGCGGGAGCTCCACGTTGCGCCATGCGCTCAGCGATGCCAGCAGGTTGAACTGCTGGAACACGAATCCGATGCGCTTGTTGCGCGCGTGGGCGAGGTCTTCCTCGGTCATCCCGCTGACGTCGTCGCCGGCCAGGAGGAACCGCCCCGAGGTCGGGACGTCGAGGCACCCGAGGATGTGCATGAGGGTCGACTTTCCCGACCCCGACGGTCCCATGATGGAGACGTACTCGCCCCGGTCGATCGCGAACGAGACGCCGCGGAGTGCGTCCACCTCGAGCGACCCGGTCCGGTAGGTCTTCCAGACATCGTCCACCTCGATCACGGGGCGGTGCACCACCGGGTGGGCATCGGTGCGGTCGACCCAGACCTCGACCGTGTCGTCGGCGTCGGTCATCCGCCTACGCCGCCCGCTCCACCACCGAACCGGCCGGCACCGCCGCCGAAGCCGCCGCCGAAGCCGCCGCCACCGAAGCCGCCGCCACCGAAGCCGCCGCCGCCCGTGCGGGTGGATCCGAGCGGGCCCCGGAAGGACACGCTGGTCACGTACACCTTTTCACCGACGGTCAGCCCGCTCACGATCTGGGTCTGGCCGGCCGCGGCGATCCCCGTCGTCACGTCCCGCACGACCTTCGCGCCGCCGGAATCGAGCGTCACGGCCGTTGTACCCCCGGTGTAGGTGATCGCTCCGGTCGGAACGACGAGGACACCCTGCAGTTCCTTCACGATGATCGAGATGTTGGCGCTCGTGCCGCCGTAGAGGCCGGTGGGGCTGCCGGTCACGTCGATGACGACCGGGAACGACGACACTCCCGAGGTGGTCGTCGCAACCAGGCCGATCGAGCCGACCGTCCCGTAGACAGGCGTGGTGGCACCGGACGGTGTGATCGTGGCCTGGTCGCCGATCTGCAGCGACGAGACGCCGGTGCTGGAGACGGAGGCGTTGACGATGTAGGAGCCGGTCGACACCACGACGACCTGGCCCGAGGACGACGAGGATGACGAGGACGATCCGGTCGATGCAGCCGATCCGGTCGATGCAGCCGAGTTGAACCCCGAGCCGCCCGACGCACCCGTGCCCGACGACGACGCGCCCGACGACGAGGAGGAGTTCGCACCGGTCACCTGCTGGCCTACGGTGAGACTCACCGACGCCACGGTGCCCGCCGTGGTGGACACCAGTGTGGCATCGGTCACCGCGGTCTGGGCACTGGCTGCCTGGTTCTGCGCAGCGGCGACGTTGGCCTCGTCGAGCGCAATCTGGGTGGCGCTGGCACCGGCGGCCTGGTCGGAGGCCAACTGGGCCTGGTCGTTGGCCAGGGCCGCCTGGGCCTGGGCTGCCGCGGCGTTCAGCGCGGTCGGGTCCACCGTGGCCAGGGCCTGGCCGGCGGTGACCGTCTGGCCGGCGGTGACGTCGACGGCTGTCACCTTCCCGGACACGGCGAAGTTCAGGTCGGCCGTGGTGGCGGGTTCGATCGTCCCGGTGGCGGCGACCGTCTGGCTGACGGTCCCGGTGGTCACCGTCTGGACGGTGGTGGTCGTGACCACACCGGCGGCCGAGGCACTGGAGGGGCGGGTCGCGAACCAGGTGCCCACGCCCGCACCGGCGACGACCACCACCACGGCAACGATCCACCACTTCCTGGCTCCCCTGGACTGCGTGTCTTTCGTCACCGGTACCTCGTCGACGTTCGCGCGGCCGCAGCCAACGGTCGTTCCCGTGCGGCCGGCATCCCGCCCGACCAGGGCCTTCAGCGGAGCAGTGGAACACCGGAAGGTAAGAGCCAGCTGAGTGCTGGCTGAGGGGTGCGTGAGAACCGCCGGCGGGGTCCGTCCCTCACGGCCGCACCGCTCCGCGACGACGCTGTCTAGGGTGGTGGCGCCGCTCCCGTCGATCCCGGAGGCCCCACATGGAGTACGTCAACCTCGGACGCACCGGACTGCGCGTGTCGCGCGTCTGTCTGGGCATGATGAGCTTCGGGAACGACTCCGAACGGCCCTGGGTGCTGGACGAGGAGGCGGCCGAGCCCATCGTGCGGGCCGCCGTCGAAGGGGGTGTCACCTTCTTCGACACCGCCGACACCTACTCGGCCGGAGCGAGCGAGGTGGCCACCGGGCACATCCTCCCGAAGTACCTGGGCCGCGAGGAGATGGTGGTCGCCACCAAGGTATTCATGCCCGTGACCCCCGGCGAGAACGGCGGCGGCCTCTCCCGCAAGCACATCCTGGCGGGCATCGACGCCTCGCTCACGCGCCTGGGCATGGACTACGTCGACCTCTACCAGATCCATCGCTGGGACAACCGGACGCCCGTCGAGGAGACGA
This sequence comes from Acidimicrobiales bacterium, assembly GCA_035534835.1. Classification (GTDB taxonomy): domain Bacteria; phylum Actinomycetota; class Acidimicrobiia; order Acidimicrobiales; family RAAP-2; genus Bog-756. The sequence goes on from DATLRE010000002.1 coordinate 52,391, forward strand.
TGGAGGTGCTCCACGACGTGGTCCGGGCCGGCAAGGCCCGCTACATCGGCGCGTCGAGCATGTTCGCGTGGCAGTTCGCCAAGGCCCAGGCCGCGGCCGACGCCAACGGGTGGACCCGGTTCGTGTCGATGCAGAACCACTACAACCTGATCTACCGCGAGGAGGAACGGGAGATGATCCCGCAGTGCGTCGACATGGGTGTCGGCGTGATCCCGTGGAGTCCGCTCGCCCGAGGCGTGCTGGCCGGCAACCGCACACGGTCGGGCGAGCGGCGCACGACCCGCTCGGAGACCGACGACTTCACCAACTACCTCTACAACCAGCCCACCGACTTCGACGTGGTGGAGCGGGTGGCCGAGGTCGCCGGGGGGCGGGGCGTCCCGGCCGCGCAGGTGGCGCTGGCCTGGCTGCTGCAGAAACGGGGCGTGACGGCGCCGATCGTCGGGGCCACGAAGACCGGTCACCTGTCCGACGCGCTCGCCGCCGAGCAGCTCGTCCTCGAGGAGTCCGAGGTGGAGCGCCTCGAGGAGCCCTACGCTCCCCACCCGGTGCTCGGCCACTTCTAGCGTCGTCGGCCCGCGGGCCGATGAGCGCCCGACCCCGCACCGGTGCCGGCGCCCATGGCACCCCGGAACGGCCCACAACCGCTCGGAGTCGGCCCGACACATCCGGACGCGGGCCGAGTGTACGGTGCCTGGAGGTGCGCGGGGCGTGGTCCCCGTACAGAGCAGGAGTGGATCCATGAACGACGCCCGCACGGTCCGACCGGCCTCGGTCGACTTCCACTTCGACATCATGTGCCCCTACGCCTACCAGACGTCCCTGTGGATCCGGAACGTCCGCGACGCCACGGGTCTCGACATCCGCTGGCGGTTCTTCAGCCTCGAGGAGATCAACCGAGCCGAAGGCAAGAAGCACCCCTGGGAGCGCGAGTGGTCCTACGGCTGGTCGATGATGCGCATCGGCGCCCTCCTGCGCCGTGAGGACATGGCCCTCCTGGACCGTTGGTACGCGGCGGCGGGCCGGGCGCTCCACGTCGAGGGCCGCAAGCCCCACCGCCCCGAGGTGGCCGAGGAGATCCTGGCCGAGATGGGACTCGACCCCGGCACCGTGCACGCCGCCATCGCCGACCCGACCACCGGAGACGAGGTGCTGGCCGAGCACGAGCAGGTGGTCGCCCTCGGCGGGTTCGGCGTGCCGACGTTGCGCTTCGAGGACGGCCAGGCCCTGTTCGGCCCGGTGCTGGTCGACCCCCCGACCGGTGAGGCGGCCGTCCGCCTGTGGGACCTCACCCTGGGCTGGCTCGAGTTCCCCCACCTCTACGAGATCCAGCGCCCGAAGGGCCCGGCCGACATCGACGCGATCGCCACCGCCTTCACCCCCTACCTCGACGCCCGGGACTGGCTGTCGGTCCAGAAGCCGACGCCGTGAACGGGACGGCCGCGTGCTGATCGTCATCGAGCCCCTCGAGGCCGGCTCGCACGACGATCCCGGCCATCCCGAGCGTCCGGCCCGCATCGGTGCGGCCATGCGCGGGGTCGAGGACCTCCGGCTGGGCACGGACCTCGTGGTCGTCGGGGCCCGCCCGGCACCGGTCGAGCACCTGGTACGGGTGCACACGCCGGAGCACCTCGACTGGCTCGAGCGCCTGAGCGCGTCCGGCGGTGGAGCCATCGACCAGGACACCTACGCCAGTCACACGTCCTGGCACGACGCCCGCATGGCCGCCGGCGCCGGCCTGGTGGCCGTCGAGGCCGCCACCGTGCACGGTGCCCCGGTCTTCGTCCCCGCCCGCCCGCCCGGACACCACGCCGTCGCCGACCGGGCCATGGGGTTCTGCCTCCTCAACAACGTCGCGGTCACCGCCGGTGCCCTGCGGGACGTGGGCGAGCGGGTGCTCATCGTCGACTGGGACGTCCACCACGGCAACGGGACCCAGGACGTGTTCTGGGACGACCCCGACGTCCTCTACGTCTCCACCCACCAGTGGCCCGCCTATCCGGGCACGGGTCGGGCCGACGAGGTGGGCGGACCCTCGGCGCGTGGGGCAACCGTCAACGTGCCCCTCCCCGCGGGGGCCACCGGCGACGTCGTGCGGCGGGCCTTCGACGAGATCGTGACCCCGGCCGTCGAGGCGTTCGCGCCCTCCTGGGTCCTGGTGTCGGCCGGCTTCGACGCCCACCGGGCCGACCCGCTGGCCGATCTCGGCCTGTCGGCGGGCGACTTCGGCGCCCTGACCGGGATCGTGGCCGGGTACGCCCCCGGTCCCGGCCGCCTCGTCCTCTTCCTCGAGGGCGGCTACGACCTCGACGCCCTGCGGTCCTCGGTGGCCGCCACCCTGGGGCAACTGGTGGGGGCCGTCCCGGGCGACGAGTCCCCGACGTCGGGCGGTCCCGGGTCGGAACACGTGGTGGCGGCCGCGGCCCGGCGCCGCGGCGCCCTGGATCGCGACCGAGGCCCGGCGGCGGAACCGGACGGCACGGCGCCCGCGTCCGGGGACCGCTGACGCCGGGCGGACACCGTCCCGTGATCCACGACCACTACGCTCGCGCACGCAGTACCCGCACGGCGGACGACCCGACCTGGAGGATGACCATGACGACGGACCCGCAGGACCACCCCACCGGTGTCGTGGTCGGCTACGACGGGTCGGCCGCGGCCGACGGCGCGGTCGGTTGGGCCGCCGATCAGGCGGTCCGTACCGGCGGGCGCCTCGACGTGGTGACGGCGTGGGAGTACCCGACCTCGTGGGGCAGCACGATCCCGCTGCCGACGGGCTACGACCCGGCCCGGGACGCCCGGGCGATGCTCGATCCCGTCATCGACCGGATCCACGCCGAGCACCCCGACCTCGAGGTCCACGCCCATGTGGTGGAGGGCAATCCCGGCGACGTCCTGACGGAGGCATCCAAGCACGGTGCGCTCCTCGTCGTCGCCAGCCGCGGGCACCGGGCGCTGGCCGGCGTGCTGCTCGGCTCGGTCAGCCAGCACTGCGCGACCCACGCCGCCTGCCCGGTCGTGATCTACCGGGGGTCCGAACCGGCAGCCGGATGACCAGCGAACTGCTGGCCGCCGTGATCGACGGCATGCCGGCCGACTTCGCCCGTCCCGACGACGACGCCGTCACCACGCGGGCCCGGATGGCTCCGCTCCACGGCCATCCGCTGGGACAGGACACCGTGGTGCGCTTCACGTCGGCCGGAGGCGTTCGCTGCGGTCGGCTGTCCACGGCGGCGTCCCGACCCGATCGGGGGACGGCCGTGTTCTTCCACGGCGGCGCCTTCGTCTCCTGCGACCTCGAGGCGTACCTGTTCTACGCCGAGTACGTCGCCGATCACCTCGGCGTCCCGGTGGTCACCGTCGACTACCGCCTGGCCCCCGAGCACCGGTTCCCCGCCGCCCTCGACGACTGCGTCGCCGCATACGCGGCACTGGTCGACGACGGCCTGGCGCCCGAGCGAACGGTCTTCGTCGGTGACTCGTGCGGGGGCGGGCTGGCCCTCGCCACCGCCCAGGCGGCACCCGACTCGGGCGCCGCCGTACCGGCCGGCGTCGTGTCGCTGTCCGGATGGACCGATCTCGACACCCGGGGCTACGGCCCGGACGGCCCCGCCGGTCCCGATCCCTTCGTCACGGAGGGATTCCTGCGGTCGCGGGCGCGTGACTACCTCGGTCCGGAGGGCGATGCCCGGGATCCGCGTGCCTCGCCCGGCCGAGGGCGGCTGGAAGGACTGCCGCCGCTGCTGCTGCAGGTCGGCGAGGTCGACGTCACCCGACTCGATGCCGAGCACCTCGGACGGGCGGCCCGGGCCGTCGGCACCGACGCCCGGTTGGACGTCGTGGCCGGCGGCATCCACGGTGTCCAGGGGCTGGTCAACCTGGGCGTGCCCGAGGCCGTGGCCGCGTGGGCGTCCGTGGCCCGCTTCGTCGACGGACTGCTCGGGGACTGACCGGGAGCACGGCCGGGGGCGGAAAGGCCGGGGCGGGCCCCGTCCCGTCGGCGTCACCAGGTGTCGACGCAGCTCCGCTTCTTGCCCGTGCGGGCCGCCGGCACCGGGCACGAGCGCAGTGCCGCCAGGATCCTGGCACGCGACTCCGCCGGGTCGATGACGTCGTCGATCTCGTATGCGGTGGCCACGTTGAGCGCCTTGCCGTGTTCGTAGGCCAGCTCGACCATGGACGCGAACAGTGCCTCGCGCTCGACGGGGTCCTCGACGGCCTCGAGCTCGCGGCGGAATCCCAGGCGGACCGCACCCTCGAGGCCCATTCCCCCCAGCTCGCCGCTCGGCCAGGCCACGAGGGTCAGCGGCGCCCGGAAGCTGCCGCCGGCCATGGCCTGGGCGCCGAGCCCGTACCCCTTGCGCAGCACGATGGTGCAGAGCGGCACCGTCAGGCTCGCCCCGACGACGAACATGCGGCTCACGTGACGGACCTGGGCGGTCCGCTCGGCATCGGGGCCGACCATGAACCCGGGAGTGTCGCACAGGGAGACGACCGGGAGGTCGTGCGCGTCGCACAGCTGGAGGAATCGGGCTGCCTTGTCGGCGCCGTCGGCGTCGACGGCGCCGCCCAGGTGGGCCGGGTCGTTGGCCAGGATCCCGACGGGGCGCCCCTCGATGCGGGCCAGGGCGGTGACCATACCGACGCCGAAGCCCCGTCGGAGCTCCAGTACCGATCCGGTGTCGAACAGCACGTCGACCAGCGCGCGGATGTCGTAGACGCGGAGCCGTTGTTCCGGCACGGCCGAGCGCAGGAGGCGCTGGTCGACGCAGGACCAGTCGTCCACCGGTCCCTGGAAATACGACAGGTACCGCTTGGCCAGTGCCACGGCCCCGGCGTCGTCGGCCGCCACCAGGTCGACCACCCCGTTCGGGACCTGGACGTCGAGCGGCCCCACTTCCTCGGGCCGGTAGGCGCCGAGGCCGCCGCCCTCGATCATGGCCGGCCCGCCCATCCCGATCGACGTCCCCTCGGTGGCGATGATCACGTCGCAGCACCCGAGCAGGGCGGCGTTGCCGGCGAAGCACCAGCTCGAGGCGATGCCGACGAGCGGCACCAGGCCGCTGAGCCGTCCGAAGAGCTCGAACGCCCGGGTGTCGAGCCCGGTCACCACCGCGTAGTCGGTGTCCCCCGGCCGACCGCCGCCACCCTCTGCGAAGAGCACCAGGGGAAGGCGCAGGCGTTCCACCAGCTCGAACAGGCGGTCCTTCTTCCGGTGGTTCTGCTGGCCCTGGGTACCGGCCAGCACCGTGTAGTCGTAGGAGGCGACTGCGCACCGGGCCCGGTCGTCGCCGAAGCGGTCCCCGTTGACCCGTGCCGTCCCACCCACCAGACCGTCCGCCGGGGTCCGCTCGATCAGCTCGGCGACCGGCCGGCGTCGGCGCTGGGCAGCGATGGCGAAGCCGCCGTACTCGGTGAAGCTCCCCGGGTCGCACAGGTCGGCGATGTTCTCGCGCGCCGTGCGTCGGCCGCGCTCCTGTCGGCGGGACACCGCGTCGGGCCGCGCGGCATCGGCCAGGAGGCCCCTCCGGGCGAACAGTTCGGCCAGGTCGGCACGGACGTGGTCGAGGTCGACGGCGTCGACGACGGCGCGGGGCCCGTCGTCGTGTTCGCCCGCCTCGACCACGGCCAGGCGGTCGCCCACGGCCACCAGTCCGCCCACGGCGACGGCCACGTCGCGCACGGTTCCCGCCACCGGCGTGCGCACCACGTGCTCCATCTTCATCGACTCGAGCACCACGACAGCCGCACCGGCCTGCACCGGGTCGCCCGGCGCGAACGGAAGCAGCACCACCGTGCCCTGGAGCGGTGCCTCCAGCACGACGTCGGTCCCGGGCCCGCCGGGCCCGCCGGCGTCCGCCCCGGGGCCGGCCCCCGGGCCGTCGCCTGCCGTCATCCTTCGTCCCGACCCGTCCGGCTCAGGCGGACGGCATCGGGAAGATGGACGGCTCGCCGGCGACCGCGGCCATCGCCGCGTCCCGCTCGGCGGCATCCATGGACGTGTCCCCCGAAGCCGAGGCGATCGCGGTCTGCAGCACCCCGGTGTCGCCCGGCGTGCAGAAGGCGTGGACCCCCGGTGTCGAAAGGGCGAACCGCACGCCCCGGTCGACCTCCTCCTCGCCCGTGTACGGCTCGTACCAGGTGGTCGCCGTCGGCTCCCGGCCACCCCACGGGCGGGCGGCCACCGCCTTGATGGCCATCACCCCCACGTCGTGGGCCGCCGCGTGCTCGAGGAGGGCCTCGGCGTCCCGGCGGTAGTCGGGGTCCGACCACAGGCGGGGGTTCACCGGGAACATGACCGTGTCGAGGTCGTAGCGCCGCAGCGCCTCGAGGTGCGCCGCCGGGGCGGAGTGCTCGTGGCCGGTGATCCCCACCCACCGGGTGAGGCCCTCGTCGCGTGCGGCCAGGATGGCCCGCACGGCCCGGTCCCGTGCGTCGAGCTCGGCGACGTCGGTCACGGCGTGGAGCTGGTAGAGGTCGAAGGCGTCGCACCGGAGGAGGGTCAGCGACTCCTCGAGCTGGGCCCGGACCCCGTCGGGGTCGTGGCGGAGCGTCTTGCACGCCACGAACAGGTCGTCCCGCACCTCGGGGATGAGTGGTCCGAGCACCTGCTGGGCGGCACCGTACTGGGGGGCGACGTCCAGATGGTTGACCCCGGCGGCCCGCGCCAGAGCGAACGCCGCGGCCGTCGAGGCCGGGTCGCCCCCCCAGAAGGCGGCGCCCCCGAGCACGGCGACGGACGAACGGTGCCCGGTGCGCCCGAGCCTGCGTTTCTCCACGACGGCCACGTTAGTGCGGCCGCGCCCGTCCGGCCCGGGCCCTCAGGGCGCGGCCACCGCGTCGCGGGCCGCCTCCCACGCCTGGATCATGGTGCCGAAGTGCATGGGGTTGTACACGTCCTCCTCGGAGGACCAGAGCCCGTCACCGGCGTACTTGAGGATGGTGATGTTGTACTCCTGGTGGATGCTCCCGTCGCCGGGATCCCGCATCCGGTTCCACACCTGGCACACCACCCAGCCGCGCTCCTCGTCCACGACGTGCCACTCGATGGGGAACTCGGGCATGTCGCTGCCCGGGTACTCGGACATCGTCGCCTGGATCCACTCGTAGATGGCCTCGCGTCCGTGCATCCTCCCGAAGAGGTGCTCGATGTACTCGGCGTCCTCGGTGAACAGGTCGGCCCACGGGCGCCAGTCGCCGCTCGCCCCCGACTCGGCCGCACGGCGCTGGTACTCCACGAACGCCGCCTCGATCTCCTGTCTCGGCCACTGTCCCACGACATCTCCTGACCGGCCCGGCGGGCCTCGCCCACAGTGTGTGCCCGCAGGGGACCGGCGGTCAACGGTGCGCCCCACCGGGGTCCGACGCTGGCCCGACGGAGACCCGACCCGCTCGGCGGCTGCGCCCGGGTCTCCCCTCCCCTACCATGCAGGGTCCGTGGAGGACGAGGAGGGACTCGACCGTGAACGCACCCTGGAAGGTCCACACCCTCGGCGACCGTGACCCGGTCGCCCCGGTCGAGGACGTGGTACGCCTCATCGATCTGGCCGGTACCTCCACGGGCGCCGCCTACGGCCGCAGCGACGTCGTCGAGGCACTCCACGAGCACGAGCCCGCCGTCGTCGCACTGTCCCCGGCCGGCGAGCTCGTCGGTGCCGTGGTGGCTCGGGTCAGCGGTCCCGACGCCCAGGTGCTCGCGTTCGCCCTCCATCCGGGATGGCGCCGACAGGGCATCGGTTCGGCGCTGCTGAAGCAGCTCGACCAGGAGGTCATCCACCGGGGTGGCAGCCGGCTCCTGGCCGTGGTCCAGGCGGGCCAGGTCGGCGAGGACGCCTTCGTCAACCAGGGCTTCACCCGCCTGGAGGGCCTCCACCTGTACGCCCGTGACGCGTCCATGGTCCCCGAGGAGCTCGCCCTCCTCGAGCGCTTCGGCGGGTACGTTCCGACGGAGGGGCTGTGGGAGTCGATGAAGGGGTTCTCGACGGCCAAGGAGATCCTCGACCGGCGGGTGGTGGCCCCGCTCGCGCACACCGAGCTCGCCGACAGCCTGGGACTCCGTCCGCCGGCGGCGGTGCTGCTGTTCGGTCCACCCGGAACCGGCAAGACGTCGTTCGCGCGGGCCATCGCCTCCCGCCTGTCGTGGGCGTTCGTCGAGCTCCATCCCTCGCTGCTCGGCCAGGGCGTCGAGGGGGCACGGGCGCTGCGCGACGCGCTGGCCGAACTCGGCCGCGTCGACCGCCTGGTGTGCTTCATCGACGAGGCCGACGAGATCGCCTCCGACCGGGCGGAGCGCCCCGACAGCCAGCCGCTGGTCAACGAACTCCTGAAGGCGGTGCCGATGTTCAAGTCCCGGCCCGACCGCCTGGTCGTCATGGCCACCAATTCGATCGCCGCCATCGATCCCGCGCTCCTGCGCCCGGGTCGCTTCGACCTCATCATCCCGGTCGGGGCGCCGGACGAGGCCGAGCGCGCCGAACTCGCCGACGAATTCCTGGCTGCGGGAGACCCCGCCGACGTGGCCGCACGGACCCCGGGGTTCACCCCGGCCGACTTCGCCCTCGTCGCCCAGCGGGCCGCCCAGTTGGCCTTCGACCGGGCCCTCGACGGTGAGGTCCCGGAGATCACCGGTGACGACGTGCTGCGGGCCGTGGCGATGACCCGGCCGTCGGTCGGCGCACCGTCCGCCGAGCAGTTCGCCCAGGAGGCCGCTCGGTACGCACGCCTGTGAGCGGTCCGCCCCGGGGCCGGCCCCGGGCTCACCCTCTGGACAGGACCTCCCATGCCGCCGCCAGTGCGCGGTCGTCCCCGTCCACCTCGACCAGCTTCCGACGCGAGGCGGCTCCCCCGGCGATCCGGACGTCGCCCCGGGCCACCCCGAGGGCGGTGGCCAGCGCCTCGACCACGGCCCGGTTGGCCCGGCCGTCGGTGGCCGGCTGGCGGACCCGGACCACGAGGAGCCCGTCATGGGTGCCGCCGACCGCGGTGCGCGACGAGCGGGGCCGGACGAGGACGGGCCGCTTCATCGGCACAGACTGCCACGCCGGTGCCGCACCGGGATGGGGGCCCGGCCCCCGGACGGCGCGCGGGCGCGTGCGGGGGCGGGGACCGGGCCGGGATCCCACCGGGGCGGGGACGTGAGCTCTCGTGAGCTGGTGGTCCTGGGGTCGGCCAGCCAGACCCCGACCCGGCACCGCAACCACAACGGGTACCTCCTCCGCTGGGACGGGACCTCGGTGCTGTTCGACCCCGGCGAGGGCACCCAGCGTCAGCTGCTCCTGGCCGGGGCGTCCCCGACCTCGATCCGCCACATCTGCATCACCCACTTCCACGGTGATCACTGCCTCGGCCTGCCCGGCATGCTCCAGCGCCTGTCCCTCGACCGCGTGCCCGAGCCCGTCGAGGTGCTCTACCCGGCGAGCGGGCAGGAGTACTTCGACCGGCTGCGGCACGCGTCGGCCTATCAGGACCACCTCGACGTCCGACCGGTGCCGGTCGAGGCCGACGGACGCGCGTCGACCGGTCCGGCCTTCTCCATCGACGCCGTGCGCCTCGACCACGAGCCCGAGACCTTCGGGTGGAGGGTCGTCGAGCCGGACGGCATCCACCTCCGGCCCGACCGGCTCGAGGCGGCCGGGATCCGGGGCCCCGACGTCGGGCGGCTGTTGGCGGAAGGATCGCTCGTGCGCGACGGTGTGCGGATCGGACGGGACGAGGTGTCCGAGGTGCGTCCCGGCCAGCGCCTGGCCTTCGTGATGGACACGGGGATCTGCGACGCCGCCGTGGGCCTCGCCGCCGACGCCGATCTGGTCGTGTGCGAGGCCACCTTCGCGTCGGCCGATGCCGGTCTCGCCCGACGGTACCGCCACCTGACGGCGGCGGACGCCGGTCGTGTCGCCCGCGACGCGGGGGCCCGTCGGCTGGTGATCACCCACTTTTCGCAGCGCTACCCCGACGTCGGCACCCTCCTCGACGAGGCGCGGGAGGTCTTCCCCGACGTCGTGGCGGCCGAGGACCTCCTGCGGGTGCCGGTGCCGTCACGGATCCGGACCGGCGGGGCGGGTCCGCGCTAGGAACCGTCCTCGAAGTAGAGGTCACGCAGGGTCCGCTTCAGGATCTTGCCGGAGGCGTTGCGGGGAAGCTGCCCGTCGGCGAACGCGATCCGGCTCGGTACCTTGAACGGCGCCAGCGACTCGGCCAGGAAGTCCTTCAGGCCGTCGGCGTCGAGGTCGGAGCCCGCCTGGCGGAGGACCACACAGCCGACCTCCTCGCCCAGGCGCTCGTGGGGCACGCCGAACACGGCCGCCTCGTAGACGTCGCCGTGCTCGTAGATCGCACTCTCCACCTCGGCGCAGTAGACGTTCTCGCCGGCACGGAGCACCATGTCCTTGGCCCGGTCCTCGATATAGAGGAAGCCGTCCTCGTCCACCCGACCGAGATCCCCCGAGGCCAGCCAGCCGTCGACGATCGTCTCCGCCGTGGCCTCCGGCTTGTTCCAGTAGCAGCGGATGACGTTGGGTCCGCGCATCCAGATCTCGCCCCGGACGCCGGTCGGGACCTCGTTGCCGTCCTCGTCCCGGATCTCGATGTCCATGATCGAGATGCGGGCTCGACCGGTGGAGGTCGGGTGGGTCACGTAGTCGTCGCCGGTGTTGCCCGGGCCGAAACCGTTGGTCTCGGTCATGCCGTAGCCGATGTTGGGCCGGCCCCGGGCGAAGCCCTTCTCGACCCGGTCCACGAGCTTGGCCGGCGCCGGTGCCCCGCCGCCACCGACGCTGGCCAGCGACGACGTGTCGTAGGAGGAGAACGACGGGCTCTCCAGCATGTCCCAGCTCTGGGTGGGCACGCCGACGAACGTGGTGACCCGCTCGGCCTCGATGAGGCGCAGGGCGGTGTCGGGGTCCCAGCGGTGCATCATCACGAGCTTGAACTTCATCCCGAAGCACGACAGCATCACCGGGACGCAGCCGGTGACGTGGAAGAGCGGGACGATCAGGATGAAGCAGGGGGCGAAGCCGCCACCGCCACCGAGCAGGTCCTCCCCCTTGCGGGTGGTGAGCACGGTGGTGTTGCACCAGAACCCCATGAGGCCGTTGACCACGGCGCGATGGGTGGAGACGGCGCCCTTGGGGAAGCCCGTCGTGCCCGACGTGTAGAGGATGGTGGCGTCGTCGTCCGGGTCCACCGCGACCTCCGGCATCGGGTCGCCCAGGGTGACCACCTCGTCGAAGCGCTGCACGCCGGTCGGGTTGGGCTCGAGCTGGTCGCCGCGCACCATGATCATCGGGATGCCGCGGGAGTGGGCCGAGGCATGGGCCCGCTCGATCCGCTCCGGATCGGCGATGAGCAGGGCGAGGCCGGAGTCCTCGATCGCGTAGTCCAGCTCGGTCTCGGTCCACCAGGCATTGAGCGACACCGACACGGCGCCGACCGACAGGATGGCCGCGAACGAGACGATCCATTCGGGGAGGTTGCGCATGGCGATGCCCACCCGGTCTCCCTTCGCGATCCCGTAGGTGTGCACGAGGGCATGGGCCAGGGCGTCCACGTGGCGCATGGTCTCGGCGAAGGTCCACCGCTCGTCCTCGTAGACCAGGAACTCGGCCTCGTCGCCACGGGCCCCGCCGAACAGCTGTCCCAGGTTGGCCGGGGCGTTCTTGAACACCCGCAGCGACCGGCCCCCGACGCCCGCCTCCACCACCTCGAAGAGCTGTCCGGGGCCCGTGACCTGCGCCAGGGCCTCCTCGTACGTGAGTGGCACCGGGCCACCTCCTTCACCGAGCGAGCGGGCCGGTCCCGAAGTGACCGGCGGGTAACGAAGTGTAGGTCGCCCCGGAACACCTGTCCGACGCCGCTCCCCCGGCGGCGGGGCCGGTCAGGCCGCCGGCACCTCGCCCCGGGCGTCCGGCCCCGGATCGACGTGCACCACCGGGGCGTCGAACGCGGCGCGGCGGCTCGCCCGGCGCAGTGCGTTGAGGACGGGCCGGCCCAGCACCAGCACGAGCAGTGCGTTGGTCAGCGCGCGGGGGATGTCGAAGCCGAGCGACGTGGTGAGGTCGAAGAGCACGAAGCTGTGCAGGTTGTGCGCGAACCCGGCACCGGGCACGAAGGAGAACGAGGTCGCCGTGCCGGCCCCGAACGGCCAGAACCACAGGTTGAGGAGCGACCCGTAGAGGAGCCCGGCGCCGGCGGCATAGGCGGCGAGGAGCCCCAGCTCGGTCCTGCCCCTGGCCGGCGGCAGGCACCCGGCGCCGAATCCCATCCAGGCGGCGCCGAACATCTGGAACGGCAGCCACGGTCCCACGCCGCCGGTGATGAGCGCCGACACCACGATGGTGAGCGCTCCCAGCACGAAGCCGAAGCCCCGCCCGAGCACGCGTCCGGCCGGGATGAGCAGGAAGAACACCGGCTCGAATCCGGCCACCCCGGGGCTCGGCACCCGGAGTGCGGCGCCGCACGCCGCCAGGATCCCGAGCAGGGCGATGGCTTTGGCGTCGAGCGCACCTTCGGCCAGCTCGCTCAGGACCACGGCGAGCAGCAGGGGGAGCACGGCCAGGAAGATCCACGGCGCGTCCGAGCCGTGGGCCTGCGACATGGCCGCGGGGCCCTGGATCAGGAGCGGCCAGCAGAAGCCGGCCACGCCCACCAGCGACGTCACCACGAGCAGCACCGAGGAGCGCGGCCGGAGCCGGATCGCAGCGACGCGCCGGCCGCGGTCAGCCACGGACGGGCTCCTGCGACAGTGCGGCCCGGACCTCGTCGACGGTGAGCCACGGGTCCGGGCTCAGCACCTTGGCCACCTGCGGGGCGAACACCGGCGAGTGGCAGACCACCTCGCGGGCGGGACCGTCCCCGACGACCTCCCCTTCGGCCAGGACCACGGCGCGGGTGGCGACCTGGGCCACCAGCTCCACGTCGTGGGTGGCCATCACCACGCCGTGGCCGGCCGCGGCCAGCTCGGCCAGCAGCCGCACGAGCCGGGCCTTGCCCGGGTAGTCGAGTCCCCGGGTGGGCTCGTCCAGCAGCAGCAACGGGGGTGCCGGAGCCAGCACGACGGCCAGTGCCAGCGCGAGGCGCTGACCTTCGGACAGGTCACGCGGGTGACGGTCGAGGTCCAGGCCGGGCAGCACCCGCTCGAGGACGGCGGCGGTCGTCCCGGGGGTGAGGTCCGTGTCGCGGTCGGCTCCTGCGCACTCGTCGGCGACCGTCTCGCCGTAGAGCAGGACGCCGGCGTCCTGGGGAACGAGGCCGACACGGGCGACGAGGGCACGCGGGTCGAGCCCCGCGGGGTCGAGTCCGTCGACGCGCACCGTCCCCGACGACGGCCGTCGCACACCGGCCAATTGGCCGAGCAGCGTCGACTTGCCGGACCCGTTGCGACCCATGACGGCCACGATCTCCCCGGAGCCGAATCCCAGGCTGACGGCGTCGAGGGCGGTGACGTCGTCGTAGCGGACCGTCACCGAGTGCACGGAGGCCAGCGGTGCGCCGGCCGGAGCGTCGCGGGTCGCCGGACGGGCACCGTGGAGCCGGAGGCGCAGCCCGCCGGCCTGGCGGCGGGCATCCCGGACGGACAGGGGGAGCGGCTCCCATGCCGCCAGGCGGCCCAGCTCCACCAGGGGCGGCGCCACCGGCGAGTCGACCATGACGTCGGCGGCCGACCCGACGACGAGGGGTGACCCCGGGCCCCGGACCAGCACCATGGTGTCGGCGAACGGCAGCACCCGTTCGAGGCGGTGCTCGGCCAGGAGGACGGTGAGTCCGAGGTCGTGGACGAGCCGGGTCAACGAGGCGAGCACCTCCTCGGCGGCGGCCGGATCGAGGGCCGACGTGGGCTCGTCGAGCACCAGCACCCGGGGCGAGGCGGTCAGCACCGCGCCGATCGCCACCCGCTGCTGCTGTCCGCCCGACAGCGTGGCCAGTGGCCGGTCGCGCAGCTCGTGGAGTCCCAGCAGGTCGAGGGTGTCCTCCACCCGGCGCCGCATCACCGAGGGATCGAGCCCCAGGTTCTCCATCGTGTAGGCCAGCTCGTCCTCGACCGAATCGGTCACGAAGCTGGCCGCCGGGTTCTGCCCCACCATCCCGACGACGTCGGCGAGCTCGCGGGGCGGGTACTCCCGGGTGGAGCGGCCGTCGACGGTGACCGTTCCCGACAGGCGTCCCCCGGTGAAGTGGGGCACCAGTCCGTTCACGGCACGGAGGAGCGTCGTCTTGCCGGATCCGGTCGGCCCCACCACGACGCACAGCTCGCCCTCGCCGACGGTCAGGTCCACCCGGTCCAGCGTGGGCCGGTCGGCTCCGTCGTAGGTGAACGAGACGTCCGCGAACCCGATCATGCGGCCCGGTCCCCGGTGCGGCCCCCCGGCGCGACGACGACCACCGGTCCGGTCGTCGGACGGGCAGCCGGGGCGCGCCCCCGGTCGGGTCCGTCCGGGGTGCCGGGCCGTCCCGCCCGCACCGACGGGGTCCGACGCCGCTCGACGGGGGCGACCCAGGCCGGGAGCAGGCCGAACAGGATCCCGGCGGCGGCGACGGGCGGGAGTGTCGGCAGGGACAGGGGGTACACCGAGAACTGGAGGCCCGACACGCCGAGCACCCCGGCGCCGACCAGGCAGCCGACCACGACGGCGCCCGAAGCCGAGACCAGCCACTCGGGGGTCCCCCACGGATCGGGCCGGTGCCGGGTGCGCTGGGTGCGTCGGCCCCCGGCGGCCAGGCCCACGCCCACCAGGACGGCGCCGAGCGCCACGAACGGGATCCCGCCGCCCGGCAGCGACCCGGCCACCAGCACCCCGTAGACGCCACCCACCACCAGCAGCAGTCCGACGGCCGTGCCGCCGGAGGCCCACCGGCGGGCGCCCGCCGACACCGGCACCCGACGCCCGTAGCCCCGGGCGTCCATGGACGCCGCCAGCTGGAGCGACCGGTCGAAGCCACTCTCGAGCACGGGCACGGCCATGCCCCGCAGGCCGGCGAAGCCCCGCACCGGGCGACCGCGCAGTCGCCGGGCGGCCCGCACCTCGCCGATGGCCACGACCAGCTCGGGCGCGAAGGCGAGGGCGACGGTGATGGCGACGCCGGCCTCGTAGAGCACGGCCGGCAGGCACCGCAGCAGCCGGTACGGGCTGGCCAGCGAATTGGCGGCGCCGAAGCAGAGCAGCACCACGGCGAGGCGCAACCCCTGGACGACGGCCTGGAGGACGGCCTCGGCCGTGACCGGGCCCCCGACGCTCACGCCCTCGGCCCAGGACGGGAGCGGCACGTGGGGCAGCGTGAACAGCACGTGCCCGGGGAGCCGGTTGCCGAACACGACCACCAGGACGACCCGGAGCACGATCACCGCCAGCCCCAGCCGGAGGAACACGGCGAGCGAGCGCGACCACGGGGCCGA
>DATLRE010000003.1:0-44228 GCA_035534835.1 Acidimicrobiales bacterium
GGCGCAC
Organism: Acidimicrobiales bacterium; assembly: GCA_035534835.1. Classification (GTDB taxonomy): domain Bacteria; phylum Actinomycetota; class Acidimicrobiia; order Acidimicrobiales; family RAAP-2; genus Bog-756. The sequence continues at coordinate 8 of DATLRE010000003.1, forward strand.
CTCCGGCTCGATACGACTCCGTTCCAAGGAGTTGCGGGAGCTGGCCGAATACACCAACGCGTCGGCCCGCTGGGACCGGAATGCCCCGGTGCTACTTGCCACCAGGCCGTCGAGCAGGCCGCCCAGGAACATCAGCAAGATGGCGATCAGCGTCAGGATGACCGTGGCGATGCCGAAGCGGCCGGGGCGACGTCGCATCTCGCGGAGGGCGAGCGTCACAGCCCGCCGGCTCCAGTGGTCGCTTCCAGTGGATCGATGGCGAGCACTCGCTTGGCTGCCACCATGGCGCTGGCCAGACCGAGCACGAGGAGGGCGACGGACCAGAAGAGGACCGCTCCGGGATCGAACCGGATGGTGATCGCCCCGAGCTGGATGAGGGTCAGCGGCGCGAAGAGCACGATGCCGATGACGATCCCGCCCCCGACCACCAGAACCACCTGGATGAGCAACGACCGGACCAGGGCACCGGACCGGGCCCCGACGGCCCGGAGCAAGGTGAGCGCGGCGGCCTTCTGGAACGTGATGATCAGGAAGAACAGTCCAGTGATGAGGGGCACCACCAGGCCGTAGAGCAGGAAGATGAGCTGGAAGGACTGTTGCACCTGCGCCACCCCGGGAGCGTCGCTGGCTGCCTGGGACCGCGTCAGCGCATCGGCGTCGGGACTCGCCGCGTTGATCCGGCGAACCAGTTCGGCATCACGCACACCGGGCGTCGGGCGCACCCCGATCACGCTGGGCAGGATGGTCGTGGCGTCAGGATTGGCCGACTTGACCGCCGCCTCGTAGCCGGCCCAGGGGACGAAGAGCGTGGGGGTGACCTGGATCTGGGCGTCCTTGACCAGTCCCACCACGGTGAACGTCGGGCCGGTGGCGCCAGGAGGTCCGTTCGGAACGATCCGGACCCTGCTGCCCACCGTGAAATCCGCGACGCTGCCCACCGCCTCGGTCGGGCCCGCCGGACGCCGCCCGGCGCTCAATCGGCCGGGATCTCCCAACCCCGCGCGCTGGTAGCCGATGAGGGCGGCGTCGGACTCGGTCCCGCCGTCGACGCGGACGGTGAAGGTGCTCTGCCCGATCCATCCGGCTTCAGCTACTCCTCTCACCCCGCGGATCTTCGCCTCGAGAAGCGGGTCGATCACGCTGCCCTGGAGCGTCCGCTCGCCGTCAACGCTGTAGACGAGCACGGGAGCGGACTGCTGCCGGAGGGCGCCGACGAATCCGGAGATCAGGCCGCCCTGGATGGCCTGTTGCGCGAGGATCAAGAAGACCAGCAGTCCGACGGCGCAGATCAGCAGACCGAACCGAACCCTGGCCCTGCTCATCTCGTGGAGCGCCAGGAACATCGTTGAACACTACCTATGCCACTCCGGCACCCGTGTCCCCGGACGGCCCGGAGGCGACGGCTCGTCGGGGTGCAGAGTACTGGGAACCGCTACGCATGCTTGGCGCCCGCGAACAGCCACCGGACGACGCGAGTGGGGCACGCCGCCGGGTCCCCGACCATCCAGTGCCCCGGGAACAGGCTGACGCTCATTTGCCGGTATGGTTTCGGGGATCCCAGGTCGGTCCACCCGTAGGTAGCGCGGCCTACTACGACCCGGAGGATGACCGCTTCGCCGCAGCCTTCTTCGCCGGCGCCCGCTTCGCCGCGGTCTTCTTCGCCGCGGTCTTCTTCGCCGGCGCCCGCTTCGCTGTCGTCTTCTTCGCCGGCGCCCGCTTCGCTGTCGTCTTCTTCGCCGGCGCCCGCTTCGCTGTCGTCTTCTTCGCCGCCGCCCGCTTTCTGATCCGCCGGGTAGCAGCACGGCCGGCATCAGCTGCGTGATCCGCCCGCTCGTTGAGCGACTTCACGACGTCATTCACCATACGGCGCTGGCTCTTGACGACTCGCTCGGCGAAATCGAACACATCATCCAGCATCCGCTCGATATCGTTCGACAGCGGCGTGACCAACCGCTCGGTGCCCTTGTTGATGTTGCTCGACAGATTGCGGCTCGCTTCGATGATCTCCCGCTGGGATCGTTCGACGAGATGCTCGATCTGCTTCCGCATGTCCCTGGATTCGGCCATGAGCCTGTCCTTCCCTGTCGGTCGGTGGTTGACATAGCCCCTGACCCCCATGGTCAACGATTCAGACTCCAGCGGGGAGGGCTGAAAGTCCCATCATCCGGCGAATCGGGTCGGACCAACCGGACGCGTGGGCAGCGCCGGCCGAGCGACCACGGGACGCCGTGCCCCTGATGCCGTGCCCCCGATCCGGGTCGATGGGGCACCTCGGCACGTCGGGACGTGCCCGCACCGCGGTGCGGAGCTGGACGGACGGGGTTGCCGGCGTGGGTATCGCCGGTCCTGACGGGCAGCCGGTCACATTGCTGATCGCTCGACTCGCCGCACGTCCGGGCAGATGGGCGACCGGGAGGACGGGTCCACAGCCGTCACGTATCGTCCTTGGATGGTGACCGTCCGATCGATCTGCATCTACTGCGGTTCGAGCCCGGGCCGTGATCCTGCATACCGGGAGGCCGCAGGCTCGTTGGGGCAATTGCTCGCAGAGCGCCGAATCGCCCTGGTGTACGGCGGTGGACACGTTGGCCTCATGGGGGTGGTGGCGGACGCCGCACTGGCTGCCGGTGGTGAAGTGCACGGCGTGATCACGCGGGCGCTCCAACAGAAGGAGGTCGCTCATCGGGGATTGACCCGACTCACGGTCACCGAGTCGATGCACGACCGCAAGCGGGCGATGGCTGAGGCATCGGATGGCTTCATCATGCTCCCGGGAGGGATCGGCACCCTGGAGGAGTTCTTCGAGGCGGCGACCTGGACCCAACTGGGGATCCAGAGCAAGCCCTGCGGCATCCTCAACGTCAAGGGATTCTTCGACCCCCTGATCTCCCTCCTGGACCTGTCCACGGAGGAGCGATTCCTGCGTCAGGAACATCGTGATCTGATCGCCTCGGAATCAGCGCCGGAGCTGCTCGTGGACCGCCTCGTCGAATGGGAGCCCGTCGTGGTCGAGAAGTGGCTCGACCGGCCGGAAGCGTGATCCCGGCGTGATCGGCCTTTCCCACATGGCCGGAGGTGCACCCGGGCCGGCGGGCAGGTGGGCCGTCGATGTCGCGGCACGCTCCACTCAGCAGTCACACGGTGCTCCGCGCCCCGACCGGAGGGCGGCACTGGCACCGTGGTCGGGGAGAGGCCTACCGGCGCTCGGCAATGTACGGCGCGGCGCCGCCACCTGCGAGTGGGTGCAAGATGAGCCTGCCATCCAGTAGGAGGTTGCACCGGTGGCCCATGTGATCGACCACGAGGCGCTTCGTCGGCGCTACCGCTCCGAGCGGGACAAGCGGCTGCGGCCGGACGGTTCGGCGCAGTACGTCGAGCCCACGGGTCGCTTTGCCGCGGTGCTCGAGGACCACTACACCGAGCGCATCGAGCGCGAGCCCCGACGCGACGAGGTGGACGTCGCCATCATCGGGGCGGGCTTCGCCGGTTTGGCGACGGGGGCCATGCTCGTCGAGTCCGGCATCGACGACTTCCTCATCCTCGACGGAGCCGGCGGCGTCGGTGGCGTCTGGTACTGGAACCGCTACCCGGGCGCGATGTGTGACACGGCCGCAATGGTCTACCTGCCGCTGCTCGAGGAGACCGGGACGGTGCCGTCGATGAAATACGTCGTCGCCCCCGAGATCCATGCCCACGCCGAGCGCATGGCGAGACGATGGGACCTGCACCGGCGCTGCCTGCTCTCCACGCAGGTCTCCCGTCTGGACTGGGTCGAGGAGGCGGGTCGATGGCGGATCTCGACGGATCGCGGCGACACACTCATGGCCCGATTCGTGACGATGGGCACGGGACCCCTGCACCGCCCGAAGCTGCCGGGGATCCCGGGCCTCGAGGACTTCGGCGGTGCCTGCTTCCACACCGCTCGGTGGGACTACGGACTGACCGGCGGGGATCCCGCAGGCGCACCCCTGACGGGGCTCCGGACCGAGCGCGTGGGAATCATCGGAACCGGAGCGACCGCCGTGCAGGTGGTGCCGGTGGTGGCACGCGACGCCGACGAGCTCTTCGTGTTCCAGCGCACGCCTTCCTCGATCGACGTGCGGAACAACCATGCGATCGACCCCGAGTGGTTCGCCGCCCTGCCACATGGCTGGCAGTCGGAATGGCTGATGAACTTCGCCGTGCTCCAGACCGGCGGCGAGGCCGAGGTCGACCTGGTGAAGGACGGCTGGACCGACATCGCGACGCGGATCTGGGCCAGGATCCGTCAACGGACGGATGGCGGAGCGTTCACCATGGAGGACGTGCGGCTCGCCTACGAGGAGTCCGACGACGAGAAGATGGAGGAGATCCGCGCCCGGGTCGATGCCGTGGTGGAGGACCCGGCCACGGCGGCCGCCCTCAAGCCCTGGTACCGCCAGCTGTGCAAGCGACCCTGCTTCCACGACGAGTACCTGCAGGCCTTCAACCGCGACAACGTCCACCTCGTCGACACGGACGGGAAGGGCGTCACGCGCATCGACGCCACGGGTTGCTGGGTGGGCGACACCCACTACGAGCTCGATGTCCTGGTCTTCGCCTCGGGATTCGAAGTGGGCACCGATTTCGCACGCCGCTGCGGCTTCGAGACCACCGGACGGGACGGGATCACCCTGTCGGAGCGCTGGGCCGAGGGGATGTGCTCGCTCCACGGCATGCACGTGGCGGGCTTCCCCAACCTCTTCGTCGTCGGGCCCCAGCAGCAGGCCAATCTGATCTCCAACATCACCCACAACCAGGTCGAGGCCGCACGCACGATTGCTGCGATCCTGTCGGCCGCCGCACAGCGCGGTGCCACGATCGTCGAGGTCACGCCCGAGGCCGAAGCGGCCTGGACGGCGCCCATGGCCGACGTGGAGAGGGTCATGCTCGGCAACCCCGAATGCACCCCCGGCTACTACAACAACGAGGGTGGCCCGATCGGCCGGCGGGAACGGCTCAACGCGGGAGGTTTTCCGGCCGGGCCGCCCGCCTACTTCGTCCATATCGAGCGCTGGCGCAGCTCCGGGGACTTCGAGGGGCTCGTCATCCGCTGACACCCCGGCTTCCGCCGTCCGTGGTGCGCATCGACGGTGGCGGACCGGGCCTGGACGCCGACGCCGTCCCCGCGAGCTGGACAGCATTCCAGACCGGCCTCTGGACAGGTGTCCAAGTCATCCCTAGACTGCCGTGGACGGCGGTCCCGCACGGGTGCCCGCCCGGTTGAGGGGGGATCACCTTGTCGAAGAAGGCGCTGCGAGTCGCCCAGTTCGCCACGGGAAACGTGGGCTCCGAGATGATCGGCCGCATCGTCGAACACCCGGACCTCGAACTCGTCAGCCTGTTCTGCTACTCGCCCGAGAAGATCGGACGGGATGCCGGCGAGCTCGTGGGCATGGCGCACCTCGGGGTCGTCGCCACCGGTGACCTCGAGGAGGTGTTCCGCGCCGAGCCCGACGTGGTCAACTTCAACGGCGTGTGGCCCGACGTCGACCTGTTCTGCGCACTGCTCGAGCGCGGCGTCAACGTCGTGACCACGTCGGACTGGATCACCGGGCACCACCGCGACCGCAACCACCCGCACCCGTCGGGCACGAAGCCGAGCGAGCTGGTCGAGGCCGCCTGCCGGCGTGGTGGTGCGACGTTCTACGGGACCGGGATGAACCCCGGCCTCGCACAGATCCTGAGCGTGGTCGCCACGGCCGGAATGGGCTACGTGGAGCACGTCACCGTGCTCGAGACCGTGGACGTCTCCTGTCACCACTCCGTCGACACCTGGAAGAACGTGGGCTACGGCCGGCCCGTGGACGACCCCGAGGTCCCGGTCCTCCTCGAGCGGGGATGCACGGTGTTCGCCGACTCGATCCACCTGATGGCGGACTGCCTGGACCTTCCCATCGACGACGTCGTCTTCGAGTGTGAGCTCGGCGCCTGCACCGAGGATGTCGATCTCGGCTGGTGGCAGCTGCCCAAGGGGTCGGTCGGCGGCAGCCTGGCCAAGTTCACGGGGATGTCCGGGGGCGAGCCGAAGATCGAGGTGCACCTCGAATGGCAGATGACGCCGAAGACCGAGCCGCACTGGAACGTCCGGGGGTGCTACATCACCACCATCGAGGGCGATCCGACGATCGTCAACAAGCACATGATCCTGCCCACCTCCGGCAAGCCGCACAGTCTCATGGACGCCGAGTACTTCGCCTCCCTCGGGATGACCATTACCGGGATGCCGGCCCTCAACGCCATGCGTGCCGTGTGCGAGGCACCGCCGGGGATGCTGACCAGCGCCGACCTGCCCCTGCGGGCCTTCGCCAGTCGGTTCCGCGGGGCGCCGGCCGGCGCGGCCGGTTAGTTCCATGGCCGGCCGCTACCCGTTTCCGGCGTCCCCCAACGGCTGGTTCGGCATCGGCGCCTCCGAGGACCTCGCTGCGGCCGACGTACGGGCGGTGCGGTACCTGGGGCGCGATCTGGTGCTCTTCCGCGGTGAGGACGGGGTCGCCCGCGTCTTCGACGCCCACTGCCCCCACCTCGGTGCGCACCTGGGTGTGGGTGGCCGCGTCTGTGGCGACGGCATCGCCTGCCCGTTCCACGGATGGCGATTCGACGGCCGCGGTGCGCTGGTCGAGGTGCCGGGGCTCGAGCGGGTGCCCCGGTCGGGGGCGACGGCGTGGGAGGTGTGCGAGCGCAACGGCCGGATCTTCGTCTGGCACCACGCGGACGGTGCGCCGCCGTCCTTCGACGTGATCGGGTACCGCCAGGACGAGGACCGCTGGACCCCGTGGCGGAGCAGCACCTACCAGGTGCGCGTCCACGTCCAGGACCTGACCGAGAACATCGTCGACCGGTCGCACTTCTCGACCGTGCACGACATGAAACCCCCTGCCGAACAGCACTTCGAGGTCGGGTTCTCCGGCGCATCCATGATCGTCGACCAGCGCCTGAGCGTGACCGCGGTGTCGGAGGTCGGCTTCGAGGTGGGCACCACCACGACGACCTGCGGACCCGGCATCGTGGCGGTCGAGGTACGCCAGGACCCGATCGAGATGCTCACCTACATCACCCAGACGCCGATCGACGACGAGCGCACCGAAGTGACCCTGTCCTTCTCCATGAAGCGCCTCGAGGACGACGCGGCCACCGAGTCGATCTCCGAGCTCAACGACCAGGTCACCAATCTCCAGTTCACCCAGGACGTCCCCATCTGGGAGAACAAGGTCTACCGGGAGCGGCCGATCCTCACGAAGCTCGACGGCCCGGTGGCCCAGTACCGCCGGTGGTTCCGGCAGTTCTACTCGGACGGGACCGGCCCGCCCGAACGCTGACGGTACGGACCGCGCCGCCGGCGCCGGGGACGGTGCGCCTACTCGGACCCGGCCGGGGTGGCGGTCTCCGCGTACTCGAGGAACGCGCTGAGCGCACGCGGTCCCCAGACCGTCCCCGGACCGCCGTTCATGAGGATGGCGACGCCCATCACTTCGGCCACCTCGGCCTCGGTGACCCCGTGTTTCGCCGCGCCGCGTGCATGGGCGGCGACACAGCCGTCGCACTCCCGGGTGACGGCGATCGCCAGGGCGACGAGCTCCTTTGTCGCGGCGCTCACCACGCCGTCCGCCATCGCCGCCTCGTGGAGGGATGCGTAGCCGGCGAGTACGTCGGGTATGGCGCGGCGGAGCCGGATGGCCGGCCCCCGGAGCTCGCTCTGCACGTCGTGGGCACGGTCCATGATCGTCCTCCTTCGGGTTGGTCCTGGATCCGACGGTAGTGGCTGGCCCGTGCCGCCCGGCACCGGTACGGGCCGAGGGCGCCGTGCGTCCCGGGGTTGACCGGAGTGGGCACCGTAGGCTCCCGGGCATGACCTGCACACCGGGAGACCACCTCCTCGTCGTCGACGACGGCCGGACCGTGGGCTACTCCGTCTACGGCGATCCGGACGGCCGACCGGTGGTGAATTGCCACGGCGGCCTGGTGAGCGGCCACGACGTGGCGCCGGCCGACGCCGTCGCACGGGAGCTCGGGATCTGTGTGATCTCGCCCGATCGCCCCGGGGTGGCGCGCACCGACCCGCTGCCCGGGCGCGGGATGCTCCCCTGGGTCGGGTCCGACGTGGAGCGCCTGATCGACCACCTCGGCGTGGACCGCTTCGGCGTCATGGGCTGGTCGGCGGGAGGCCAGTACGCACTGGCCGTCGCCCGCGGGCTCGCCGACCGGGTCGACCGGGGCGCGGTCATCGCCGGATGCCCTCCGCTCGACGACCCGGGCGTGTTCGGCGGGCTCAACCGGGTCGACCGGACGCTGGTCCGGCTCGCACGCCGTGCCCCGGCCGCCGCCCGTTCGTACTTCCGGCTCACCGCCGCCCTCCCCGCCCGGTGGCCTTCGGTCCTGTTGCGCACCGCGTTGGTGGGTGTCCCGCCGGACGAGGCCGACGCCGTGCGGGCCCGGGGTGACTGGCTCCCGAAACTGATGGCCGAGGGCGCCCGCCAGTCTCGGGGTGCGGTCGACGAGTACCTCACCTTTTCCGATCCCTGGGGGTTCGCCCCCGAGGACGTGACGGTCCCCGTGCGGGTGTTCCAGGGCGGGGACGACACGCTGGTTCCGGCGGTCTGGGGTCGGAAGCTGGCCGCCCGCCTGCCCGACGCGTCGTACGTCCTCTTTCCGGGGGAGGGGCACTTCGTCGCCCTGACCCGTCGCCGCGAGGTCCTGGCCTGGCTCGGGGGCGGGGACGGCTGACCGGCGTGCCCCCGGACGCAGGTCCCGCACAGGCGCGGGGTCTGGGGAGGCGGGCCTGTCGTGCCCGGGCCCCGCTGCGGGCCGAACCCGGTGAGACGAGCACGGCCGGTGGGTCCGGAGTCACGCCAGGTGGCCGGCGCCACGTCTAAAGGAACCGGTGGCGTCGTCGATCCACCGGTCGGTGCACGCCGGCGCCGCAATTGTGCTGAGCTTGTGGTGTGGCAGCGACCGATGCCAGCCCCAAGAGCGCACCGCGAGCGGTCCCCGACGTCCACCGGGGGGACGGCGGCCTCCGGCGCGCCGCCCCTCCGAAGCGTCCCCCGACCCTCGGTGACCGGCTGAACGAGGCGATGCGCCTCCGGGTGCAGACCACGGACGACGCGGCGCGGGCCCTGGGTGCGACGTCGGCGGAAGTGCTGGCCTGGTCCGCCGACGGGCAGCTTCCGGACACCAGGCAACTGCCCGCCCTGCAGGAGTACCTCGGGGTCGACGAGCGGGAGCTCCGCGCCCTGGTGCTGCGGGGCCAGATGCGCCTCGCCCAGGCCCGCATCCGGGACTGACCGGTACCGGGCGTCAGGTCGCCGGGAGCGGCGCGCCCACGACGACCCCCGCCACCACGGCCACCAGGTGTGCGGCGAGGGGCTCCGGGGCGGCTCCCGCGAGCCAGTCGAACAGGTCCCGGGGCGAGTGCGTCCGTGGACCCTGGAGGATCTCGGTGCGCACGAGCTCGTCGGAGCCCCGCTCCCAGATCCCCAACCACCAGAGCGGGACGATCGAGGCCGACTCGTCGTACCAACGGAGGTCGTAGGCCAGGTCGCGGTCCACGGCCGTCACCCGGACGGCGGCTTCGTGCGCAGGACGGACCGACACCGAACCCCGCACCTCCCACACGCTCGAGCACTGTTGACCCCTCGATTCTCGGCGTCCGGCCGCAGGGTCCAGTAGGGCCGGAAGTCCCGACCCGCCCGCGGCAGGCGCCCGGAGACACTCCCGGGCCCGGTACGACGGGAATACCCGATAAGTTGCGTCAGGAATCCTTCCATCCACCGGGCGGTGTCCGGTGCACGACCCAGGAGGCCCGCCATGCGGATCGCGGACGACATCACCCAACTGATCGGCGGCACGCCGTTGGTGCGCCTGCGCCACGTCGACGACGGGGCCGGGGCGTCGATCGCCGCGAAGCTCGAGTTCTTCAACCCGGCCGGCAGTGTCAAGGACCGGATCGCCGTGGCGATGATCGACGCCGCCGAAGCGGCCGGCCTGCTCCGGCCCGGCACCACGGTGGTGGAGCCGACCAGCGGCAACACGGGTATCGCCCTCGCCATGGTGTGCGCCGCCCGCGGCTACCGGTGCATCTTCACCATGCCCGAGACCATGAGCACGGAACGTCGCATGCTGCTGCGCGGCTACGGTGCCGAGCTCGTCCTCACCCCCGGACCCGATGGCATGGGTGGGGCCATCGCCAAGGCCGAGGAGATCGCCAAGGGCGACGGGGACTTCTTCGTGCCGCAGCAGTTCGAGAACCCGGCCAATCCCGAGATCCACGCACGGACGACGGCCGAGGAGATCTGGGCGGACACCGACGGCCAGGTCGACATCCTGGTGGCCGGTGTGGGGACCGGCGGCACGATCACCGGCGTCGGGCGGACGCTGAAGGAGCGCAAGCCCGGCGTGCAGGTCGTCGCCGTCGAGCCTGCGGCGTCGCCGGTGCTGTCGGGCGGCGTCAAGGGGCCCCACCCGATCCAGGGGATCGGTGCCGGCTTCGTCCCGGCGATCCTCGACACCGGCGTCTACGACGAGGTGGTCACCGTCGGGAACCAGGACGCGTTCGACACCGCCCGCCGCATGGCCCACGAGGAGGGGCTCCTGGTCGGGATCTCCTCCGGGGCCGCCACCTGGGCCGCCGTCCAGGTCGCCCGGCGCCCCGAGAACGCCGGCAAGCTCGTCGTGGTGATCATCCCCTCCTTCGGGGAGCGCTACTTGAGCACGGCCCTGTTCGAGGGCCTCGGCGACTGACCGTGCTCCAGGCCCTCCGGCGCGACGTCGCCACCGTCCGCGAGCGGGACCCGGCGGCCCGGACGGCCGTCGAGGTCGCGCTCTGCTACCCGGGCCTCCACGCCCTGTGGGGCCACCGGGTGGCCCACCGCCTGTGGCGGGGCGGCCATCCGCTGGTGGCGCGTGTCCTCGCCGGGCTGGTCCGCGCCTGGTCGGGGGTCGACATCCACCCGGCGGCCACCGTCGGCCCGGGCCTGTTCATCGACCACGCCGTCGGCGTCGTGATCGGCGAGACGACCGAGATCGGGGCGGACGTCACCCTCTACCAGGGCGTCACCCTCGGGGGGACTGCGCTCGAGACGGGCAAGCGCCACCCGACGGTGGGGGACCGGGTGACCATCGGCGCCGGCGCCAAGGTCCTGGGGCCGGTGACGATCGGCAGCGGCAGCCGGATCGGTGCCAACGCCGTGGTCGTGCGCGACGTCCCGCCGGACTCGGTGGTCGTCGGGGTGCCCGGCCAGGTCATCGCCCGGAGCCGGCCGCGGAGCCGCACGGCCGCGCTCGACGTCGAGGACGCCCTCCTTCCCGATCTGGTCGGCGTGACGCTCGGGGCCCTGCAGCGCCAGGTGGACGCGCTCGAGCGCGAGGTCCACGGCCGGGTCCGGGTCCCCGAGATCCGACCGTCCGAGTCGGGCGTGTGGAAGGGCGAGGACTTCTCGATCTAGAGGGGACGACCGGAGGATCGACCCGGCCTCATCCGGCGAGGGCGGCGGTGGTGCGCTCGAGGCACCCGGGATCGACCGTCCCCGGCACGAGGATGAACTCGTCGCACCCGGCCGCTTCCGCCGCGGCCAGGGTGTCGAGCAGCCGTGCGGGGGAGCTGAGTTCCACGGTCCGGGAGAGCGCGTCGGCGGCCCGGTCGCCGAAGACGGCCAGGTAGGCGCGGGCGAACCGCTGGAGCTCGGCGTCGGCGTCGGCCCCGCCCAGCAGGTAGAACGTCCCGCTGACGAGTCGGGGGCGCTCGCTGCGGCCCTCCGCCTCCCACGCGTCGAGGGCCAGCTGATTGCCCCGGGCGATCTCGTCCCGGTCGGCCCCGATCGAGAACCCGGTCACCCCGTCGGCCCACCGGGCCGCCCGGGCCATCGACTTCGGACCCATGGCCGCCGCCCACAGCGGGGGGCCGCCCGGCGTGCACGGGGCCGGGCCGACCGGCTGCCCACCGTCGTAGGCGGACTCGCCGGCCCACAGGCGCCGCAGTTCGGCCACCGCGCTGTCGAGCGTCCGGTGCCGTCCCTCGAAGGGGACGCCCAGCGCCCGGTAGTCCTGCTCGCGGCCGCCCACGCCCACGCCCACCACCAGGCGGCCGGCGGCGAGCACGTCGAGGGTGGCCAGCTGCTTGGCCAGCATCGCAGGCCGGTGGAGGGGGAGCACGGTGATGTTGGTGACGACCTGCACCCGCTCGGTCAACGCCGCCGCCGCCGTGGTCGTCACGAGCAGCTCGGGGTTGTGGAAGGTGATCCGCTCCCCGGACGAGATGCTCGAGTACGGCCCCTCGTCGATACCCCGGCACCAGTCCTCGAAGGTCGCGCGGGTGAAGCCGGTCGCCATGGTCGGGAGTGCGATGCCTATCTCCATGGCGGGGGACCCTACTCAATGCGCGTGGGTGGGGGTGTCCGGACCCCGGTCCGTGACCCCGCTCCTCAGCGCAGGTGGGCGGCGGCCCGGCCGGCGTACGCCGGCAGGTCGAGATAGGTCCGGATCCCCGGCGGCGCCGCCACGACCGAGGGGATGGCGCTCACACAGTGGGTGGCCGTCGCCACGACGCCCGGGTTGCGGGCCAGGCCGGCGGCGATCGACTCGGGGTGCCAGCCGTGGAACGTCACCTTGGCCGACGGGTCGCCGGTCACCTCGACCTCGAACCGCTCGCCCTCGGGCCCGAAGGTCCACGCCGGGTCGAGGTGCTCCTGGCCCATGAACCAGTTGGTGGCGACGGTGATGACCGGCTCGCCGCCGACCGTGGCCACCCAGCGGAACTTCTGGGCGGCGATGCAGCCGGGGGCGATGGGGCCGATGGGGGAGTCGACCGGAGCCGTGGCCACGGCCACCTCGTGGGAGATCGACACGTCGGGGTCGAGGGCGAACCCGAGGGCGTGCCCCACCATGGCGATCGACTGCTGGAACCCGTCGCCCAGGATGGCGGGCATCATCGACGCCCGTGCCTCCTCGGGCGTCCGGCCGAACAGCATGATGTTGCCGACGACGTCGGGTGCGTCGTAGGTCCGGATGTCGGAGAATTCCTCGGCCCGGACATGGGTGATCGACTGGGCGAGCGCGGACACCATGAGCGGGAACCGCTCGGTGATCCCGCCCGGATGGATACCGGTCCCGTGGACCGAGGTGCCCCCGGCGGCGCAGGCCGCCTCGATGACCGACTCGTCACGCCCCCCGGCGAAGAACCAATTGAGCGGGGTCACCACGTTCGCCCCCGAAGCCAGGATCCGGGCCACCAATTGCGGGTCGGCCATGATCGGCGAATAGAGGACGCAGTCGGCCCCGAGGGACAACAGGGCGTCGATGTCGTCGGTTGCGGCGACGCCGAGCGGCCCGATTCCGCACAGCTCGCCGACGTCGACGCCCACCTTGTCCGGACTGTGCACCCAGCACCCGACCAGCTCGAGCTCCGGGTGGGCCGCGATGCCGGCCACCGCCGCCCGCCCGACACCCCCGGTCGCCCACTGGATCACCTTGATGGACATGTGCTGGCCTCCCCACGGAACGGCTCGGTGCCCCCTGCACCGGCACACGAGCGTAGAACGGGCGAACCTCGGGCGGTGACGTCGGCGTCGCCCCTGGTCAGCGCCCCGCCGACGTACGCACCCCCGCCCGGGTCGGGAGACGATGCGCGGGAGGGGCCACCCGTACCGTCCCGTCGTCCGTGCCGGACCGTTGCTAGCGTCGTGCGCGATGCGCACATGAGCGACGGACCGTTCCACGGACCGGACTTCAACGACCCGGAAGCGCCGGGGCACTCGGACACGACGCCGCTGCTGGCGACGGCCGAACAGCGCCTCGCCCTGATGGTCCGGAATTTCGACGATCCGTCCCAGGAGTGGCGCCGCCTGATCGCCGAGCTGGTCGGTACGTTCTTCCTCGTGCTGGTGGCCGCCGGCGGTCCGATGATCGACCACGCCGTGCCGGGGTCGGTGGGCCGGGCCGCCGCGGTGGTGGCACCCGGGCTGATGGTGATGTCCGTCATCCTCTTCATGGGCAAGGTGTCGGGCGCCCACCTGAACCCGGCAGTGAGCGTGGCCTTCTGGCTGCGACGGGACTTCCCCGGGCGGCGGCTGCCGGCCTACCTGGTGGTGCAGCTCGCCGGAGCCGTGCTCGCCGCGTGGTTCCTCCAGTGGGTCGTCCACGTCTCCGCCTCCTACGGGGCCACCTACCCGGGTCCGGGCTTCCGGCCGGCGGACGCCTTCGCGATGGAGACCGTCCTGACCCTCGGGCTGGTGAGCGTCATCCTCGGGACGGCGTCCGGCGCCCAGCAGGTGGGCCTGTTCGGGGCGATCGGCGTCGGCAGCTACATCGCGTTGGCCGGGCTGTGGGCGAGTCCGGTCTCCGGCGCGTCGATGAACCCGGTGCGGACGCTCGGGCCCGAGTTCGTGTCGGCCGACCTGGCCGCCTGGTGGGTCTACGTGGCCGGACCGGCGCTCGGTGCGGTCCTGGCCGTGTGCCTGGCCTGGCTCCTGCGCGGGCCGGGCGGCGGCACGTCGGGCTCGCTGGCGGCACAGGGGTGGATCAAGCCCACCATCTCCCGTCCGGGCAAGGCCTGAGTCGGGGCGGACCACACCGAGTCGCGAGACGTCGCCAGCGTCCCCGCGGGTGCGGCGTCCCCGGAGCGGTTCGGTCCCGGACCCGGTCCAGAGGTAGGACGGCGGGGGGCACCCCTACACTGTCGCAGTGGACCACACGACGCCGAGCGGATCGGCACGAGGTCGGGGGGGCGCATGGTGGCCGCTCTCGCTGCGGTTCCGGGCGATCGTGGCATTCGGGGCGGTGTCGCTGCTGCTGGTCGGGACCGTCTCCACGGTGACGTATGCGCTGGTGCGGACGTGGATCGTCAGAGACCGTGAGCACGCGGTGGTGCGGCAGGCCTTCACCGACGCGCGGCTGGTGAGGAACCACCTGCATGCTGGGGACACCGGCATCGTCCCACTCCTGTCGGGCCTGCAGGTCACCGAGAACGGGAGCGCGCTCATCCACATGGGGGGTCGTTGGTACTCCAGTTCGATCGGCTCGGGTCAGGCTGACGTCCCCAGGTCGCTGCGATCGGTCGTCGGCTCCCATCATGCCGGTTGGCAGACGGTGTCCACGGGGTCGGGTCCCCTGTTGGCAGTCGGCGTGCCGATCGTCGACTCGTCTGCAGCCTTCTACGTCCTCGAATCGATGAGCGACGTCGACCGGACCCTGCAAGCCCTGGCCGTGGCACTGGCGCTGGCCGCCGGGATCGCGACCATTGTCGGCGCCGGGACCGGGGCACTGGTCAGCAGGCGGATCCTCCAACCGCTCCGGGACGTCTCGACGGTGGCGGAGCGCATCTCGGAAGGTGCATCGGACGCCCGACTCGAGGAGAGTCCCGATCCCGACCTCGAGCCGCTGATCACGTCGTTCAACCGGATGGTCGACGAGCTCGACGAGCGCGCCCGACGGGAGGCTCGCTTCGCCGCCGACGTGAGTCACGATCTGCGCGGTCCACTGGCGGCGTTCTCCTCGGCTGTTGCGGTCGTCCACCGGCGGCGCGGGACCCTCCCGCCGGAGGCCTGTGCCGCCGTCGACGTACTGGGGGAGCAGGTGGAGGCGTTCAACCGGCTCGTGGTGGACCTGTTGGAGATCTCCCGGTTCGACGCCGGCTCCGCAGTGCTCGACTCCGAGGAAGTCGATGCCGTCGAGTTCGTACGCGCGGTGGTCTCCTCGTCGCGGACGCCGGTTCCCGTCACGTGGCCGCCGGACTTCGCCCCCCGGATCCTGGTCGACAAGCGGAGGCTGCAGCGCGTCATCGTGAACCTGCTGGAGAATGCCGACCACTATGCGGGAGGTCCCACCGCGGTATCGGTCACGCCGGCGGAAGGCGGCCGCGTGTCGATCGCCGTCGAGGATCGCGGACCGGGGGTGTCCGTCGATCTCCGGGAGTCGATCTTCACCCGCTACGACCGTGGTCGGGCCGACCGGGATCCCACGATGCCCAAGGGGACGGGCCTCGGACTGGCACTTGCGTCCCAGCACGTCGAGCTCCATGGTGGGTCCCTCCACGTCGAGGACAACCCGGGGGGTGGCGCCCGGTTCGTCATCGAACTACCCGGTGTGGCGCGATGACTCGTGTGGCTCCGGCCGTGCTCGTCGTCGCGATGATCGGTCTCCTGGGATGCGGGGTTCCCACGCAGCGTGTGGCGCATACGGTGCCCGACGGGAGCGTGCCGTCCGGGCTGCTGGATCCTTCCACCCCGACCAGCACCACCCTCCCGTCGTCGACGGCCACCGCGGACGTCACCATCTGCCTCGCGGCTCCGCTCGGCCCATTGGTGACGGTCAGCCGCCAGGTCCGAGCAGGTGCGAAGATCGACGAGCTGATGAACCAGCTCGCGCAGACGCCCTCCCCTCAGGAACGGGCCGTGGGCCTCACCACGTTGGTGACGTCCGGCGACACGGTGAGCGTCGATTCGGGTGTCGCCACCGTGAAGCTCGGATCGGACTTCGCCTCGAGCTCGAGTGCCGACCAGCTCACCGCGGTGGCCCAGATCGTCTGTACGCTCACCAACCAGCCCGGAATCGGGCAGGTGCAGTTCCAGCTGGACAACGCCAACACAGGGGTACCCCGAGGGGACGGCTCGACGACCGACGGCCTCGTGTCCCGCAGCGACTACCCACAGTGGATGCCGGCTTCCCCGACCTGACGCGTCGTCCGTCGCTCCGTCGCTCCGTCGAGCCCGACCCCGGCCGGCTGGCCCCGAGCTGACGTTCGGGCCCACCTACCAGAGGTTTCCGAGCTCCCCGTCGACGAGGTCCGCCAGCGGCGCCTGGACCGACGGCAGGGCGACGTCGTCGACACCCCGGACGACCTGAAGGTCGAGCAGCGGATCCACCTCGGGGGGCAGGAACCTACTGCGCAGTGCGTAGCTGTGCCGGTCGGTCCGCCCGGACGGGTCGCCGTGGTGGTAGCGGAGCGGCGCATAGATGTGGAGGTGGCGCCTGGCCCGGGTGAGGGCGACGTAGAAGAGCCGTCGCTCCTCGTCGATGCCCTCGGCGTCGCCCGTCGCCAGGTCCGACGGGAAGGCACCGTCGGCGGCGTGGATCAGGTGGACGACGCTCCACTCGCCTCCTTTGGCCGAATGGACGGTGGACAGCGTCAGCCAGTCGTCGTCGAGCGACGGTGCCCCGGCCAGGTCACCCGTGGAGCTCGGGGGGTCGAGGGTGAGGTCGGCCACGAACCGGTCGGCGGTGGACGACCCGGCGGCCACCCGTGCCAGTGCGTCGAAGTCGGCCAGGCGGGACTCCGGGTGGTCGTACCGGTGGCGGACCAGGGGGGCGAGGGCGAGGGCGAGGGTCTCCACCTGGGCCCCGACGGGGAGCGATCCTCCTCGACAGATACCGAGCGCTTCGGCCAGCAGGGCGAGGTCGGCAGCGGCCCCCGCCGCCCCGCCGCTGTGCCCGGGATCGCCACAGAACGCGGCCAACGGATCGGGGCCGGCGTGGTCGGGCTCGCGCACGCCCAGGGTGGCCAGGATCCGGTCGACCGACGCCGGGCCGGCACCGCGTGCGAGGAGGAGGACGCGCCTCCAGGCCAGCTCGTCCCACGGGTTCTGGACGATGCGGAGCATGGCGAGGAGGTCCCGCACGTGTGCTGCCTCGAGGAACCGCAGGCCGCCGTACTTGACGAACGGGATGCGGCGCCGGCGCAGTTCGACCTCGAGGAGGTCGCTGTGGTGCCCGGTGCGGAAGAGGACCGCCTGCTCACGCAGGGCGATGCCGGCCTCGTAGTGGTCGAGGACGGTCTGGCCGACGGCGGTGGCCTGGGCCTGCTGGTCCGGGCAGGTGGCGAGGGAGGGACGCACGCCGCCCGGCGCCGCGGTCCACAGCTGTTTGCGGAGCCCCTCGCCGGCCCCGGCGATCACGGCGTTGGCCAGGTCGAGGATCGGCCCGGTCGACCGGTAGTTCTGCTCCAACGCGATGGTCGTGGTGCCGGCGAACTGGTCCGGGAAGTCGAGGATGTTGCGGACCGTGGCCGACCGGAACGAGTAGATGGCCTGGGCGTCGTCACCCACCACCGTGACCTCGACCCCGTGCCCGCCCAGGGCGCGGAGGATGTCGGCCTGGACCAGGTTGGTGTCCTGGTACTCGTCCACCAGGACGTGGTCGAACTGCCCGGCCAGCACCGGGCCCACTGTCGGGTCGCGGACGGCGGCGCGCCAGTAGAGGAGGAGGTCCTCGAGGTCGAGGAGGTGCTGCGCCCGCTTGCGCTCGGTGTAGGCCGTGAAGATCGTGCGCAGGGGGCCCACGTCGTCGAGGCACCAGGGGAAGTGGCGGGCCACCGTCTCCTCGAGCGGCCGCTGTGTGCTGACGGTCCGGCCGTAGACGGACTCGACCGTCTCGGTGCGGGGGAACCGGCGCGGGGATCCCGCGGCCACCGGGGCGCGCACCAGTGCGAACAGGTCCCGGGAGTCGCCGGGACCGAGGACGCTGAACTGCTCCGCCAGGCCGAGCCCGGTTCCGAACCGGGTCAGGATCCGGTGGGCCACCGAGTGGAAGGTGCCGGCCACGACCCGGCCGGCCACGAGGGGGTCGCTCAGGTGGCCGATGCGGTCGGTCAGCTCGGTGGCGGCGCGGCGGCTGAAGGTCACGAGCAGCACCCGCTCGGGCGGGACACCTCCGTCGAGGAGCCGGGCCAGACGGCTCACCAGGGTCCGGGTCTTGCCCGTGCCGGCCCCTGCGGAAATCAGCAGGGGGCCGTCCCGGTGGTCCACGGCGCGACGCTGGGCGTCGTTGAGGCCCTCGGCCCAGACCGGTGTCTCCACGGGGATCGCCACGTCCGGATGCTACCGCCGGTCGGGGTGGAAAAGCGAACAGGTGTTCGCTAGAGTCCACCCCATGCACTACGAGGTGGACGTGACGATCCTCCGGCCGCTCGACGAGGCCACCGCCCGGTTCCTCGACGCCGTGTGCCGTTCCGCGAACCGGGTCCGCCGGTTCCGGGGTGATGCTGCCGGGATCCACCTGACTGTCGACGTCTCGGGCATGTGCCGCGAGGACGCCGTCCGCTCCGCCGTCCGTGAGGTGGCGGGCATCTTCCCGGGCCGGGCGGACGGGACCTTCGGCGAGCCCGTGGAGTTGTGACGGGCGCCGGTCAGCCGCCGACGAGCCTGCCCAGCAGCCGGGCGTGCCAGGTCTCGCGCCCGGCCCGCTCCTCGGCCCGGTCGGCGGCACCGGCCAGGCGGAGCCCGGCGTTGATGCCGAGGTAGCGGAACGGTTCGAGCTCCCACGTGCGGGAGCGGTGGTTCACCCACGGCAGCGCGGTGAGCCCGGTGGCGTCCCCGACGATGAGGTCGCGCAACGTACGCCCGGCCAGGTTGGTGGTCGACAGCCCGTCGCCGACGTAGCCGCCCGCCCACGCCATCCGGGTGGCCGGGTCCATGCCCACCGACGAGAACCAGTCCCGGGTGATGCCGAGTGGACCGCCCCATCGGTGGGTGACCGCCGTCCCGGACAGCTCGGGGAACAGTTCCACCAGCGTGCGACGCAGCGCTTCGTGGACGCCGTCGTCGCGGTCGTACCCGGGCCGGATCGCAGACCCGAAGTGGTAGGGCGCGCCCCGACCGCCGAAGGCCAGGCGATCGTCCTCGGTGCGCTGACCGTAGATGACCAGGTGCCGGTGGTCGGCGAAGGTCTCCCGGCCGGCCAGGCCGTGTCCGGACCAGAACGAGGCGGGCAACGGCTCGGTGGCGATCATCAGCGAGTAGACGGGGACGACGTCGCGTCCCCGGCCGGCCAGGGTCCGGGTGTAGCCCTCGGTGGCGCGGACCACGGTGCGGGCGCGGACGGTCCCCCGCTCCGTCGTCACGACCCCGGGGTCGAGGGAGGTCGCCGCCGTCTGTTCGAAGAGCCGGACGCCACGGCGCTCGACGACGTCGGCCAGCCCCCGGACCAGCCGGGCCGGGTCGACCGCCGCGCAGTGCGGCGTGTAGGTCCCCCCCAGCACCCCGGTGGCGCCGATCCGGTCGCGGGCCTCCTCCGGGCCGAGGAAGGCCAGGTCGTCCTCACCGACGCCCCGGGACCGGGCCTCGGTGATCTCGTGGTGGGTACGTGCGAGCTGGGCCGGCGTCCGGGCGAGCACGACGGTGCCGCCCTGGTGGAATCCGCAGTCGATGCCCTCGTCGGCGACGACCCGACCGACCTCGCGGACCGTGGCCTGCATGGCCAGCCGCTGGGACCGGCCCGATCCCGGACCGCACCTGTGGTCGAGGGTCGCCTCCGACACGCTGAACAGCGCGGAGCACCAGCCGCCGTTGCGCCCCGAGGCGCCGAACCCGGCCACGTCGCGCTCGAGCACGGCGATCGACAGTCCCGGGTCGGCCTCGCTCAGGTAGTACGCCGTCCACAGCCCGGTCAGGCCGCCGCCCACGACGGCGACGTCGACCTCGATGTCCCCGTCGAGCGCCGGCCGGATCCGCAGCGGCCCCGGGAGCCCGTCCCACCACAGCGAGAGTCGCCGGTAGGCCTCGCCCGATGCCGGCGTCAGATCTGCTTCCACGCCTCGGTCAGGACGGAGCGGAGACGCTCGGTGATGTAGGCGAACTCCTCGGGCCCGCAGGTGAGCGGAGGGGCCAGTTGGATGACGGGATCGCCCCGGTCGTCGGCCCGGCAGATGAGTCCGGACTCGTAGAGGGCGCCCGACAGGAACCCGCGGAGCAGGCGCTCGGCCTCGTCGTCGTCGAAGGTCTCCTTGGTGTCCTTGTCCTTGACCATCTCGATGCCGTAGAAGTAGCCCGCCCCCCGCACGTCTCCCACGATGGGCAGGTCCCGCAGCGTGTCGAGGGAGGCACGGAACTCGTCCTCGTGGCTCCGCACGTTCTCGAGGATCCCCTCCGTCTCGAACACCTCGATGTTGGCGAGCGCGACGGCCGCGCTGACCGGGTGGCCGGCGAAAGTGATCCCGTGGAGAAAGCTCGCACCGGCGAGGAACGGCTCGATCACCCGGTCGCTCACCGCCAGTGCGCCCAGCGGCGAGTACCCGCTGGTCAGCCCCTTGGCCATGGTGATCATGTCCGGCACGTAGTCGAACCGCTCGGACCCGAAGAAGTGCCCGAGGCGGCCCCAGGCGCAGATCACCTCGTCGGAGACCAGCAGGACGCCGTAGCGGTCGCAGATCTCCCGGACCCGCTGGAAGTAGCCCGGCGGCGGAGGGAAGCAGCCCCCGGCGTTCTGGACCGGCTCCAGGAACACGGCGGCGACCGTCGCCGGGTCCTCGGCCAGGATGGCCTGCTCGATGGCGTCCGCCGCCCAGCGGCCGAAGGCCTCGACGTCGTCCTCGAAGTACGGGGCCCGGTAGAAGTTCGTGTTCGGCACCTTGAAGGCGCCCGGCACCAGTGGCTCGAACGGCGTGCGGATCTCGGTCACGCCGGTGATCGACAGGGCGCCCATGGTGGCACCGTGGTAGGCGATGTTCCGGCTGATCACCTTGTAGCGCTCGGGCTGGCCGATGAGCTTGAAGTACTGGCGGGCCAGCTTCCACGCCGATTCGACGGACTCGGAGCCACCGGTCGTGAAGAAGATCCGGTTGAGGTCCCCCGGGGTGAGGCTGGCGATCTTCTCGGCCAGCTCCACGGCCTTCGGGTGCGCGTAGCTCCAAACCGGGAAGTAGGCGAGCTTGGCCGCCTGCTCGGCGCCGGCCTCCACCAGCTCCCGGCGGCCGTGGCCGAGCTGGCTGGTGAACAGGCCCGAGAGCCCGTCCAGATAGCGCTTGCCGTGCTGGTCGTAGACCCAGACGCCCTCGCCGTGGGTGATGACCGGGATCTCCTCGCCCGGCGTGTCGCCCGTCATGCGGGTGAAGTGCATCCACAGGTGCCGGTGGGCGCTCGCCTGCAGTTCGTCGTTCGAGTACTCGGTCATCGCGTCCCCCAGGTGTAGGTCTGCTTCTTCAACTTCAGGTACATGAACATCTCGGTGCTGCGAACGCCCGGGATCTGCCGGATCACGCCGTTCAGGAGGTCCAGCATGTGGTCCTCGTCCTCGCACACCAGCTCGACGAGGATGTCGAAGGTGCCGGTGACCATGACCACGTAGTCGATGTCGTCGACCTCGGCCAGTCGGTCCGCCACCTCCCGGGCGTCGCCGTCGGCCCGGATCCCTACCATCGCCTGGCTCCGGAACCCGACCTGGAGCGGGTCGGTGACGGCCACGATCTGCATGATGCCGGCCTCGCGCATCTTCTGGACGCGCTGGCGCACGGCGGCCTCGGACAGCCCGACGGCCTCGGCGATCGAGCCGTAGGTGCGGCGCCCGTCCTGCTGGAGCTGTTCGACGATCGCCTTGTTGACGTCGTCGAGGAGACCGGCGACCGAGGGCGCGGGGACGATCGAACTCACATCGGGTCCTTTCCGGCGGCCGTACACGGGTTGCGCACGCTGCCGTCGTCGTTCGTCACAGCCCACCTGGTCCGTTCTCGCGTGCAATGCACAGTTAACGTGGATTCCGACGGAAATACAAGCGGTATTCGTGGGGGTTCGAGAAGAATTTCCCGAAAACACTTGTCAGATCGGCCGAGATGGGACACCATGACACCCGATCGGCAGGACCTGCCTGCCCGCCCGCCAGCGACGGTCCACCGTCGACTCCATGCGACCTCAGGGGGAGGACCACCGTGACCACCGAGCGCCTGTCCAACTTCGTAGCGGGCGCCTACGTCGAGGCCCGTTCGGGGGCCACCTCGGAGCTGGTGGACCCGAGCACGGGTGAGGTGAACGCCGAGGCCCCGGTGTCCGGCGCCGAGGACGTGGACGCGGCGATGACCGCCGCCGCGGACGCATTCCCCGTCTGGCGCGACGCCACCCCGTCGGAGCGCAGCCTGGCGCTCTTCCGCATCGCCGACGCCATCGAGGCCCGGGCCGAGGAGCTCGTCGCCGTCGAGAGCGCCAACACCGGCAAACCGCTCGCCGTCACCCTGGCGGAGGAGATCCCCCCGATGGTCGACCAGATCCGGTTCTTCGCCGGGGCGGCCCGCCATCTCGAGGGCAAGTCGGCCGGCGAGTACCTGGCCGACCACACCTCGATGATCCGCCGGGAGCCCATCGGCGTGTGCGCCGCCGTCACCCCGTGGAACTACCCGATGATGATGGCCGTGTGGAAGTGGGCGCCCGCCATCGCGGCGGGCAACGCCATGGTGCTCAAGCCGTCGGACACCACACCGGCCTCGACGCTCCTGATGGCCGAGATCCTGTCCGAGTTCCTTCCCGACGGCGTGTTCAACGTGGTGTGCGGCGACCGCGACACGGGCCGGGCCCTCGTCGAGCACCCGACACCGGCCATGGTGTCGATCACCGGCAGCGTCCGGGCCGGCATGCAGGTGGCCGAGTCGGCGTCGCACGACGTGAAGCGCGTCCACCTCGAGCTCGGGGGGAAGGCGCCGGTCGTCGTGTTCGACGACGCAGACCTCGAGGCGGCGGCCGAGGGCATCGCCGTGGCGGGCTATTTCAACGCCGGCCAGGACTGCACGGCGGCGACGCGGGTCCTGGCCGCACCCGGGATCTACGACGACTTCGTGGCCGCCCTGGTCGAACAGGCCGAGGCCCAGACGGTGGGCGGGACCGACGTGCCCGATGCCGACTTCGGACCGCTCAACAGCGCCGCCCAGCTCGAGCGACTCGGGGGCTTCTTCGACCGACTGCCCCGCCACGCCGAGGTGGTGACGGGCGGCACGCACGTCGGGGAGCGCGGCTACTGCTTCGCCCCGTCGGTCGTCGCCGGCCTCCACCAGGACGACGAGGTCATCCAGGAGGAGCTGTTCGGACCCGCCATCACGGTGCAGCGCTTCTCCGACGAGGAGCAGGCCATCGCCTGGGCGAACGGGGTGCGTTACGGGCTGGCGTCGAGCGTCTGGACCCAGAACCACGGCCGGGCCATGCGGATGGCCAAGGCGCTCGACTTCGGTTGCGTGTGGATCAACACCCACATCCCGATCGTCGCCGAGATGCCGCACGGTGGCTTCAAGCAGTCGGGTTACGGCAAGGACCTGTCGTCGTACGGGTTCGAGGACTACACCCGGATCAAGCACGTGATGAGCTTCATCGGAGCATGACCTACCCACGACCCACGGAGGGCCACCAACCATGACCACCGAAGCCAGGGCCACGCCGGCAGCGATCGGGCCGGTTGCCGACTCCTACGAGGACAAGGGGCTCAAGCGAGGGGCGCTCGGCCTCATCTCCTCCACCGTCATCGGCGTGGCGTCGACCGCCCCGGCGTACAGCCTGGCCGCCACGCTCGGCTTCGTGGTCATCACCATCGGACCGCAGGCACCGATCGTCACGATCCTCGCCTTCGTGCCCATCCTCCTGACCTCCTTCGCCTACCGGGAGCTCAACCGGGCCGACCCCGACTGCGGCACCACCTTCACCTGGGGGACCCGGGCGTTCGGGCCCAAGACCGGTTGGCAGGGCGGCTGGGCGATCGTCGCCGCCGACGTCCTGGTCATGGCCAGCCTCGCCCAGGTGGCCGGCCAGTACGTCTTCCTCCTCTTCGGGGCCAATGGAATCGGCCAGAATCCTGCCAGCGGCTGGGTCCTCCTGGTGGGCATCCTCTGGATCGTGGCGATGACCTACATCTGCTACCTGGGCATCGAGATCTCGGCGAACTTCCAGAAGGGCCTCCTGGGCATCGAGCTGACGATGCTCGTGGTCTTCTCGGTGGTGGCGCTGGTCAAGGTGGGCTCCGGCCACGCCCCGGCGGGCCATCTCACACCGTCGCTGTCGTGGTTCAACCCGTTCGACATCGTCGGTCCCCAGGCGTTCATCGTCGGACTGGCGCTGATGCTGTTCATCTACTGGGGGTGGGACACCACCGTCTCGGTCAACGAGGAGACGGCGGACTCCCGGCGGACACCGGGCAAGGCCGCCGTCCTGTCGACGCTGGTCCTGCTCGTCACCTACGTCCTCGTCGTGATGTCGAGCGAGTCCTATGCCGGCCTCGGGACCAAGGGCATCGGGCTGGGCAACCCCAACAACCAGAGCGACGTGATCTCGGTCATGGGGCACTCCATCTTCGGCACGTCCGGCGTCGGCACCTTCATGTACCACCTGCTCCTGTTGATGGTGCTGAGTTCGGCCGCGGCATCGACCCAGACGACGATCCTGCCCACGGCCCGCACCACCCTGTCGATGTCGGTGTACAAGGCCATCCCGAAGGCGTTCGCCAAGATCCACAGGCGCCACCTGACCCCCACCGTGTCGACACTCATGATGGGCGGGGTCTCGATCGCGCTGTACATCCCGTTCAACTACATCTCGGGTGGCAACCTGATCCCCGACGCCGTGTCGGCGATCGGCGTGATGATCGCGTTCTACTACGGCCTCACCGGCTTCGCCTGCGCCTGGTATTACCGCAAGGACCTCACGGCGAGCGCGCGGAACCTGTGGATGCAGGGCATCCTGCCCGTGGTCGGTGGACTGATGCTCTACTTCATCCTGGGCTGGAGCCTCTACTTCTACTGGCAGCCGGTGAACAGCTACACGACCTGGTCGATGCCGTTCCCGCCCCACTGGGACATCGGGGGCGTCTTCCTCATCGACGTGGCGTCGGTGCTGCTCGGCATCGTGCTGATGTTCGTGTACGCGTCCCTGCGACCGCCGTTCTTCCGGGGCGAGGTGCTCACCCGGTCGACGCCGACCCTCGTGCCCGAGGACATCGGCGTCGAGGTCGGGCTGTTCGGCGTCGAGCCGGACGGCGTGGAGACCCCGGTGGGGCTGACCCTCGAGCAACGCATGGAGCAGTTGGGCGACGACGACCCGAACGGGCACGGCCCGACTGCGGGGACACCGGTCGACGCCGCCGACTGAGGTCGAGCACGTGATCGTCGGAGTCCCGAAGGAGGTCAAGGCGGACGAGTACCGGGTGGCCATCACCCCGGCCGGTGTCCGAGAGCTCGCCGCCGCGGGCCACACGGTCCTCGTGGAGAGGTCGGCCGGGGTCGGTTCGTCGATCCCCGACACCGACTTCGTCGCCACCGGGGCCCGGATCCTGGACGACCCGGAGGAGATCTGGGCGTCGTCCGACCTGGTCCTCGGGGTCAAGGAGCCGGTCACCGTCGAGTACCCCCGCCTCGGGCTGAAGAAGGACCAGGTCCTCTTCACGTACCTCCACCTGGCCGCGTCGCGCGAGTGCACCGACGCACTGCTGGCCGCCGGCAACACCGCCATCGCCTACGAGACGGTGCGCCTGGCGGACAACTCGCTCCCGCTGCTCACCCCGATGAGCGAGGTGGCCGGCCGCATGGCCCCCCTGATGGGCGCGCATCACCTCATGCGGCCGGGAGGCGGCCGGGGCACACTGGTCTGCGGCGTGCCCGGCGTGCGCTGCGCGAAGATCGTGATCCTCGGCGCCGGAGTGGCCGGCATGGCGGCCGCCACCCTGGCCGTCGGCATGCACGCCGAGGTCTACATCCTCGACCGCAACCTCGAGCGCCTGCGCCAGGTCGACCACCACTTCCGGGGCGGGCTCGAGACGGTGGCCTCCAGCACGCACGCCATCGAGGAGGTCTGCCTCGACGCCGACATCGTGATCGGCGCCGTCCTCGTCGTCGGGGCGAAGGCTCCCAAGCTGATCGACGACGACCTCGTCGCCAGGATGCGGGACGGCTCCGTGCTCGTGGACATCTCGGTGGACCAGGGCGGCTGTTTCGAGTCGACCCGCCCGACGACCCACTCGGACCCCACCTTCGAGGTCAACGGCTCGCTCTTCTACTGCGTGGCCAACATGCCGGGTGCCGTGCCGCACTCGTCGACCCACGCCCTGGTGAACGCCACCCTGCCGTACGTGCTCGACATCGCCAACCACGGTTGGAAGGACGCCGTGGCCGCGGACCCGGCGCTGGCCGAGGGGGTCAACGTGGTGGACGGGACGGTCGTGTACGAGCCGGTGGCCGAGGCCCACGGCATGGACTACCGGCCGCTGTCGAAGTTCCTCGCCTGAGAGGCCCGGTTGCCGGACTCCTGCGCCGCCTCGACGCGCACCCGGTCAGTCGAGCCGGTGCGCGGGGTCCGAACCCGGGGCGAGCCGCCCCGTGGCGACGTGCCCGGGCACGTCGATGCCGGCACGCAGGTCGGGCGCGGCCACCGGGTCGAGCCGGACCGTCCGGAGGGGCACGACACCGGCCCACACGTCGAGGTCGAGATCGGCCGCGTCGTCGTCAGGCGGCCCCTCGCTCACCTTGACCGATGCCTCGTCGAGTGCGATGCGCAGGACGGTGGTGGCCGCCAGCTCCCGGGGCGAGGGCGGCCGGGCGTACGACCACCGTCCGGGCGCGATGTGCTCGGACAGCACTTCGAGGGCGGCGAGCTTGTCCGCCGGGTCGTCCACCCGGTCGGGCAGGCCGTAGACCATGGCGCACCGGTAGTTGACCGAGTGGTTGAAGACCGACCGGGCGAGCACCAGACCGTCGACCAGGGTCACCGTCACGCACACCGGCGACGGCTCCCGCGCCGTACGCAGGCTGCGGCTGGCGGCCGATCCGTGGATCACCAGGTGGTCGCCCGACCGGCCGTACGTGGTCGGCACCACCATCGGCCAGCCGTCCACGACGACGCCCAGGTGGCAGAGGAAGCCGGCGTCCAGCACGGCGTCCAGGCCCTCCCGCCGGTGCGACCCCTGGTCGGGCAGACGCCGGAGCCGCACCCGATCGGTCGGGGGTCCCGGATCCGGCCCGCGGCCACCGACGGTGTCTGCCATGCGACGATTGTTGCACGCCGCTCCGCCGGTGCCTCCCGCCCGGGGCCGGCCCCGGACCGTCGAACCACCCGCCACCACGAGGGGGAGCTCCGCTCTCCGAGGAGCGTCACGCCGTGAAACAGATCGGATCATCCGTCGAGGGGGCTCCGGTCCGCACCTCCCCCGTCTTCGACCCGGCCACCGGTGCGCAGTCGGCCGAGGTGGTCCTGGCCTCGACCATGGACGTCGACCGTGCCGTGGCAGGCGCGGCCGAGGCCTTCCGCTCGTGGCGGGACACGTCGCTGACCGCACGGAGCAGGGTCCTGTTCGCCTTCCGCGAACTCGCCGACCGGCACCGTGACGACCTGGCCCGCCGGATCACGGCCGAGCATGGCAAGGTCCTGGAGGACGCCCGGGGCGAAGTGACCCGCGGCATCGAGGTCGTCGAGTTCGCCTGCGGCATCCCCCACCTGTTGAAGGGGGAGTTCAGCGAGGACGTCTCCACCGGCGTCGACGCCTCGTCGATCCGCCAGCCCCTCGGCGTCGTGGCCGGGATCACCCCGTTCAACTTCCCGGTGATGGTCCCGATGTGGATGTACCCGGT
Source organism: Acidimicrobiales bacterium (assembly GCA_035534835.1). Lineage (GTDB taxonomy): Bacteria > Actinomycetota > Acidimicrobiia > Acidimicrobiales > RAAP-2 > Bog-756. The sequence continues at coordinate 28,314 of DATLRE010000003.1, forward strand.
GGCCATCGCCTGCGGCAACACGTTCGTACTCAAGCCGTCCGAGCGCGACCCCTCGCCGTCCGAGCTGGTCGCCGAACTGTGGCGCGACGCCGGACTCCCCGAGGGGGTGTTCACCGTCGTCCACGGCGACGCCGTGGCGGTCGACGCCCTGGTGGACCACCCGGACGTGGCCGCGGTGTCCTTCGTGGGGTCGACCCCGATCGCCCGGCACGTGTTCGAGCGGGGCAATGCGTCCGGCAAGCGGGTCCAGGCCCTCGGCGGGGCCAAGAACCACGCCGTGGTGCTGCCCGACGCCGACATCGACTCGACGGCCGACGCGCTCGTCGCCGCCGGGTACGGCTCGGCCGGCGAGCGCTGCATGGCCATCAGCGCGGTCGTCGTCGTCGGTGACGCCGGCCCGCTGGTCGACGCCGTGGCCACCCGCGCCCGGGCACTCGTCACCGGCCCGGGCAGCGACCCGGCCTCGGACATGGGACCCCTCATCACCCGTGTCCACCGCGACCGGGTGGCGGGCTACGTGGACTCGGCGTCGTCCGACGGGGCCGAGATCGTCGTGGACGGCCGGGGGGTGGCCGTCGAGGGTGCGGCAGGTGGCTTCTTCCTCGGCCCCACCCTCGTCGACCGGGTCACGACGGAGATGGCCGTCTACCGGGACGAGGTCTTCGGCCCGGTGCTGTCGGTCCTGCGGGTCGACTCGCTGGACGAGGCCATCGCCCTCGTCAACGCCAATCCGTTCGGCAACGGCACCGCCGTCTTCACCCGCGACGGGTACGCGGCCCGTCGGTTCCGTCGCGACGTGTCGGTGGGAATGGTGGGGATCAACGTGGCCATTCCCGTGCCCATGGCGTACTACTCGTTCGGGGGTTGGAAGCAGTCGCTCTTCGGGGACGCCCACATCCACGGCATGGAGGGCGTCCGCTTCAACACCCGGCTGAAGTCGATCACCACCCGCTGGCCCGCGGACCGCGGACCGGCGGACGCCGGACGGATCGCGCTGCACTTCCCGTCCGGCGACGGGCGCTGAGCCGGGCCGGGACCGGGAGGACGTACCGATGGACATCGACAGCGACGGGGTGGAGATCCACGTCGAGGTGACGGGGGAGGGATCCCCGGTGCTCCTCCTCCACGGATTCCCCGACTCCGGGGCGCTCTGGCGCCACCAGGTCCCGGCACTGGCCGACGCCGGATTCCGGTGCATCGTGCCCGACCTGCGCGGCTTCGGCGATTCCGGCGTGCCCGGTTCCGTCGACGAGTACTCGATGCTGTACTCGGTCGGCGACGCCATCGCCGTCCTCGACCACCTCGGCGTCGAGCGGGCCCACGTCGTCGGCCACGACTTCGGGGCCGCCCTGGCCTGGGCGTTCGCCGCATTCGTACCGGAACGGGTGGACCACGTCGTGGCGCTCTCGGTGGGGCAGGCCGAGAGCTTCCGGTCCGTGGGCATGGAGCAGCTGGCACTGTCGTGGTACGTGCTGTTCTTCCAGTTCCCCGGCGTCGCCGAGCGGTGGCTTTCCGCCGACGGCTGGGCCAATTTCCGGGCCTGGTCCCACCACCCCGACGCCGATGCCGTCGTCGCCCGATGGGAGGCGACGGGCACGCTGACCGCCGCCCTCAACTGGTACCGGGCGAACATCACCCCGGAAGGATGGGTGGCCCCGCCGCTCGACCTGCCGAAGGTCCGGGCTCCGACCATGGGGGTGTGGAGCAGTGGCGACTTCGCACTGACGGAGCAGCAGATGTCCGGGTCGGGGGCCTACGTGTCCGGACCGTGGCGCTACGAGCGCCTCGCCGGACCCGGGCACTGGATGCAGCTCGAGGCGCCGGAGGAGGTCAACCGCCTCCTGCTCGACTTCCTGCCCGCGGTCGCTCCCCCGTGCGGCCCGACCGTTCCGGGCGACCGGTAGCCTCGTCGGGGTGACCGCCCCGCCCTACGTGCCGCCCGCACCGCGCGTGGTCGACGCCGACGGGCCCGTGCACGTCGCCGACTACGGCGGCCCTGCCGGTGCCCCGCTGCTGGTCGGTGTCCACGGACTGGGCGGCAGCCACCTCAATTGGGCCGCGGTCGCCCCCTACCTGACCGACCGGTACCGGTTGCAGGCGATCGACCTGCTCGGCCACGGCCGCACCCCCACCGCCGGCCGCACCCCCGACGTCGCCGGCCACGTCGCCCTGCTGGCCGGCACCCTGGCCGTGCTGTCCGAGGACCCCGTGGTGGTGCTCGGCAACTCGCTCGGCGGGTTGGTGTCCGCGCTGTGCGCCGCCGGTGCGTCGGACCGGATCGCCGGACTGGTGCTGGTGGACCCGGCACTGCCGACGGGACGGATCGCCCCGGTGCACCCCCGGATCGTCACCAACTTCGTGGTCTGCTCGCTGCCCGGGGTGGGGGAGCGCTACCTCGCGGCACGCCGCGCACGGACGACACCCGAGCAGACGGTTCGGCGGGTACTCGGCGTGACCTGTGTCGACCCGGCCCGGGTACCGGCCGACGTGGTCGACGCCCACGTCGAGCTCACCGCATCGGTGGACCGGGCCCGGGGCGACGCCGCCTACCTGGTCTCGGCCCGCTCGCTGTCCCGGGTGATGGCCCGGCCGGGACCGACACTCGCCCGCCTGGCGACGCTCGACGTGCCCGTGCTGCACCTCCACGGCGACCGGGACGTCCTCGTGCCGCTCGCCTCGGCCCGCAGGATGGCCGAGGGGCGGTCGGACTGGCGACTCGAGATCGCCCGGGACATCGGGCACGCCCCCATGCTCGAGGCACCGGTCTGGACGGCGCTGCGGATCGGCCGGTGGCTGGACGCCGACGGTGCCGCGGCGCGGACCCCGGCCGGGCGACCGACGGGATCGGTGACGCCGGTCGGCTGACCCCGTCCGTCAGTTGACCTGGCGGTCGAGGCCCTCCCAGTAGGGGGCCCGCAGGCGGAACTTCTGGAGCTTGCCGGTGGCGGTGCGGGGGAGCTCGGCCCGGATCTCGACCCGCTTCGGGCACTTGTAGCCGGCGAGCGCGCCCTTGCAGTGGGCGATGACGATCTCCTCGGTGACGCCGCTGCCGTCGGCCGGCACCACCAGTGCCAGCACCATCTCGCCCCACGTGTCGTGCGGGACGCCGATGACGGCGACCTCGAGCACGCCCTCCAACGAGAAGATGGCGTCCTCCACCTCGATGGACGAGACGTTCTCCCCGCCGGTGATGATGACGTCCTTCTTGCGGTCGAGGATGCTGAGGTGGCCCTCCTCGTCGATCCGTCCGCCGTCGCCGGTGTGGAACCACCCGCCGGAGAGCGCGGCCGCCGTCTCCTCCGGCTGTCGCCAGTAGCCGGCCATGACCGTGTTGGAGCGGGCCAGCACCTCGCCGTGCTCGTCGACCATGAGCTCGGTCCCCACGGCGGGCGCGCCGGCCCGCATGAGCCTCCGGGCCCGCTGGTCGGAGGGGAGGTCATCCCACTCCGCCCGGGCACGGTTGACGGTGAGCACCGGGGACGTCTCGGTCAGCCCGTAGATCTGCAGGAACTCCCAACCCAGTTCCGACTCGATCCGCTCGATGGTCCTCGACGGCGGGGGTGCCCCCGCCACCACGATCCGGGTGGTGCCCCGACCCGGCAGATCGCCGTCCCACCCGGGTACGGCGTCGAGCACGGCGTTGACCACGGCGGGGGCGGCGCACAGCAGGGTCACCCCGTGGCGGTCGACCCGGCGGAGGATCTCGGTGCCGTCGACCTTGCGCAGCGCCACCTGGGTCACGCCCATCGCTGCCGTCGTCCACGGCATGCCCCAGCCGTTGGCGTGGAACATCGGCAGGGTGTGCAGGTAGACGTCGCGGTCCGTCACGCCGGTGTGCCAACCGAAGACGGCGGCGTTCACCCAGCAGTTCCGGTGGGTGAGCTGCACGCCCTTGGGGCGGGCCGTCGTGCCGGACGTGTAGTTGATCGTGGCCGTCGCCGATTCGTCGGACGCCCACGGCACGGGCTCGGTGTCGGGCACGTAGAGCTCGGCATCGCTCGCCGACCCGAGCACGTAGCGCCGCGACGGGCCGATGCCGGCCAGGGCCTCGTCGAGCTCGGGATCGACCAGGAGGACCGACGCGCCCGAGTGCTCGAGGATGTAGTCGACCTCGGCCCGGGCGAGCCGGAAGTTGACCGGGACCAGGATCCGGCCCCAGGCGGTCACGCCGAAGAAGGAGGTGAGCAGGCGGGCCGAGTTGTGGGAGACGACGGCCACCCGTTCGCCGGGACCGATCCCGAGCCGGTCGAGACCGGCCGCCTGGGCGCGGGCCCGGGCGGCGAGCTCGGCGAAGGTCAGGGGGGACCACGGCTCGGCCGGCTGGTCGGGTTCGTCGACCAGGGCGACGCGCCCGGGGTAGGTCGCCGCAGCGCGATCGAGGAAGTCACGGACGTTGAATTCGATGTGCATGGTTCCCCCCGGGCGCCGGTCAGCGCCTCCATCTAAGCAAATGCCCGGCGGGCGGGGACAGCCGGCGGTCCGGGCACCGTGGTCGCTACGGTGGGGCGATGCCCGCCCCACGTGTCGCCGTCGGCCCCTACCCGTCCGACTTCGCCGTCGACGCCGTCCGCGCCGGTGGCGGCCGGGTGGTCGGGTTGGCCGACGGGCCGGACAGCCTGGTGTGGCTGGACCCGGCGGACGTGGAGGGCCTGGCCGCCTGGCTGGGCGAGGCACCGGCCGCCCGGTGGGTGCAGCTCCCCTTCGCCGGGGTCGAGCGCGTCGCCGAGGCCGGCCTGCTCGACACCGAGCGGACCTGGACCTGCGCCAAGGGCGCGTACGCCGAACCGGTGGCCGAGCACGCGCTCGCACTGGCGCTGGCCGGCCTGCGCCACCTGCCCGCACGGGTCGGGGCGCGGTCCTGGGGGATCCCGGCCGGGACCAGCCTCTACGACCGGGACGTGACCATCGTCGGCGGGGGGGGAATCGCCGCGTCGCTGCTGGAGCAGCTGGCGCCGTTCCGGGTCCGGGCGACGGTCGTGCGCCGGAGGCCCGACCCCGTCCCGGGGGCCGCGCGCGTGGTGCCCGTCGACCGGCTCCACGAGGCCCTGGCCGGTGCGTTGGTGGTCGTGCTCGCCCTGGCGCTGACGCCGGAGACGACGGGCATCCTCGGGGCGCCCGAGCTCGCGGCGATGGGGGAGTCGTCCTGGCTGGTCAACGTCGCCCGGGGGCGCCACGTCGACACCGGTGCCCTGGTGGCGGCCCTCGACGCCGGCGCCATCGGCGGTGCGGCCCTCGACGTCACCGACCCCGAGCCGCTGCCCGACGGTCACCCGCTGTGGGGACGCCAGAACTGCATCGTCACCCCGCACACCGCCGACACCATCGAGATGGTGATCCCGCTGCTGGCGGCGCGGATCCGCACCAACGTGGCGCACCTGGCCGCCGACGAGCCCCTGGTCGGGCAGGTGGACCCGGTCGCCGGCTACTGAGTCCGCCGGTCCGGCCCGACGACGGGGCTCAGCGGGACCGCTCGCGGTCGTCGAGGGGGGTGTAGCGGTAGCCGTAGCCCCGGATGGCTTCCAGCACGTCCTTGCGGTCGTCCTGCCAGCCGAGCTTGCGGCGCAGCCGCAGGACGGTGAACTTGACCCGCTCGGGGCCGATCCCGAACGGGTCGTTCCAGACCTGTTCGAGCAGCTGCTGGGTGGAGAGCGCCTGACCCGGGTGGCGGACGAAGGTCTGGAGGAGCTGGAATTCGAGCTTGGTGAGGCCGACCACCTCGCCGTCGACCCGCACCTCGCGGGCCGGCCAGTCGACCTCGAGGTTCCCGTCGCGGTACACGGCCGGCTGCGGGGCGCCGGTCGAGGCGGCCCGGCTCCGTCGCAGGAGCGCCTGGACCCGGACGCCGAGTTCCTGGGCCCCGAACGGCTTGGCCAGGAGGTCGTCGGCCCCTCCGGCGCGGCCGCGCTCCCGCTCCTCCTCGACGTCGTGGGTCGTCAGGACGAGCACCGGCACCTCGGAGAGGTCGCGGATCCGCTCGAGCACCTCCCAGCCGTCCCTGCCGGGTTGACCGATGTCGAGCACGACCAGGTCGGGCCGTTCCTCGAAGAAGTTGCGCAGTCCGTTCCGCCCGTCCGCGACGACGACACCGGTCCCGTTCTGTTGCGCGACCACGCGGCGGACCGCCTCCGCGACGGAGGGGTCGTCCCCGATGACGAGGACCCGTGTGGTGCCTGCGACCTGGTCGGGACTCAGCGTCGTGGTCATCTCTACTGCTCCTTGATGCGCTCGCGATTCGGTGGCCCGGGAGCGGTGCGCGCTCCGCAGCCCGGGGGCCGCGACCCCGACCGGCTGCAGGCCCTTCTTCCTGTATCGGCGTGTGGCGGCGTCCCTTGAGCGGCGACTTGCGACCCGGGCCCGGCGTCCCCGGCAGGTGTCACAACCGCCGGGCACCATGGGGGCCGGACGTAGCGACCGCAGCACCGACCCCCCAGGAGGCAGCACGTGACCACCAGCACCGATGCGACCAACGGCTCCGGCCCGATTCCGGCACGGGCGGACGTGGTGACGCCGGCCGGCGTGGTCGTGGCCCTGCGGGGCCGGGCCCCGGCGGCGTCGCCCGCCGCCATGCCGTCGGCGGGACCTGCGGCGGGGTCCTTCACCGTCGACTGCGCCGGGTGCGTTCACCGGGGCACGGACGTGTGCGACGACTGCGTCGTCACCTTCATCGTGGACCGGGATCCCGGGGACGCCCTGGTCGTGGACGCCGACGAGGCCTGGGCCGTGCGCCTGCTCGAGCGTGCCGGTCTGGTTCCGGGCGTCCGGCACGAGGCCCGGGCCAGCGGCGACTAGGGACGCCTCCCCCCGGTCCGCACCCCCGGACCGTCCGCGACCCCGGGGTGCGGGGCGCCCGTCCGGCCGCGCGACGATGGGGCGTGGCCACAACCGTCTCGATCCGACCGTCGGCGGCGACGCTCGACCGTCGTCGGCGGCTGGGCGCCGACGTGGTGCGGATCGGCACCGAGGCCGGGCTGGCCGCCGTCGGCATCGGCGGCGCCGGGGTGTTCGAGGCGACCCGTGCCACCCTGCACGCCCGTCGCCGGGCCGGACTGCACGGCGGCATGCAGTTCACCTACCGGAACCCGGACCGGTCGACCGACCCGTCCCGGATCGTCGAAGGCGCCCGATCCCTGGTCGTGGGGGCCTGGGGCTACCGGCGCCTCGTCCCGGACGGGTACCCCGGACCGGGTGGACCGGGTACCCGCCCCGCCGGGGTCGTCGCCCGGTACGCCCGGCGGGACCACTACGCCTCGCTGCGCGCCGCCCTCGGGCAGGTGGCCCGGCGACTGCAGGCCGACGGGTGGCAGGCACGGGTCGTGGTGGACGAGAACGCCCTGGTCGACCGGGCGGCCGCCCAGCGCGCCGGCCTCGGATGGTACGGGCGCAACTCGCTCCTCCTCCTGCCCGGGCGCGGCTCGTGGTTCGTGCTCGGCTCCGTGGTGACCGACGCCCCCCTCGAGCGGACCCCGCCGTCGGGGTACTCGTCGCCGGCCGAGGGATGCGGTTCGTGCCACCGGTGCGTGGCCGCGTGCCCGACCGGTGCCCTGATGGGCGACGGCGTGCTGGACGCGCGCCGGTGCCTGGCCTGGCTGCTCCAGGCTCCGGGCCCGTTCCCGGTCGAGCACCGGGCCGCCCTCGGCGGGCGCATCTACGGCTGCGACGCGTGCCAGGAGGTGTGCCCGGTCAACCGGGCGGCCGACCGCCGCCGACCCCCGGCCGCCGCCGAGGCCGACACGGTCGCCGTCGTCGACCTGCTGGCGCTCCTCGGGGCCACCGACGAGGAGCTGCTCGTGGTGAACGGACGGTGGTACCTGGCCGAGCGCGACCCCCGCTACCTGCGCCGCAACGCCCTGGTGGCACTGGGGAACGTGGGCGACGGCCGGGACCGGGCGACGGCGGCGACGGTCGCCCGCTGGGCAGGGTCCGACGACGCACTGCTGGCCGAGCACGCCCGGTGGGCGTCCGCACGACTGGGACTCGACCGGGCCGGACCGGATGCGGCGGAGGCCGTACCGTGACCCACCTGCTCGTCACCAATGACTTCCCGCCGAAGGTCGGCGGCATCCAGGCCTACCTGTGGGAGCTGTGGCGCCGGCTGGACCCTTCCACGTTCGCCGTCCTCACGGCCTCGTCGGATCCGGCCGCCGCCGCCTTCGACGCCGAGCAGGCGGACCGGGGCATCCGCATCGAGCGGGTGCCGTCCCGGGTGCTGGTACCCACCCCGCACCTGGTCCGCCGCATCCGGGCCACGGCCGAGCGGCTCGGCGCCGACCGGGTCGTGCTCGATCCCGCCGTTCCGCTCGGGCTGGTCGGTCCCCGTCTGGGTATGCCCTACGCGGTACTGCTCCACGGGGCCGAGGTGGCGATCCCCGGCCGCCTCCCGGTGAGCCGGTCGCTGCTCGCCCACGTGGTGCGGGACGCCTCCCTGGTCATCTCCGCCGGTGGTTACCCGGCGGCGGAGGCCCGCCGTGCCGTGCGCGGCCGGGGGATGCCCCCGGTCGTCGAGATCCCGCCCGGGGTCGACCTCGAGCGCTTCACCCCGCTCGATGCCGACCGACGGGCCCAGGCCCGGGCCGACCTCGGCCTCCCCGTCCGCGGACCCCTGGTGGTGAGCGTGAGCCGTCTGGTCCCCCGCAAGGGGATGGACGTGCTCATCGACGCCGCCGCCCTGTTGTCCCCCCGCTTCCCGGGCCTCACCGTCGCCATCGCCGGCCGGGGCCGGGACGCCGAACGGCTCGCCGGGCGGGTGGCGGAGTCCGGCGCCCCGGTCCGCCTGCTCGGCGGCGTGTCCGACGAGGACCTGCCCCGCCTGGTGGGCGCGGCCGACGTCTTCGCCATGCTGTGCCGGAACCGGTGGCTCGGCCTCGAGCAGGAAGGGTTCGGGATCGTGTTCCTCGAGGCGGCGGCCGCCGGGGTCCCACAGGTGGCGGGTGGTTCCGGCGGCGCCGGCGAAGCCGTCGAGGACGGCGTCACCGGCGTGGTGGTCCGCCGCCCCACCGAGGCCGGCGACGTCAGCCGGGCCATCGGGACGCTGCTCGACGACCCGGATCGGGCCCGGGCGATGGGGGAGGCGGCCCGTCGCCGGGCCGAGGCATCCTTCGACTACGACCGGCTCGCACCTAGGCTGGCCGCGTCGCTCGGCGACACGCGAAGCTGAGCCCTGTCCGGGCCGCGACCGACGATTCGAGGAGGAGGGCCGACCGTGGCGGAACTAGCCACTGAGAGGATGGTGGTGTCGGCCAGTCCGGCGCGCTGCTTCGAGGTCAGCGCCGACCTCGCCAGCTATCCGTCGTGGGCGGCCGACATCAAGTCGGTGACCATCGACGAGCGCGACGCCGAGGGTCGGCCGAGCCTGGTCACCTTCCGGGCCGCCGCCTTCGGCCGGAGCACCAGCTACACCCTTGCCTACGACTACGCCGGTGCCCCCGGGGTGCTCGCCTGGGTCCAGACCGAGGGGGACATCACCAACAAGCTCGACGGCCGCTACGTGTTCGAGCCCACCGCGGACGGCGGCACCGAGGTCACCTACCACCTCGAGGTCGAGATGAAGGTGCCGCTGCCCGGCTTCATCAAGATGCGCGCCCAGAGCCGCATCATGTCGATCGCGCTGCGCGACCTGAAGGCCCGCGTCGAGTCGACGGCATGAACCCGGGGGTCCGTCGGCCCGCGCCCGGCGCGCCGTGCCCCCCGCGGACCCCGGCATGAAGGTCGGCGTCACCCTCCCGCAGTTCCGCGACGAGGCCGACACCGCGCTGGACGCCGCCCGACGGGCCGAGGAGCTCGGCATCGACGGGGTCTTCTGCTTCGACCATCTCTGGCCCATGGGCCAGCCGGGCCGCCCGGCGCTGTCCTCGGGCCCCCTGCTGGGAGCGCTCGCCGCGTCGACCTCGACCATCGCCCTCGGCACCCTCGTCGCCCGGATCGGCCTGCTCCCCGACGAGGTCCTGGTCGAGGAGTTGTGCGGCGTCCACGCACTGAGCGGCGGCCGGCTGGTCGCCGGCATCGGCACCGGCGACCGGCTCAGCCGAGAGGAGAACGAGTCCTACGGGATCCCCTTCGAGTCGGCCGCCGTCCGGCGCCAGCGCCTGGCCACCGTGGCCACGGCCGTGGCCGGCGCCGGGGTCCCGGTGTGGGTGGGCGGTGGCCGGCCGGAGATGGTCGCCCTGGCCCGGGCCACCGGGGCCGCCGTCAACGTCTGGCAGGTCGGTGCTGCACCGGTGGTCGAGCTGGTCGCCCAGGGCGTCGAGGTCACCTGGGGCGGGCCCGTCGGGGACACGGCCGAGGAGGCAGCGGCCGTGCTCGGCGAGGTGGCCGACGCCGGGGCCACGTGGGCCGTGTGCGCCTGGCCGGAGTCGCTCGAGGTCGTCGCCGAGGCCGCGTCCGGGCTCCGGTAGGGACACGGGCGCCCGCGCCCTTCGCCTCCGTGCCGCAGCGGGCGGGCCGGGTGGCGCCGCGGCCTGTCGGCCGTCCCGTCGGAGCGGCGGTAACGTGGGGCATGGAATTCCGTCGCATCAACGGGCTGCCGCCGTACGTCTTCGCCACCATGAACGACCTGAAGGCCTCCGCCCGCCACGACGGGCGGGACGTGATCGACATGGGATTCGGCAACCCCGACCTGCCGTCGCCGGAGGTCGCCGTGCACAAGCTGGCCGAGGCCGCCCAGAACCCGCGGAACCACCGCTACTCGGCCAGCCGGGGCATCCCGAAGATCCGCCAGGCCATCTGCGACCTGTACCTGCGCAAGTTCGACGTCGAGCTCGACCCCGACACCGAGGTGGTCACCACCATCGGCGCCAAGGAGGGACTGTCGCACCTGATGTGGGTGCTGGTGGGACCGGGCGACACCGCCCTGGTGCCGTCGCCGTCGTACCCGATCCACATCTACGCCCCCCTGTTCGCCGGGGCCGACATCCGCCACGTGCGCCTGGACACGCCGTCGGGCGAGACCGTCGACACGGTCGAGGGTGGGGCCGCCTTCTTCGACAACCTCATGGAGGCGTGGGAGTCGGCGTGGCCGAAGCCCCGGGTGGTGGTGCTCTCCTTCCCCCACAACCCCACGACCGAGTGCGTGGACCTGGCGTGGATGACCCGGATCGTCGAATTCGCCAAGGAACGCGACATCGTCCTCGTCCACGACTTCGCCTACGCCGACATCGCCTTCGACGGCTACACGCCGCCGTCGATCCTGCAGGTGCCGGGAGCGAAGGACTGCTGCGTCGAGCTCTACACGCTGACCAAGTCGTTCTCGATGGCCGGCTGGCGTGTCGGATTCCTCGTCGGCAACTCCGAGATCGTCCAGGCGCTCACGAAACTCAAGAGCTACCTCGACTACGGCACGTTCCAGCCCATCCAGATCGCCGCCATCGTGGCCATGAACGAAGCGCCGGACTACCCGAAGGTGATCAACGACATCTACCAGTCGCGTCGCGATGCCCTGTGCGACGGGCTCCACCGCATCGGATGGCAGGTCACCCCGCCCCGGGGGACGATGTTCGTCTGGGCGCCCATCCCGGAGCCCTACCGCGAGATGGGTTCGCTCGAGTTCGCGAAGTACCTGGTGGAGGAGGCCGATGTCGCCACGTCGCCGGGGGTCGGATTCGGACCGGGTGGCGACGGCCACGTCCGCTTCGCCCTCATCGAGAACGAGCAGCGGATCGGCCAGGGCGTGCGCAGCCTCCGCCGGGCCCTCACGCGCCTGCGGTAGCGCCGGCCCGCGGCGGCGCCTGTTCGGTCAGGACCCCGCCGTCACCACCTCGGCGGCCCCGAAGGACGCCCGCATCTGTGCGGCGTGCGACGTGAACAGGGCGCGCCGGGGCAGGCCCAGCGTGCGGAGCTCGTCGGCCAACGGATGGTCGCCGAGGACGAGGGTGGCCCCGCCGAACCGGCCGGTCACGCCCTCGGACGCCGTCGTCCAACCCGTGCGCCGCAGCACCCCGTCGCGGAACGAGTAGCTGGGCGGTGCCTGGGCCGGCAGCCGGATCGGCCCGCCGGCCGCCAGGGTCAGGGTGAGGGCGTGGACGCCGCCGTCGACCAGGCGGACCGTGGTGCCGGTGCCGCGCCCGCCGCCGGTGGCCGGCTCGTCGATGCCGATGGTCGTGATCCACTTCGGGTAGCCCCACACGTCCCGGCCGGCGGCACAGGTGAACTCCTGGTCGACGGGCAGCCGGTGGATGTAGGCGCCGATGTCCCCCGTGGCGAACTCCCGCAGGCGAACGGCCGCCGATGCGGGCCGGGGTGCGTCGTGGCGCCGCACCACGAAGCTGACGGCCACCTCGTGGTACGCGTCGAGGTCGGTGTCGTCGTAGCGGCACACGGCCAGGGCCACCAGCGCCCGGCCCGGCAGCGGCCCGGTCACCTCGAGGCCGGTCGGGTCCACGATGCGCTGGGCGGCGGTCGTGGGCACCAGGTACTGGACCCCCCACTGGGCGGCGCGGCGCACCTCCACGGGAAGGCCGATGGTGCGGCCGAGGACCTCGAAGGGGCCGTCGTTCCGGGGTGTCGTGGTCATCGGTGCAGTACAGCACACGCAGGGTTACCGTTTGCCCGTGGCCTACTGGTTCCTAAAGGCGATCATCAGCCCGTTCCTCTACCTGCTGTGGCGGGTGCGGGTGGAGGGCCGCGAGCACGTCCCCGCCCACGGGCCGGTCATCCTCGCCGCCAACCACCAGTCGTTCTGCGACTCGTTCTTCCTGCCCCTGGTGGTGAAGCGCCGGGTGACCTATGTGGCCAAGGCCGAGTACTTCGACAGCTGGAAGACCGCGTGGTTCTTCCGGGCGGCCGGCCAGATCCCCATGAACCGGAGCGGCGGCGACGCGTCGCAGCGGGCGCTCGACACCGCCACCCAGGTCCTGCGGGGCGGCGGTGTCCTCGCCATCTACCCCGAGGGCACCCGCGCTCCGGACACGCGGCTCCACAAGGGCAAGACCGGGGTCGCCCGGCTCAGCCTGGGTTGCGACGTGCCGATCGTGCCCGTCGGCCTGATCGGGACGCGGGCCGTCCAGCCCCCGGGGAGCATGGTCATGCGCCCCTTCCACTCGGTCACCGTCCGGTTCGGGCCACCCCTCGGGTGCGAGCACGACGGGGAGCGGACGGGGGCGGGGACGGGGGAGGCGCGGCACGGGGCCCCGGACGCCGACGGGACCCCGGTGGCCGACCCGGACGGGTTCCGGGCCCTCACCGACACGCTCATGGGGTCCATCGCCGCCCTGTCGGGACAGGAGTACGTCGACGAGTACGCCAGCCGGAAGACGCGGCCCACCCCGGACGCCCGGGGGACGGGGGCGCCGACCCCGAGGGCGAGGTCGTAACCGTCCCGAAACCGTGCCGACACATTCCCCCTCTACCCTGAGCCGGTGCCGAACTACCTGATCCGCCTCCAGCTGCCCGACCGGCCCGGCGCCCTCGGCGCCGTGGCCAGTCGAATCGGCTCGGTGGGGGGCGACGTCGTCTCCATCGACATCCTCCAGCGCGACAACGGCGTCGTGGTCGACGAGTTGGGGGTGGGTCTGGCCGGCGACCACCTGCTCGGCCTCCTCCGCGACGAGATCCTCGAGGTCGACGGGGTGTCGATCGAGACCCTGCGGGCGGTCGACGGTCCGCTCCCCGACCGCCACGCCGAGCTGCTCGACATCGCCACCGAGCTGTTCGTCCAGGCGTCACCCGACGCACTGCTCGACCGGCTGGCCGACCGGATCCGGCGCAGCCTGGTCGCCGACTTCGCGGCCGTCGTCGACGCCGACACCACCCGGGTGGCCGCCTCGCACGGCGATGCGCCCTCGGACGGCGAGCTGCGGGCCATGGCGCTCTGGGCCGTCGCCCCGCTGTCGGCGCCGGTGGGGGCGGACGAGTCGGGGTCCGGCACCGATCAGAGTCCGGGGGTGGCGGCCGCCGAGATGGTGCGGGCCGGCGTGGTGCTCGTGGTGGGCCGGGCCGCGCCGGTGTTCCGCACACGGGAGCGCCAGTGGATCGCGATCATGGCCGAGCTGGCCGACCACGGCTGGCGGGAGCTGGCCTGACGGTGGGCCGGCTCAGTCGCCCCGGGCCCAGCCCCGCGAGCGGTCGACCGAGCGGAGCCAGGACCGATGGGCGGCGTCCACCAGTTCCGGGTCCGCCTCGGGGGTGAACGACGCCTCGGCCGACCACAGGGCGGTCAGGTCGTCGAGCGAGCCCCACACTCCTTCGGCCAGGCCGGCCATGGTGGCCGCACCGAGCGCCGTGGTCTCCACCGAGCGGGGGCGGAGGACCTCGAGGCGGGCCTGGTCGGCCAGGTGCTGGAGCAGCAGGCCCATGACCGCCGCTCCGCCGTCGACCCGCACCACCGAGGGAGTGGTGCCGGTGCCGGCCATGGCCTCGAGCACGTCGCGGACCTGGAAGCCCATCGCCTCGATCATGGCCCGGGCCAGGTGGGCCCGGCCGATGCCCCGACTGAGTCCGGTGATCGTCCCCCGGGCGCCGGGGTCCCAGTGGGGGCTGCCGAGCCCGGCGAAGGCAGGCACGAGGACGACGCCCTCGGACGACGCCACCGAGCGGGCCAACGGCTCGAGCTCCGACGAGTCGTCGATGATGCCGAGCCCGTCCCGGAGCCACTGGACGCCGGCACCGGCGACGAAGACCGAGCCCTCGACGGCGTAGGCGAGCGAGGCCCGGCCGTCCCGGGGTCCTCCGTCGGCACCGATGGCGACGTCGCCGTCCGTCCCCAGGTCCCAGGCCACGGTGGTGAGCAGGCCGTCGACCGGGGCCGGGCAGGTGTCTCCCACGTTCATGAGGACGAAGCTCCCGGTGCCGAAGGTCGCCTTGGTCATGCCCCGGTCGAAGCAGGCCTGCCCGAACAGGGCGGCGTGCTGGTCCCCGACCATGGCGCTCACCGGCACGCCGGTGAGCGGAGCCGAGCCACCGAACACCGACGGCGGCACCGTCCCGAACCGACCGCAGCTGGGCCGCACGTCGGCTAGGGACGTGGCGGGCACGCCGAACAGGTCGCAGAGCTCCTCGGACCACCGCCGGACCACGATGTCGAAGAGGAGGGTGCGGGACGCGTTGGTGACGTCGGTGGCGAACACGCCGCCGTCGGCGCCGCCGGTCAGGTTCCACAGCACCCAGGAGTCGACCGTGGCCAGGGCCAGGTCGGGCCCGACGGGGACGCCGCCCTCCTCGAGCAGCCACTGCATCTTGGTCCCGGAGAAGTAGGGGTCGAGGACCAGTCCGGTCTGCTCCCGTACGAGCGGGAGGTGTCCGGCGTCGCGGAGCGCGGCGCACCGGTCCGTGGTGCGCCGGTCCTGCCACACCAGGGCGCGGTGCAGCGGCGCGCCGGTGGACCGGTCCCAGGCGACGACCGTCTCGCGCTGGTTGGTGACGCCGATGGCGCGCACCACCCGACCGGCGTCGCCCAGTCGGCCGGCGACCTCGGCGAGGGTGTCGCGGACGGCGCGCCAGATCTCGTCGGCGTCGTGCTCCACCCGACCGGGGCGGGGGAAGTACTGGGTCAGCTCCCGGTAGGCGACGTCCACCACCGAGGCCCGCTCGTCCACCACGAGGGCGCGGACGCCCGTCGTGCCGGCGTCGACGGCGAGGGAGACGGGTTGCTTCGCGGCCACAGAGGGACTGTAGTGAGGCCGCCGGGCGGGCGAGCGGAGGCCGTGGGCGGTGCCCGGGACCGCTCGCGCCCAGCAATGATCTGCAAACCTTCGCGAACGCCCTCCGATCAGGCAATTCGCGCCGCAGATCGGGGCCGGCGGGGACGAGGCTCATTGACAGGGGCGTAACTACACTGCTGTAATGGACCCACTATCTCGTACCTCGGGGGAGGGTCAACCACAACATATTGTGTCTCCGTCGCATTTCGGCCCCGATGGCCGATACGATGGAGGAGGGCCCGGGCGGTCGGGGCAAGACGGTACTGGCGGGGAATCCGGCAGCGGC
>DATLRE010000004.1:0-37257 GCA_035534835.1 Acidimicrobiales bacterium
CATGACTACAAGCGCCACGGCACCACCACCTTGTTCGCCGCCCTCAATGTCCTGACCGGCGAACTCGTCGGCCAGTGCTTCTCCCGCCACCGCCACGAGGAGTTCCTGACCTTCTTGCGCCTGATCAACCGCGAGACCCCACGAGGCCGAGAGATCCACATCATCTTGGACAACTACGGCACCCACAAGCACCCCGACGTCGTCGCGTGGCTCGAGAAGCACAAGCGGTTCCACTTCCACTTCACCCCGACCAGTTCATCGTGGCTGAACATGATCGAACGGTGGTTCGGAGAGATCACCGCCAAGCGCATCCGCCGGGGCAGCTTCGGCAGTGTTCCCGAACTGATCGAGGCCATCGAGGACTACATCGCCCAACACAACGAGGACCCCACCCCGTTCATCTGGACCAAGACGGCCAAGCAGATCATCACCAAGGTCCGGCGTGGCCGGGTGGCCCTGGAGAGCGCTGGTCAATCGCGCGCTATTTGAATGTCACCGCACTAGATTGACGGGGTCGCCCGGAATCAGGAGGGATGACCATGGGCACGGCCGCAGACGACGAACGCCGGCACGGACTGCGCCGGCACGGTGCCGACGGGCGGACGAGGGGCGCCACGTGACCGTCCCCGGGCCGGACCCCGGGACGGTGGACAACCTGCGCCGCATCTGCCTCGCCCTTCCGGAGGCCGTCGAGAAGCCGTTCGGCGGGCACCGCGCCCCTGCGTTCCGGATCCGGGACAAGTTGTTCCTCCAGTGCCGCGAGGACGGGACGGCGCTCACCTGCAAGGCCGCCCCCGGTGAGCAGGCGCTCCTGGTCGCCGCCGATCCGGAGCGGTTCTTCGTCCCCTCCTACGTCGGCCACCGGGGATGGGTCGGCATCCGCCTCGACGATCCGGTGGACTGGGAGGAGATCGCCGAGCTGGCCGAGGACAGCTACCGGCTCGTGGCGCCGAGGTCCCTGGTCGCCCGCTGGGACGAGTCCGCAGCCGGCACCTGAGCGGGTCGCACGCTCCGCCGCGGCCCACCGGACACCGCGGCCGTCCCGGACCGCCGGGGGCCGCCCGCCACCGTGGCGCCGCTCAGGACGAGACGGCGCAGCGGTTCGGGCCCGCCTCGAACTGACGGAGCACGGCGAGCGGATCCGAGGCACGCCCCATGTTGGCTTCGATGATCCGCGTGTAGTTGGGCGGACGGTCCACCGAACGGGCGGCGGCCCACGTCACGAACGAATCACGGTCGAAGGACAGTGCCGACAGCTCGCGACGCAGCTGACCCAGGGGGGCACCGACCTCGCGGTCGGCCCGGACGACCACGCCATCGCCGTAGTGCCCGGGTAGGACGAGCAGGTCGTCCGCCAGGCCGAGCAGCTTCCCGTGCAGGGAGTCGTAGAGGTC
The DNA here is from genome assembly GCA_035534835.1 of Acidimicrobiales bacterium. Classification (GTDB taxonomy): domain Bacteria; phylum Actinomycetota; class Acidimicrobiia; order Acidimicrobiales; family RAAP-2; genus Bog-756. Next base: position 1,395 of record DATLRE010000004.1, read on the forward strand.
GCCGGCGAACGCCTCCGCCTGGTCGGCCAGGTCGGGCCGGCCGACGCTGTCGACGAACAGCGTGTCCCCGGTGAGCGCGGCCCGACCGTTGACGAGGTAGACGGTGGACCCCCGGGTGTGGCCCGGCGTACCGAGCACGGCGACGGTCAGTCCGGAGCCTCCGGGAAGCTCGAAGCGGTCCCCGTCACCCACCGGCTCGAAGGGGAAGTCGAAGGTGTCGGCCGGATTCAGATGGAGGGCCGCGCCGGTCGCCGCAGCCAGGGCCCGCGCTCCGCTCAGGTGGTCGGCATGGAGATGGGTGTCGAAGACCCGCGCGATGACCCAGCCGTGCTCCTCGGCGAGCCGCCGGTAGACGTCGATGTCCGCGGACGGGTCGATGACGAACGCTCGGTCCCCGGATCCGACCAGGTAGGACAGGCAGCCCTTGCCACGGCGCCGTACCTGGACGATCCGCACGTCGTCGAGTTCGAGCGTGATCGAGTCGTAGGTCCCGGACCACGCCTGCATCCCACCGGCCAGATTGGCCACGTGTCTGCCGGCCCGGCTCAGCGTCTCGGCCGCAACGGCCGACCGGCTGCCGGAGGCGCACACGGTGACGATCTCCCGGTCGGTCGCCACCTCGCCGATGCGGGCGGCGAGCTCACCGACCGGGATGTTCACCGCCGTGGGGATCGACCACGCCGCGAACTCGTCGGGTTCCCGCACGTCCACCAGGAACGGCGAGTCCGGTGCGCCCAATCGAGCTGCCAGCTCGGACGTCTCGATGTCCCTGTACATCCCTGCTCCTCCATCCCGACCTGCCGGGTGGCCCGGTCGCCTCTGTACCTGTACCAACAATACCCTATGGGGTATATTCCCACCGTCACCGCCGGTTCCGGTCAGGTGGCCGCCGCCGTCGGACGCGCCTCCGTGACCAGGTCGAGGAGGCGTCGGGCGGACCGCGTCACCGCCTGCCCGCGCCGCCACACCACCCGGAGCGACCGGGACAGGTCCACGCCGTCGACCGGGACGACGACGAGTCGCCCGTCCTCCACCTCCGTCCGCACCGCCAGGCGGCTCAGGACCGCCGGGCCGAGACCCGACGCTACGGCGCCCTTGATGGCCGTCGTCGAACCCAGCTCCACGACGGGGCGCACGGCGAGTCCGACCCGTCGCAGCGCCGTCTCGAGCACGTCGCGGGTCCCCGAGCCGGGCTCGCGGAGAACCAGCGGGGTCGCGGCCAGCTCCGCGGCGGGTACCGGGCGGCTCCGTGCCGCCCACGGATGCGGGGGTGCCACGACGACGAGCAGCTCGTCGTCGTGGACGACCTGGCTCCGGAGGCCGGTCAGGCCGGCGAGGCCCTCGACGAAGCCGAGTTCGGCCCGTCCCTCGCGCACGAGTTCGATCACCTGCTCCGAGTTCCCCATGGCCAGGGACACCCGCAGGTCCCGGTCCACGGCCCGCAGTCGCATCAGCCACGGAGGCATCAGGTACTCGGCGACCGTCATCGACGCGGCCACGTGGAGCTGACCCGTGGCCTCGGAGCGGAGGGCGGCGGCGCCTTCGATCAGGCCCTCCATGCTCTCGACGACCCGGGACGCCCATTCGACCACGGCCCGACCGCTCGGCGTCAGCTGCGCACGGCCCGACGACCGGTCGAGGAGGTCGAGCCCGACCACCGCCTCGAGGCTCCGCAGGCGCGTGCTGGCGGCCGGCTGACTGATCCCGTGCACGGCGGCCGCCCGTCGGATCGACCCCTGGTCGGCCACGCTCCGGAGCAGGTCCAGCGAGACCAGATCCGGGCACGGTTGGGGCAGAGGCATAATGTGAGCTTATAGGTTGAACACCAACGGGGGTCTAGGCGCTCCGGCCGGGCGGCCGCATGCTGGACCCATGGGTCCACTCCGACTTCCTTCCGGGCGTGCCGAACGTGCCGGGCGTGCCGGGCTCGCCCGGCTCGCGCCCGGTGCCGCAGCGGCCATCGGGCTGGCCGTCGTCGCAACCGTCCTGGGACACGTGTTCCCCGTGGTCGGGGCGCCGGTGTTCGCGATCGGCGCGGGGATCGTCGTGGCGGTCCTGCGCCCTCCCGCGGCCGGCTGGCGGCCCGGTCTCGAGTTCGCCGGCAGGCAGGTGCTCCAAGGCTCGATCGTCGTACTCGGGACCGCGCTCTCCTTCGGGCAGGTCGTCCGCGTGGGGACCTCGTCCCTCCCGGTCATGATCGGCACGCTCACCACGGCCCTCGTCGGTGCGGCACTGCTCGGCCGCCTCCTCGGCGTCGGGCGCGATCTCCGGACCCTCGTGGGTGTGGGCACGGGGATCTGCGGGGCGTCCGCCATCGCCGCCACCGATGCCGTCATCTCGGCCGACGACGCCGACGTCTCCTATGCGATCGCCACGATCTTCACGTTCAACATCGCCGCCGTCCTGACCTTCCCGAGCATCGGACACCTGCTCGGCATGTCCCCCCACGGCTTCGGCGTGTGGGCCGGCACCGCCATCAACGACATGTCGTCGGTCGTGGCGGCCGGGACCGTGTTCGGGCACGGGGCCACCGGAGCCGCAGTCGTCGTCAAGCTCACCCGCACCCTCATGATCCTCCCGGTCACCCTGGCCGTCGCCCTGTGGCGGTCACGCCCGTCGACGGACGGCGGCACCCCCGGGCCACGGCGGTCGCTCGGCACCCACGTCGTGCGGTCCTTCCCGACGTTCATCGCCTGGTTCCTGGTCGCCGTGCTGCTGAACACGGCCGGGCTCGTCCCGGCCGGATGGCACCCGGGCCTGTCCCAGCTCTCCCAGTTCATGGTGGCGACCGCGCTGGCCGCCATCGGCCTCTCGACCCGGGTCGCCTCCATCCGCCGGGCCGGGGCGCGGCCCCTGCTCCTCGGGGGCATCCTCTGGGTCGCCGTGGCCGGCACGTCACTCCTGCTCCAGGCCGTCAGCGGCGGCTACCGCTGAGCCGTGGCGGTCGGCCGTCAGGCCGCAGGCGACGCGCCGGCGTGCACCGAAGCGACGACGGCCTGCAGCTTCGAGGCCACCTCGTCGGCCAGCTCCGTGAGGTCGACGTCGGTCATGAGGTCCCGTGGATCGGCGATCGACACCCGCGTGCCCTCGTCGACCGACTCGAGGACCACGTTGCAGGGCAGGGCCAGGCTGGCGGACGGGTCGATGAGGATCGCCCGGTAGGCGAACCCGGGGTTGCACGCCCCGAGGATCTTGAGCGGGGCCCGTTCGACCCCGAGCTTCGCCCGGAACGTGGTGGCCACGTCGATCTCCGTCAGGACGCCGAAACCCGCGTCGGCGAGCGCGGCGCGGACCGAGGACTCCGCGTCCTCCATCGACTCGTCGACGACCGTCTCGAACGCCTTCATCGTTCCCCCCTCCGTGCCGACCGGCAACGGCCGCGCCCGGGCGCGCTCATGCGTCCGCCCCGGACCGCTCCAGTTCCACCCGGCGGCGCACCTCGTCCATGTCGAGTGCCTCGGCCTGGGTGATCAGGTCCTCGAGCGCCGCCGCCGGCAGAGCGCCGGGCTGCGAGAAGACCAGGATCCCGTCCCGGAAGATCATGAGGGTCGGGATCGACCGGATCCCGAACGAGCCGGCCACCTCGAACTGGGCCTCGGTGTCGACCTTCCCGAAGACGATCCCCGGATGCTGCTCCGACGCCGCCTCGAAGATCGGGGCGAAGGCCCGGCACGGTCCGCACCACGACGCCCAGAAGTCGACGAACACGATGCCACCCGCCCCCACCGTGTCCTCGAAATTCTCGTTGGTCAGTTCCACTGTCGCCATCATCTGCTCCTTTGCGCGATGTTCCTGTTGTTCAACACACATACCCCCAGAGGTATTCCGGACCGGTGGGTCCGGCGGCCGGTCACGTCCCGGACGGGGCGGCGGGCGGCTCCAGCCACCGGAGGTGCTCGCGGTCACCCTGGAGCTCCAGGCGGCGCCACAGCACGGGGTTGTCGTCGGACTGGCTGCCGTGACAGCGGATGGCCCGGTGCTGCCGGGACCGGTCCACCTCGATCGACACGTGGATCTCGGCGTCCGGCCGTCCGACGAACGCCGCGGCGAATTCGTCGCGGAGCCGGTCGGCCACCCGGGAATGCAGGGTCCACGCCAGCACGGGCACGCTCCCGTGCCCCGCTGCAGCGAGGGCGGCGTCGGTCGCCCGCACGTGGTCGGGGTGCCCGGTGACGCCCCCCTCGTCGAAGACCAGGAGGAGGTCGGCCCCGACCTCGTCCATGGCGTCACGCACCACCGCGGACAGGCGGGCGAGCGGCTCCTCGGCCACCCGACCGTCCGCGAAGTCGAGCAGGCGCACCTCGCCCACGCCGAGGGTCTCCGCGGCAACGCCGAGCTCCTCGCCGCGGACCCGGTGCAGGTCGCCCGCGTCGACCCCGAGGGTCGAGGCCTCCCCGTGGGTGAGGCACAGGACCGAGGTCCGCACCCCGCCGTCGGCGAACGCGCTCAGCACCGCCCCGAGTCCGAAGCTCTCGTCGTCGGGGTGGGCGCACACGGCCAGCACCGAGGCCGGCGTCGGCAGTCCCCCGTCAGCTTGTCCGTGGCGCTCCATGGTGCTCCTCAACTCGTGGGGACCGGGCCGGGCCTGTGCTCCGTCGTCGGCGACGGGTGCACACCGGCCCGGGCGGCTCGGGTCGACGACCGATCCTCAGGGACGTGGTCCGTGCGTGGCCCGAATGGGCTGGTGGGCGAGTGGCGCCAGGAGGCAGAAGTCGAACACTCCCGCCGCGAGCGGCAGGAGGCCGATGACGGCCAGCGCCAGCCAGCCACCGCCCAGGATCAGTCCGACGGCGACGAGGACCAGCCCGGCCGCGGCTCGGACCGCCCGTCCCGCCGTGCTCTGCATCAAGTTCACGAATGCCATGGCCAACTCCTCATCTCGTGGTCCGTTGTGCCCTCATACCCCATGGGGTATATACGTTCCAACACTGCACCTTCCTCCGTATTCCCGATTCCGTCGGCGCCCCCGGTCGACCCGCGTCGCCGGGCGACTCCCTCAGGCACAGTGCTGGAACGCGGGGAGATGGTCGGTCTGCGAAGTCGAGCGCAGGTTCCCGAATGCCTGTACCAGGCTCGGCTCCGAGGCCACCTGGGGCAGGAGACGGTCATAGGTCGCGATGACCCCTTCCTCGACGGTGACGCCGAGCCGGCACGCCGCGGTCAGTGTCGTCGGCGACGGCTGGCCGGTGAAGGGCCCGGCCGGCAGGGGGACCGAGTACTTCTGGGCCAGGTACTCGAGCGTGGCGATGTGCTTCGCCTCTCCGGCGCTGACGTTGGCGAACGGGCCCCGGTCCCCGAGGGCGGCCACCACGTTGTCGTAGGTCGCCTTGGCCTGGTGCTCGGTGTCGAGCGCCGTCGTCAGCGCACTCGCCACCGTGCTCCCGGGCACGGTGGTCGGCGTTCCGGTCGCCGGGGTCGTGCCTGCCGTCGCCGTCGGCCCGGGACCACCGGTGCCCGTCGTGCCCGTCGTTGCCGTCGTCGTCGTTCCCGAGCAGGCGGCGCCGGCGAGTGCCAGGGCGACCATCGGCACGATGACGAGCGACCGGGATCGCGTGCGCCCGCCCGGGCCGCGCGGCCACCGGTGGTGGGTGACCACCGGCAGGTCCTCCGTCTTCCGTCCCGTTGCTCGATTCATCTGTTCCGCTCCTCTCGTCGATCCCTGCAAACCCCGTGCCTCTGCTCGGAGCCTCTTCTCGGAGCCCGGCACCGTGGTCATCTTCGGACGGGCCGGGCCGGACCACCAGAGGATTCGGTCCTCACATCCGCGGCCCGCCACCCCGTGCCGTCGACCACCGCCCTCGCGCACCGGCACTCGGGACCCGACCATCAGAAGCGCACCCGGATCGCCGTGGCATGTGCCACGGTGCCGTCCTTCGCCGAGGTCGTGGAGACGACGAGGGCTCCCCAGCGACCCGTCGGGGCGGCGAAGGCCAGCGTGGTCTCGAACGGGCCCATCTGGCCGTTGGCGCCACCCATCGCCGTCCCCTCCGCCAGGGGAGCGGTGGCGTCGTCGACACGGAGGGAGACGTTCACCGTCGCTTCGTACGCGGTGCTCGTCCCCTGGACGGTCAGCGGGGACGACACGGTGGCGAGCGTGGCCGGCTGCGAGATCGAGATGGCCGCCGTGGCCGACCCCAACACCCACCAGGAGTCCGCTGCCGTCAGCTGACGGACGAGCACCGTCGTCTCCGGACCACCGGCATCGGGACGCACCGGGACCTCGCCCGACCGCGCGTCGCCCTGGCGGAAGGTCCCGACCACCGGGTCCACCATGGAGAGGAACCCGGTCGCGAATCCGCGGGCCGCCGACTCCGGCGTCGAGTACCGCGTCGGGCTCGCCGCAGTCGGCCACAGCGCCGTGGCGGTCGCCGCGTCCGGGGAAGTGGCAGGGGTCCCGGTGGTCGCCGTCGTGGAGGTGCGCGGCGGCGAGGTCGCCGTACCCCCGCACCCACCGAGCACCACGGCGACCACGAGGAACGCAGGGATGGCCGTTCGTCCGGTTCGCCTCATGTTGCCATCGTCGCCCGGCCAGACGGCGGCGACGAGGGTCGAAGGTCCCGACGTCCTCGGGCAGGGCGCGAATCCGACGGAACGGTGTGCCTACCCACCCGGCTCGCCCGGGGCGGCCGGGGCGGCCGGGGCGGTCAGCCGGGCTTGCGGGCGACCACCTGGACGACGGCGCCGGTACCGGTGTGCCCGATTCCCTCGACGATCTCGCGCTCGATTTCGGCGCAGTGGACGAGCTCGAGCGGTCGGAGCTCCTCCCGCAGGCTGTCGGCCGTCATGGTCAGGTCGACCGACGGTGGTCCACCCGTCCCGCGCCCCACCTGGTCGGGGGTGTAGGCCTCCAGGAGCAGGACCCCGCCCGGTCGGAGCGCCTCGACCACGCGCTCGTGCAGTCCGACCCGGACCGGTGCCGGCAGGTGGGCGAAGATCGACACGATCCCGTCCCACCGCTCGCGGCCCAGGTCGTAGTGGGCGAGGTCGGCGGCCACGGCGTCGACCTCGACGCCCCGTTCGGCCGCCAGCCGGCGGGTCTTGGCCACCCCGGCCTCGCTGAGGTCCACGCTCGAGACCCGGCGCCCGGTCGAGGCGAGGTAGACCGAGTTCCGTCCCTCGCCGTCGGCCAGACAGAGCACGTCCCCCTCCGGCAGTGCGTCCACGTGGTCCCGGAGGAAGCCGTTCGGCTCCTTGCCGTAGACGTACTGGTCAGCGCCGTAGCGCTCCTCCCACATCTGCTGTGCCGGCGAACGCTCGGTCATCGCTTCCTCCTCGTGTCCCGGTTGCGTCGTTCGCGTCGAGTCTGCCGCCGGAACCCACCGGTCACCAACCGACGGGCCGGGCCGGGCCGGGCCGGGCCGGGGCGTCCTACGACGGTGGCCCGATGACGGTCACCGGGGTCCCGATGGGAGTCAGCGGCCAGACCTGGGCGGCCACGTCGACGGGCATCTCGACGCACCCGTTGCTCTGTGGTGTGCCATAACTGGCTCGGACGAACCCGTGGAGGGCGTCGCCCCCGTGGAAGTAGCTCGCCCACGGAACGTTGGGGTCGTCGTAGGTCGTCCCGTCGGGATTGGTGCCCTGCATCCGCGAGCTCCGCACGTGTTCGAAGACCGGGTAGGTGCCGTCCGCGGTGTCGGCTCCCGGCGCGCCGGTGTTGACGGCCACGTTCGCCAGCACCGGTGCGCCGTTCTCGTAGAGCGTCAGTGTCTGCGGGACCTGCTTCGACACGAGGACATCGGTGTACGGCGCGGTGTCGACCTTCCCCGCGGAGGCGTCACCGAGGAGTGCCGTCCACACCTGGCGACCGGCGATCCCGTCCACCTGCAGTCCGTGCGCGTCCTCGAAGCTCATCAGGGCCGCCTTGGTGATCACGTTCTCCGTGCCCTCCGTCCACAGCGAGGTGAAGTCCGGGGGGAGTCCCGCCCACCTCCACGCGAAGGCACCCGCCTGGGACGTCGCCGACTCGACCGGGGCCACCGGTCCGGACGGCGTGAAGGAGACGGGCAGGTAGTTCAACTCGGCCAGCAGCTGCTGGAGCCGTTCGGTGCTGGCCTGGGCGACGCCGAACGTCACGGTGACGGCAGTGGCGAGCGTCGATCCTGCGCCGCCGCGCACACCCTGAGGTCCTGCCGGGATCGTCAGCGTCTCGGTCGTCGTGGGGATGAAGGGAGCCGTGGCACGGAAGGTGAGCGACGTCGGGCCGGAGCGCACCCAGACGCCCGGCACCGGCGGATCGAATGTCGGGAGGCCGGACGCGGACGCAACCGGAGCGGACAACCGGACGGTCACGACCTGGTCCGAGGGTACCCCGGTGGCACCGGACGCCGGCACCGTGGCCACCACCGACAGAGCCCGGGCGGCACCGGTCGTCGCCGTTCCGGCCGACGAGCGGTTCGACGACGCCGTGACGCCGTGACGCGCGACGACCGCGCCCCCGGCGGCCAGGGCCCCCACCAGGAGCGCGGTGGCCGCGACCCACCGGATCCGGCGTCGGCGTGGAGGTGGCTGGAGAATCCGGTAGTCCATGAACCCTCCCGGTGGGCACCGGCGGCATGCGGCCGCGGGACGCGCGACCACCCGAAGGAGCGTACCCATCCGGTCACCGGCCCCGGGCAGGCCGGGCGCCGGGCCCGGTCCACCACGTCCGGTCGGCGCCACGACTAGCTTCCTGCGGCATGGAGAGCCCGGACGGACACATGCACTTCCGCCACCTCGACGAGGCGACCGACCAGGACCTCGCCGTACTCGCCGACGTCCACCGGAGGAACGTCGAGGAGTTGCCCGACCTGGTGCTCGGCATGCTCACCGATCTCGGCGGCGACGACGCGTATCCGGTCGACCGGCGCGAGCACAGCCTGCAGGCAGCCACCCGCGCCCTACGCGACGGACGGGACGAGGAGTACGTGGTCTGCGCACTGCTCCACGACATCGGGGAGTCGCTCGGCCCCTTCAACCACGGCGACGTCGCCGCCGCGATCGTGGCCCCGTTCGTGTCGGAGGCGAACCGCTGGATGCTGGCGCATCACCCCGTGTTCCAGGTGTACTTCTACGGTCGGCACATCGGGGTCGATCCCGACGGGCGTGAGGCGTTCTCCGCCAGCCCCCATTTCGAGCGGACGGCGGAGTTCTGCGCGCTCTACGACGAGGTGTCCTTCGAGCCCGACTACCCGAGCGAGCCGATGGCCACCTTCGAACCCATGGTCCGACGGGTGCTCCGCAAGGAGTGGGCACCGCCCTCCTGACGTCCGCCCGGGCCACCCCGGCGGCCCGGGCGGAACCGGACGATGGGGGTGGGCCGGTGGGCGTGGCGTCCGGGCCGGGATCGCGGCGAACTCACGCCGTCGGCAGGTACGGGCAGTTCGGGTCGGCCGCGAGCGGATCGCCGGTGGCGGCGTAGGCCTGGGCACGGGATCCGCCGCACACCTGGCGGAACTCGCACCGGCCGCAGGTCCCGCCCAGACGGTCCCGGTCCCGGAGCGCCCGCAGCAACGGTGACGAGCGGTAGAGCTCGGTCAACGGCCGCTCGCGCACGTTCCCGACCGCCCGCGGGAGGAACCCGCTGGGGAACACCTCGCCCACGTGGGACACGAACACGACCCCGCTGCCGTCCCCGACGGCCAGGGGGGCCCGACGGGACCCGTCCGGAACGTGCCCGGCCCCCCGGGTGCGCGCCGCTGCGCCCGGGATCGCCGATCGGAGCACGTCGTGCAGGCGGTCGTGGAGGCGGTGGTAGAGCGGCCCGCGCTCGCCCGCGGCCCCGTCGGGCCCGCGCGTGGCGCGCTCGTGCAGCACCCGCCGGTACTGCGGAGCCTCCGTGGTCTTCAGCGCCATCGTGGCCGAGGCCTCGGCCAGCAGGTGGAGGACGTCCTCGACCTCGTCCGGGCCCAGCGCACCCAGTCGGCGCCCACGACCGGTGGGGACCAGGAAGAACACGCTCCAGAGCCCGGCGTCGAGCTCCCGGACCAAGCGGATCGTCTCGGGCAGTTCGTCGACCGTGGTCGACGTCACGGTGGTGTTCAGCTGCAGTCGGAGGCCCACGCGGCGGGCCGCCCGGCACGCCTCCACGGTCAGGTCGAAGGAACCCGGCACGCCACGGAACGCGTCGTGGGTCGACGGGCCCGCCCCGTCGAGCGAGAACGACACGGCGCCGCACCCGGCCGCCCGGACCCGGGCGAGGTTCTCCTCGGTGGCGAGCGGCGTACCCGACGGCGACACCGCCATGGCCAGTCCGAGTCCGGACCCGTACGCGACCAGCTCGTGCAGATCGGGCCGCTTGAACGGGTCGCCCCCGGTGAGCACCACGATCGGGCGGGGCGAGCCCGTCGCCGCCAGGTCGTCGAGCACGGCCGTCACCTCGGTGGTGGACAGCTCGTCGGGATGGCAGGCCGGCTGGGCCTCGGCCCGGCAGTGTGCACACGCCAGGTCACAGGCCCGGGTCGTCTCGAACAGGACCAGGAAGGGACGGTCGTCGACGTCGTAGCGGAGCTGACGGACCTCGGGGACCTCGAGCCGGCGGAACGCCGGTCGGACGGCGGAGCGGACCGGTTCCCCGGTGGCGACGGTCACGACCGCCCCGGGCGCGCCGCCCGGTCCCGTCCTGCGTCGATCGGTGCGCGGTCCACAGTTGCTCCTCCCGTTCGGGTGTCTCCACCCTGCCGCCGGGACGACCGCCGGCCCAGGGCCGTTGGTCACATGTACCGGGAACACCGGGACGTGGCGCCGCCGCCTGGCTAGCGTCGGGACGGTGAGCAGACTCCTCCCCGACCGGTCGCTCGGCGTGGCCCCGGGCTCGGTGGGCGACTACCGGGAGCTGGCCCGGCGGCACCTGCCCCGTCAGCTGTTCGACTATCTCGACGGTGGTGCCTACGCCGAGTCGACCCTGGCCGCCAACGTGCGCGACCTGGCCGCCCTGCAGCTCCGCCAGCGGGTCCTGCGCGACGTGTCCGGGCTCACCTTGTCGACGACCGTGCTGGGGCAGGCGCTGGCGATGCCGGTGGTCCTCGGACCGGTCGGCCTGGCCGGGATGTTCGCCACCCGGGCCGAGGTCCAGGCGGCACGGGCGGCGGAGTCCGCCGGCGTCGTGTTCTGCGAGTCGACCGTGTCGATCTGCAGCGTCGAGGAGGTCGCCGCGTCCGTGGCCGGACCGGTGTGGTTCCAGCTCTACGTGATGCGCGACCGCTCCTATGCCGAGGACCTCATGTCCCGGGCGTCGGCCGTCGGCTGCCCGGTCCTGGTGCTCACCGTCGACCTCCCCACCGTCGGATCCCGCTACCGGGACACGAGGAACGGCATGTCGGGTCCGCCGACCCTGCGCGGTCGCGTGCTCCGGGGCCTCGACCTCGGGCTCCACCCGACGTGGGCCCGGGACGTCGGGATCCGGGGTCGGCCCCACACGTTCGGCAACCTGGAGAAGGCCGTGCCCGGGGCGGTGAGCCCCACCGAATTCTCGGCCTGGGTGGACGCCCAGTTCGATCCGTCGGTCACCTGGGAAGATCTCGACTGGGTGCGCCGGCACTGGCCGGGCCGACTGGTCCTGAAGGGCATCCTCGATCCCGACGACGCCCGCCGGGCCGTCGACCGTGGTGTCGACGGCATCGTCGTGTCGAATCACGGTGGGCGCCAACTGGACGACACCCCGTCGACCATCCGGGCCCTCGGACCGGTGGTCGACGCGGTCGGGGACCGGCTGGAGGTACTGGTCGACGGCGGGATCCGCAGTGGCCTGGACGTCGTCAAGGCGCTGGCGCTCGGTGCCCGCGCCTGCCTCCTGGGGCGGGCCTGGGCCTGGCCGGTGGCGGCCGCCGGTGAGCGCGGGGTGACCCACGCGCTCTCGGTGATCCGGGACGAACTGCGCGTGGCGCTGTCCCTCACCGGCGTCACCGACGTGGCCGAGCTGGACCGGTCGGTGCTGGTCGACCCGACGGCCCACTGAGCCGGCGTGCCGTGCCGGCTCCCGGCACGGCACCGGTCGTGCTCACCCCATGGCGTGGAGGACGGCGCCCACCCGCCCGGCGAGCGCCGGATCCGGCACCGGTGGCACGCTCCGGTCGACCCGGGTGTGCAACAGGTGCCCGGCCAACGCGTCCTCACCGGACGCGGCCAGGAGGGCCGTCTCGGCCAGGACGCCGATCCGGTCGATCACGTCCCGGAAGTGCCAGGCGCCGGTCTCGCCGTCGTCGATGCACCGCCGGACCGACACCAGGACGTCGTCCCGTTCGGCCGCCAGACGTCGGCCCGTCGCACCGTCCCCTGCCGCGTCGACCAGACCTGCCAACCACCCGGCGACGGCGTCGAGGATCGGGAGTCGGCGGAGGTCGTTGAGCACCTGGGCCACCAGCACGTTGTGACTGCCCTCCCACGACTCGTAGACCATGGCGTCCCGGTAGAGCCGGGGCAGCACGCTGAAGTCCTCGATGGCGCCGTTGCCGCCCAGCACCTCGATGGCCGAGTGCACGGCCTCGGTGGCCTGGACCGAGACCACGTACTTGGCCACGTTGACCAGGAACCGGTGCAGGAGGACGTCCGCGTCGTCGGCCGTCCCGGCGTCGATCCGGTCCTCGAGCGCGGTCAGGGCGACCACCAGATGGAGCGCGCCGACCGACACGGCGGCCAGGTCCGCCAGCGTCTGCTGCACGGCGGGGAACTCGCCGATCAGGCGGCCGAAGGCCGTGCGGTGCCGGGCGTAGGCCGACGCTTCGAGCCAGGCCCGGCGCATCATGCCGGCGTCGCCGACGGCGGTCATCCACCGGCTGGTGTTGAGCACCACGCCCACCGCGGTGCGGAACCCGTCCTCGACCGGTCCGACCGGCCAGGCCAGCGCGCCGTCGAAGTCGATCTCGCCGGACGCCAGCCCCCGGGTGCCGAGCTTGTCCTTCAGGCGCCGCAGGGCGAACCCGTTGGGCCGGCCGTCGACCTCCCGGGGGACGACGAAACTGCCCAGACCCCGGGTGCCGTCCGGTCCGCCCCCCACCCGGGCGGTGAGGAAGAACTGGCCGGCGTCGGCAACCGAGCAGAACCACTTCTCCCCGGTGATGCGGTAGGTGTCACCGTCCCCCGACGGGACGGCGAGACACACGTTCGCGCCCACGTCGGAACCGCCCTGGACCTCGGTCAGGAATTGCGATCCGCGCACGGCGGTCGAGTAGTCGGGATCGACGAGTGCCGGCAGGAACCGGTCGCGTACCGACGCCTCGGCGGACCGGCGTAGGGCCCGTGCCAGGCCGATCGTGCACGTGGCCGGACAGGCATGGCCGGCCTCGCCCTCGAGCGACAGCAGGTAGAGGAGCACGGCCTGCTCGAAGGCGGTCCCCGGTCGCCCGGACAGCGCCACCAGCCCGCTCGCCCAGACGCGCTCCCCCGACCGGTGGTACGCCGGGTCGAACTCGACCGCTTCGATCCTCCGCCCCATCGCATCCCACCGGGACAGCTCGGGCAGATGGGTCCGCTGCTCGTAGCGGAGCGCCGCCGGTGCGATCACGCCGGTGACGTCGCGGGCGAAGGCCGTGGCCCGTTCCTCGAGGTCGGCGAGCCGGTCGGGGGGCAGGGCCCGGGCGAGCAGCATCCGCAGGTGCCGGTCGTCGGCGTAGGGGTCGTCGGGATACGAGGCCCGCCAGGCGGCCAGCGCGTCACGAGCGTCTTCGGTGCCCATGGGAGCAGTCTCGCGCCGAACGCGCCGGGAGGTCGGACCGGCCGCGGCTCCCACGGGTACCGTGGCCCCATGCCCCCCGACGCGTACCCCCTGGCCGGTTCGGACGTCTCGATCCCTCTGCTCGGGGTGGGGACCTGGGCGTGGGGGGACTCGTCCACGTGGGGCATGGGCACCTACGACACCGACCTGACCCAGGATTCGATCCGCGAGGCCTGGGAGGCGTCGATCGACGCCGGCGTCACCCTGTTCGACACGGCCGAGGTCTACGGGGGCGGGGAGAGCGAGCGGATCATCGGCTCCCTGCGCGCCGCCGACCCCGCCCGGGCCGGAGCGATGGTGCTCGCCACCAAATTCATGCCGTCACCCTGGAAGCTGAACGTGCGGAGCGCGCTGGTGGCGTCCCTGCGGGCGTCGCTCGCCCGGCTGGGTGTGGACGCGGTCGATCTCTACCAGATCCACGGCCCGATCAGCCTCCGCTCCCACGCCGCGCTGGCCGACGCGCTGGCGGCGGCCCACGACGAAGGCCTCGTGAAGGCGGTCGGCGTGTCGAACTACTCGGTGCGGGAGACCCGGTCGATCGCCGCCGCCCTCGAGCGACGCGGCCTCCGGCTCGCCACCAACCAGATCGAATTTTCGCTGCTGCGCCGGTCGCCCGAGACATCGGGCCTCCTGGCCGCATGCGCCGACCTCGGCGTGGTGCCCCTCGCATACTCCCCCGTCGGGCAGGGGCGCCTCACCGGCAAGTACACCGCCGACCACCCGCCGCCCGGCAAGCGCAACTTCTCCAACCACCCGATGGAGGCCGTCGACCGCATCGTCGCCCAGCTGCGCGCCGTGGGCGATGCCCATGGCGGTCGGCCCCCGGGCCAGGTCGCCCTCAATTGGGTGATCGCAAAGGGCGCGGTCCCGATCCCGGGGGCCAAGAACCGCCACCAGGCGGAGGAGAACGCCGGTGCGCTCGGCTGGCTCCTCGACGGGGACGAGGTCGCCCGGCTCGACCGGGCCGCCCTCCACGGAACGCGCAGCCTGGCGAACCGGGTCTGGCAGCACGGCTGAGCCGGCCCACGGGCGGCCAGGAGGTGCCAGGTCCAGGTCCCGCGGGCACGGAGCGCCTCCCGTGCGCACACGCCACCCGCCGCTCGAACCCGACCGACCCGCTACCCGCCCGCGGCACGGGGTTCGGCACGCCGGTTCAGGGGTGGGACGGTGAGGGTGGGGCCCCGTCGACCTCGAAGGTGACCTCGTCGACGTAGCACCACCACCAGTCCTCACCCGGCTCGTAGGAGCGGATCAGGACGTGGTCGGGTCGTTCCCGGTAGTGGGCGGTGGCGTGCCGTCCGGGTGAGCTGTCGCAACAGCCGACGTGGCCGCACGACATGCACAGTCGGAGGTGGACCCACGGACCGCCGTTGCGCAGGCACTCCTCGCACCCCGGACCCGACGGGGTCACGTCCGCCGCCGTGTCCAGGTGGGTGCAGGTCTCCGCCATGGTGGGTGCTCCTCGCCCTCGTCCCCGTGGCCGTCGTCCGCGCACTACGCGGGGATCCAGTGTACCGACCGACCGACCGACCGACCGACCGACCGACCGACCGTCGCCGTCGGACCGGCCGGGGGATGCGCCGGGGACCGGTCGGAGGGTCGGGAATGTTTCGGCCGGGCCGGCGTTGCAACGTGACCACCGCTGTGGATACCGAAGGACCGATGCACATGCCCCATGACAACCTGCCGCTGCTCCCGCTGACCTCGGGCGTCCTGCTCCCGGGCATGGTCTTCACCATGGCCCTCGAGTCCGAGGAGTCCGTCGCCGCCGTGGAGGCCGCCGAGGCCGCCGACGGGCAGCTCGTCATCGTCCCGTTCATCGACGGCCGCTACGCATCGGTCGGCGTCGTCGCCGAGGTGGCCGAGCGGGGCGAGCTCCCCGGTGGCATGGCCGCGGTCGCCGTCCGCGGTGTCGAGCGCGCCCGGCTCGGCACGGCCGTGCCGGGCACCGGCCGGGCGTTGTGGGTCGAGGTCGAGCTGGTCGGGGAAACGGTCGGGGACGCCGACGACCCCACCACCGCGGTCGAGCTCGCCCGCGAGTACCGGGCCGTGGTGGAGAACATCCTGGTGTCCCGCGGCGTCGGCCGGCTGGCGGAGGGCCTCCCGGACGCCGCCGATCCCGGCCGCGTGGCCGACCTGGCCGGATACTCGCCCGATCTGTCGCTCGACCAGAAGGTGGCCGTGCTCGAGACCGTGGACGTGGTCGAGCGGTTGCGCATGGTGCTGGCGTGGGCCCGCGAGGTCCTGGCCGACATCACGTTGCGCGAGCGCATCAAGTCGGACGTCGAGGAGGGCATGGAGCGGACCCAGCGGGAGTTCCTGCTCCGCCGCCAGCTCGAGTCCATCCGGAAGGAGCTCGGCGAGGACGACGGCGAGGACGAGGGGCCGGACGGGTACCGGGAGCGCGTGGCCGGGATCGACCTGCCCGAAGCGGTGGCCGCCGCCGTCGCGCGGGAGATCGGCAAGCTGGAGCGCACGCCCGAGCAGAGCCCCGAACACGGTTGGATCCGGACGTGGCTCGACACGGTCCTCGAATTGCCGTGGGGCGTGGAGTCCGGAGACCGGATCGACCTGGACGTTGCCGCCCGGATCCTCGACGACGACCACGACGGCCTCTCCGACGTGAAGGAGCGGATCCTGGAGCACCTCGCTGTGCGCAAGCTCCAGGTCGACCGGGGCCTCGCCCCGGTGGGCGGCCGCGGGGGCGGTGCCATCCTCGCGCTGGTCGGCCCACCGGGCGTCGGCAAGACGTCGCTCGGCGAGTCGGTGGCCCGCGCACTCGGACGGACCTTCGTGCGGGTGGCCCTCGGCGGCGTGCGCGACGAGGCCGAGATCCGCGGCCACCGGCGCACCTACGTCGGGGCCCAGCCCGGCCGGCTGGTGCGGGCGCTGCGCGACGCCGGTTCGATGAACCCGGTCGTCCTGCTCGACGAGGTCGACAAGCTCGGCTCCGACTTCCGGGGCGACCCGGCCTCGGCGCTCCTCGAGGTCCTCGACCCCGCCCAGAACCACACGTTCCGCGATCACTACCTCGAGGTCGAGCTCGACCTGTCCAAGGTCCTGTTCCTGGCCACCGCGAACGTCGTCGACACCATCCCCGGTCCGCTGCTGGACCGGATGGAGGTCATCCGACTCGACGGCTACACGGAGGACGAGAAGGTCGCCATCGCCCGGAACCACCTCGTCGCCCGACAGCGCGCACGCGCCGCCCTCGGGGAGGGCGACGTGACCCTGACCGACGGCGCGCTGCGGACCGTCGTGGCCGAGTACACCCGCGAAGCGGGTGTCCGCGGCCTGGAGCGGGAGCTCGGCGCCCTCCTGCGCAAGGTGGCCGGGAAGGTGGCGGCCGGTGAGCGCGACGGCGACGGCCCCCTCGTCATCGACGGCGACGACGTGCGCGACTGGCTGGGGAGGCCCCGGTTCTTCTTCGAATCCGCCGAACGGACGTCCGTTCCAGGCGTCGCCACGGGGTTGGCCGTGACCGGTGCCGGGGGCGACGTGCTCTCCGTGGAGGTCACCATGATGGACGGTTCCGAAGGGCTGACTATCACCGGCCAGCTCGGGGACGTCATGCGCGAATCGGCCGAGATCGCGCTGTCCTACGTCCGCTCACACGCCGATGCACTGGGGATCGACCCCGGCGCGTTCCGCGGCAAGCGCCTGCATGTCCACGTGCCGGCCGGCGCCGTGCCGAAGGACGGGCCCTCGGCCGGTGTCACGATGACGACCGCGCTGGTCAGCCTGCTCACCGGGCGACCGGTGTCCCCGGCGGTGGGCATGACCGGCGAGGTCACGCTCCAGGGTCGGGTGCTCCCGATCGGGGGCGTCCGCCAGAAGGTCCTGGCCGCCCACCGTGCGGGCCTGACGTCCGTGGTGCTGCCGGCCCGGAACGGCCCGGACCTCGACGACGTTCCCGGGGCCGTCCGCGACTCGCTGACGTTCGTGCTGGCCGCCCACGTGGACGACGTGCTCGATGCCGCCCTCACCGGAGGTTCCGGTGCGTCCGTCGGCGCGGCGGAGGTCGCCGCCCGGGCGGCGTGAACGCACCGGATGGGCGAGACTGGTCGGGCACCCGGCGACGAGGGAGATCAGCGATGCGCAGTGCCGAAGTACTGACGGATGCCTTCCAGCGGGTCCGCGATGCCGTGCACCCCGCGATCAACGGGTTGAGCGTCGAGGAGCTCACGTTCCGCCCCGACGCGGAGTCCAACTCCATCGCCTGGCTCGTGTGGCACCTCACCCGCATCCAGGACGACCACGTGGCCGCGTTGGCCGGGGTCCCCCAGGCGTGGACGGCAGGCGGATGGGCCGACCGGTTCGGGCTGCCCTTCGACGTCTCGGACACCGGGTACGGTCACGATGCCGACGCGGTGGCGGCACTGGTCGCCGACGCCGACTCGCTCCTCGGCTACTTCGAGGACGTGCACGCCGCCTCCGTCGCCTACCTGGCGACCCTGCAGGACGCCGACCTCGACCGGGTCGTCGACCGGACCTGGGACCCACCGGTGACCGTCGGAGTCCGACTGGTCAGCGTGATCGGCGACGATCTCCAGCACGTGGGCCAGGCGGCCTACCTCCGCGGGCTCCTGCAACGCCGCTGACCGGACCGGCGCGTCGGCGCCCGGCGTCCCTCGCCCCCGGGGTTCAAGTTGAGGCCGCGTCCCGCCGAGATACAGGTGCCGGGACTCCTCGGCCAGACCCGATGAGAGGACGATGCCCCACCAGGCAGGCGCCGACCAGACGGAGGACGCTGAACCGGTGGCGACCGACACCGGGGCCGACGGGTCGCGCCGGCGCCGACTCGACCCCACCACGCTGGGTTACCTGATCGGTCCGGCCGCGTTCGTGGCCATCCTCGTCCTCATGCACCTCGACTTCGTCGTTCCCGAGTCGGCCTGGGTGTGGCTGGGCATCTTCGTGGCGGTACCGGTCGCCAATCTCGCGGTCGACCGCCTCTATGCCCGGGAGCCGTCGCGCCGGACGTTCCACCTGCGGGTGGCGGTGCAGATCGCCGCCGTCACCGCCGTCATCTACCTGACCGGCTGGGGGCCGGTGCTGTGGGGTGCCTACGCCTTCGTTGCGCTCGCCGACATCGCCGGCCAGGGGTCCTGGGCCTGGCGGCCGGTCGCCCTGTGGAGCTTCGTCGGCATGATCGTCGGGGAACTCGGAATGTGGCGGGGGTGGCTCCCGTCCCGGCTCTCGTTCGTCCAGGCGACGGCGCTGTCGATCATGGGAGCGTTCGTCCTCTTCTTCGTCATCCGCATGGCCGGTGCCACCATGGAACAGAAGGAGGAGGCCGACGCGACCGTGCGACTCAGCGAGGACCGCTTCCGGTCGCTCATCCAGAACTCCTCCGACGTCACCATGATCATCGACGAGGAGGGTCTCTACCGCTACCTGTCGCCGGCCGTGACCGAGCTCCTCGGGTACGAGCCCGGCGAGCTCATCGGCACCCGTGCCACCGACTACGTGCACCCCGACGACTGGGCGCTCCTGCGCCGGCGCCTCGACGCCGAATTCCAGGCCTCGTCGGACACCGCCGTCCTCGAGTTCCGGATGCTGCGGAAGGACGGGAGCATCCGCGACGTCGAGGCCGTGATCGCCAATCAGCTCCAGCGACCGTCGGTGGCCGGCTACGTGACCAACGTGCGCGACACGACCGAGCGCAAGAAGTTCGAGGAGCTCCTCTCCCACCGCGCGCTGCACGACCCGCTCACCGGCCTGGCCAACCGTCAGCTCATCCTCGACCGTGCCGACCGCATGCTGGTGCGGGCCCGGCGCGAGGGCCAGCCCGTGGCCGCCTTCTTCGTGGACCTCGACAACTTCAAGGACGCGAACGACTCGCTCGGCCACGAGGCCGGGGACCGGCTCCTGCAGTCCGTCGCCAGCCGGCTGGTGGGACTGCTCCGCTCGAGCGACACCGTGGGACGACTGGGAGGCGACGAGTTCGTGATCCTGGCCGAGGGGGTCTCGCTGGCCGACGGGCCCGAGGCGATCGCCGAACGGATCCGCCAGGTGCTGCGCCCCCCGTTCTTCATCGAGGGATTCGAGCAGCTGCCGATCACCGTGTCGGCCAGCGTCGGCATCGCCGTAGGCGACCGCCAGAGCGCGCAGGACCTGCTCCGTGACGCCGACATCGCCCTCTACCGGGCCAAGGGGTCCGGTCGTGACCAGGCGGTCGTCTTCCAGGAGGCCATGCACGTGGCCACCAGCGACCGGCTGACCCTCCGGACCGAACTCGACTCGGCCCTGGCCCAGGGGGAGTTCCGTCTCCTCTACCAGCCGATCGTCGACCTCGACCGGCTCGAGCTGCGCGGCGTCGAGGCCCTGATCCGCTGGCAGCACCCGACACGGGGCCTCCTGACCCCCGACAAGTTCATCCCCGCGCTCGAGGACACCGGC
Organism: Acidimicrobiales bacterium; assembly: GCA_035534835.1. Lineage (GTDB taxonomy): Bacteria > Actinomycetota > Acidimicrobiia > Acidimicrobiales > RAAP-2 > Bog-756. The sequence goes on from DATLRE010000004.1 coordinate 21,487, forward strand.
GAGATCGTCGACGTCGGCCGGTGGGTGCTGGGCGAGGCCTGCCGGCAGCTCGCCGTCTGGCGGTCCGCCGGGCACGAACTGACCATGTCGGTCAACGCGTCGATGCGCCAGCTCGACGCAAGTTCGTTCGTGGCGGACGTCCGCGACGCCCTCGAGGCGCACGGGCTCGATGCCCGGTGGCTCATCATCGAGATCACCGAGTCGGTCCTCATGAAGGATGCCGGTGCCACGGTGGCGCGACTGCACCGGCTCAAGGACCTCGGCGTGCTGCTGGCCATCGACGACTTCGGCACCGGGTACTCCTCGCTCGCCTACCTCCGCCAGTTCCCGGTCGACGTCCTCAAGATCGACCGGTCGTTCGTGTCGGAGATGCGGGGATCGCCCGACGCCGCCGCACTCATCCACACGCTGGTCGAACTCGGTCACACGCTGGGCCTGGTGACGCTGGCCGAGGGGATCGAACACGCCGGCCAGATCGAGGGACTGCGCACCGAGCACTGTGATCACGGCCAGGGCTACCTGTTCTCGCGCCCGGTGGCCCCCGACGGGATCGAGCGCCTGCTCACCCGGGCGAACCTGGGCGGTGGACTGCTCGCCGCCGGAGCGGCGCCCGTGCCCGGGCACCGCTCCTGAGCCCCACCGCGCCGGTTCCGCGTACCCCGGGGGAGGCGGCGCGGACGCGCCGGACGCGCGACCCCGGTCCGGCGGCACCCACCGGCGTAGGGTGGCTCGTGGCTCCGCACCGACCCACGCCGACGGCGCACGGCGGTCGCCCGGTGGCCGGCCTCGTCCGCGCCTGCCACCTCCAGCCGACCCTGGCCGTCGTCACCGTCACCACCGCGCTGGCCGCGCTGGCCGGCCGGGGACCCGCGGGCTGCACCGTCGTCGCCCTGGCGGTGCTGGCCGGCCAGCTGTCGACCGGGTGGAGCAACGACTGGTTCGACGCCGGGCGCGACCGGGACGTGGGTCGGATCGACAAGCCGATCGTCGCCGGGGACGTCTCGGTCGGCGTCGTGCGTGCGGCGGCCTGCACCGCGCTGGTGGCGACCCTCCCACTGTCCCTCCTGTCCGGCTGGCGCGCCGCGGCCGTCCATGTGTTGGCCGTCGCCTCGGCGTGGTCCTACAACCTGGGACTGAAGGCGACGGTGGTCAGCCCGCTGCCCTACGCCGTCTCGTTCGGGCTGCTCCCCGCCTTCGTCACCTTGGGACTCCCACACCATCCGTGGCCCCGGCCCGCCGTGATGGCCGCCACCGCCCTGTTGGGGGTGGGGGCCCATTTCGTCAACACCCTGGCCGACCGGGAGGACGACGCCCGGTCCGGTATCGCCGGGCTCCCGCAACGCATGAGCGCACGGGGGGCGCTGTTCACCGGGGTGGCACTGCTGACCTCCTGCGCCGTCATGATCTGGCTCCTCGGCGGGAACGACCGGCCGGCAGCCTCGGCCCTGCTGGTCGTTGCGCTCGGCGCCGCCGCCCTGGTGATCGCGTCCACCCTGCGGTCACGGCCCCGCGCCGCCTGGTCGTGGGCGCTGGTGACGGTGCTGGGCTGCCTGGCGATGTTCGCCGTGTCCCGGCCCCCGCTCGTGGCCGGTCGGGCGCCGGACGGGCGCCCGGGCCGGGCGGTCGCCACCGCCCCGGCCACCGTCCGGCCGGGACTTTCGCCTCTACGAATTCACGGCACCGGTCCCTACACTGGCGGGTGAGGGATTCGCCAGGGTCCCGAAGGAGGCGCCTATGCGATGTCGCAGAGGTAGCCCGCTCTGAGAGCGGGCGGCGAGGGATCGACGGTCGATCGACCGTAGGCCCAGGTCCGTCCGGTGCATCCGGCCCGCAGGGTGGGCCGTGCAACGACAGGAACGTCCAAGTTCCCTGGTAGCCATTCCCCACCGCGGTTCCCTCTCGGAGAACAGCAAGAGCCGAGCGCCCGCTCCCCGCCGATCTGTGGGACGGGCGCTTGCTCGCGTCCGGCGTCCACCGCGTGCCGGTGCACCGTTGGCTACCGTGCCGGTATGGTCCGTCGCGATGTCCGAACGCCCGCCGTGGCGTGCCGCGTCACCGTCCGCCGGGAGCCCCCGACGTGACGGGCGTTCCGGCCTCCGGCGCGCTCGACGGCAGGGTTGCGATCGTCACGGGGGCGGCGCGTGGCATCGGCGCCGCAACCGCCGTCCACCTGGCCCGGCTCGGCGCCCGGGTGGCCGTCACCGACAGGGACGGCGAAGGGGCTCGTTCGCTCGCCGACCAGTTGACCGGGATGGGACACGACGCCACGGGGCTCACCTGTGACGTCGCCGAGCCCGCCGAGGTGGCGGCCATGGTGGCCGACGTCGAACAGCGCTTCGGTGGAGTCGACCTCCTGGACCACAATGCGGCGTGGACGGACTTCCGGACCGACCGGGACGCCGGCGAGGTGGACCTCGACACCTGGGACCGGGTCCTGCGCACCAATGCGACCGGCGGACTGCTCCTGGTACGCGAGGTGCTCCCCAGGATGCGCGCCCGCGGGGGAGGTGCGATCGTCCTCATCTCCTCCGGGTCGGCGTCGATCGGCGAGCACCGCCGGGTCGCATACGGTGTTTCGAAGGCCGCCGTCGAGCAGCTGGGCCGACACGTGGCCGCCCGCTACGGCCGCGACGGAATCCGCTGCAATGTCGTCGCTCCTGGCTTCATCCTGACCGAGACGGCGGCCCGGGGCGTGTCCGAGGCGGGCCGGATCCGGCTGGCCGAACAGAACCCCCTCGGCCGCCTCGGCACACCGGACGACATCGCGCACGCCGTCGGCTTCCTGCTGTCCGACAGTGCCGCCTTCGTCAACGGACAGGTGCTCCGGGTCGACGGCGGGCTCACGATCGCCCCCCGGCTCGCCGGCCTCGACTGACACCGCACCGGTCCTCGCCCGCGCCGCACCGCGGCGTCACGTGTCTCGTATGCTCCTCCCCCGTGCCACACGCCCCCCGCCCGACCGCGTCCGCGCCCCGTCGCCGTGCCGTCCGCCGCGCCCGTGCGGCAGTGCTGGCCCTGGCGGGGATCGTCCTCACCGGGTGCTCCTCGGGAGCGGCGGCCCCGGCCACGACGACCACGACCGTTCCCCCGACGACGACCACCACGACCGAACAGCCCGGGTGGACGGTCCTGGCCCGGAACAACGGGGCGATCGCCGTGGACTCCGAGACCGTCACCGAGCCGGCCGGTCACACCGTCACGATCTTCCGGTTCCGGGCAGGTCAGACCCACTACGGACTCCACGTCGGCAGCAGCGACCCGCCGCGGGGCACTGCCGTCGTTTCCGCCGACAGCGGTTCGACCATCGGCCCGAACGAGACGGCGTCCCTCCTCGCCGCCTTCAACGGCGGGTTCGAGTCCTCGACCGGCGCCGGCGGGTTCGAACTGAACGGCCAGGTCCTCCTCCCCCTCCAGGCCGGCCTGGCCAGCCTGGTCATCGACGCGGACGGGTCCGGCCACGTCGGGGTGTGGGGCGCGAACGTACCGGCGAAGGGGGAGCAGGTGTCGAGCGTGCGCCAGAACCTCGCCCCCCTGGTCGTGGGGTCCCGGCCCAGCCCGAACATCGCCGACGTCGCGGCCTGGGGCGCCACGCTCGGCGGGGGTACCTCGGTGGCCCGGAGCGCGCTGGGCGAGGACGCGGCAGGTGACCTCCTCTACGCCGGGAGCATGTCCGCCCTCCCGAGCGACCTGGCCGGCGCCCTGGTCTCGGCCGGGACGGTCACGGCGATGGAGCTCGACATCAACCCCGAATGGGTGCAGATCGCCGTGGCCCCGTCCCCCGGGGGCCCGCTCGCCACGGGGATCCCCGGCCAGAACCGTCCGGCCGACCAGTACGTGGCCGGGTGGAGCCGTGACTTCGTGACCGTCCTGGCCGCCGGCTGATCCGTGGCGCCCTCCTCCGACACTCCACCTCCGCTGCGGGTCGGTGTCGCCGGGGCCGGTCCGTGGGCGCACCTGGTGCACGCCCCGATGTTCGCCGTCCACCCGGACACCACGCTGGCCGCCGTGTGGGGCCGACGTGCGGATGCGGTCCGCGACGTCGCGGTACCACTCGGTGCCGTGCCCCACACCTCGTTCGAGCGATTCCTCGAGGACGTGGACGCGGTCTCGTTCGCCGTGCCCCCGGACGTCCAGGCCACGCTGGCGACCGCAGCGGCCCGGGCGGGCAAGGCCCTCCTGTTGGAGAAGCCCGTGGCACTCGACCTGCCGGCGGCCGAGGCCCTGGCCGACGAGGTGGCTCGGGCGGGCGTCCCCACCCAGGTGCTCCTGACCTGGCGCTACCGCCCCGACGTCCGGGCACTGCTTGCTGAGGCATCGGCGACGCGTGTCCTCGGGGGGCGCGGACGGTTCCTCGGTGACGGGTTCCTCGGCGGGATGTTCGCCACACCGTGGCGGCTGGACCGGGGCGCGTTGTTCGACCTCGGACCCCACGTCGTCGACCTGTTGGATGCCGCGCTCGGGCCGGTCGTCGGCATCCGGGCCCACGGCGACCCCCGTCGCTGGGTCGGCCTGCTCCTCGAACACGAGGGCGGGGCCGCCAGCGAAGCCTCCCTGACCGGGCACAGCCCGGTCGACCACCCGCGTGCCGGCATCGAGGTCCACACCGACGACGGCGTCCTGGAGGTCGACACCGGTGCGTTCGACCCCTCAGTGCTCACGACGGTGGTCGACGAGTTCGTGGCCACGGCCGGCGGGCGTCGGCACCCGCTCGACATCGGACGGGGACTCCACCTCCAGCGGCTGCTCGACCGGGCGGCGGCCGACCTGGTGTGGTCGTGAGCGGTCGACCGGCGGGCGCCGGCGGGGCCGACGAGGTCCGACGGACCGCCGCGGACGTCGACGCCCCGTGGCTCACCGCCGTACTGCGCGCCCGGGGTCGACTGGCCGACGGCGCCCGGGTGGTCGGGGTGGCGGCGACGCCGGTGGGGACCGGACAGATGGCCGATACCGTGCGCTTCCGCCTCACCTACGAGCCGGACGGCGCGGGTCCGGCCAGCGTCGTCGGCAAGTTCGCGTCGCAGGACGAGCAGAGCCTGAACACCGGCCGGGTGATGCGGGCCTACGAGGTCGAGGTGCGGTTCTACGCCGAGGTGGCGCCCCGGGTGGCCGCCCGGGTGCCCGGACTCCTGTTCGCCGCGCTGGATCCCGCCGAGTCGTGGTTCACCCTGCTGCTCGAGGACCTCGACGACGCGGCACAGGGGGACGAGATCGAGGGGTGCGACGCCGATGTGGCCGCCGCCGCACTGACTCAGCTCGCCGCACTGCACGCCCCGTGCTGGGAGGACGCCGGCCTCGCCGCCACCGAATGGATCGACCGGTCGTCGCCCGAAGGCGACGAGTTCACCGCCGCCCTCGTGACCGGGGTCTTCCCCGGATTCCTCGAGCGGTACGCCGACCGGCTGGACCGCGACCACCGCTCGCTCCTGGAGGCCTTCATCCCCCGTCTCCGGACCTGGATGTCCCGCGAGCGGGGCCCCCGGACGATCGTGCACGCCGACTTCCGGCTCGACAACCTCCTCTTCACCCCCGACCGACCCGAGCCGGCGGTGGTCGACTTCCAGACGGTGAACTGGGGCAGCGGTGCCTACGACCTGGCCTATTTCGTCGGCGGGAGCATCGAACCGGAGGTGCGCCGGGCGTCCGGGGACGACCTCGTCGTCGCCTACCACGAGGCGCTGGGCGCCCGCGGGGTGCGCGACTACCCGCTCGGGGCCCTGCGCACCGACTACCGACGCGAGGCCTTCGGCGGGCTGCTGATGGCGGTGGGCGCGTCGATGGTGGTCAAGCAGACCGAGCGGGGTGACCGCATGTTCCTCACCAGCGTGCGGCGTCACGCCCAGCAGGCCATCGACCTCGACGCCCTCGCACTGCTCGACGACTGAGGGCGGGAGCGGCCCGCCGGGGCACGTCCGGCGGACGGGGATTACGGTTGGCACCGCCGATCCGGACGCGCCCGCGCCCGGGCGCGCGGCACCACTTCGAGGAGCACCCATGGCCCAGCATCACGACGACCGGTCCGCCGTCCCCGACGACCAGCGCTTCGAGTTCCGCGGGATCAACCACCTGGCTCTGGTCTGCCGCGACATGGAGCGGACGGTCGACTTCTACACGAACGTGCTCGGGATGCCCCTGATCAAGACGATCGAGCTGCCCGCCGGGATGGGCCAGCACTTCTTCTTCGACTGCGGCGGTGGCGATGCGCTCGCCTTCTTCTGGTTCCCCGATGCGCCCGACGGCGTGCCCGGTGTGTCGGCCCCGACCGGCCGTCCCGACCAGGGCAGCCTCACCAGCGCCGTCGGGTCGATGAACCATGTCGCCTTCGCCGTGCCACCGGAGCGGATCGACGGGTACCGGGACCGGCTGCGGGCCGCCGGGATCGACTGCACCGACGTCGCCAACCACGACGACAGCGAATGGGGCATCGCCGACGAGCCGCATCCCGGGGTGTTCGTGCGCTCGATCTACTTCCAGGACCCCGACGGGATCCTCCTCGAGTTCGCGTGCTGGACGCGGGAACTCCGGCCCGCCGACGTCCACCACGTGCCGGCCCGTGCCGGCGACCGGACGGCGGTCTGAGGCCGTGGCACGGCTGCGTCAGGTACCACGGTCCGAGGCAGAGGCGCCGATCGTCACGGTCATGTACGACCTGCTCTTCGAGGGCCGGGACCCGGTGGCCGAGCCCGGGACGTCCGACGGCACCCCCGGCGACTGGTGGACGGTGTTCGCCCTCGTGCCCGACGTCCTCGAGCACGCCGTCCAGGGCTTCGGCCTCTACCAGAGTCCGAAGCGCCTGCTCGACCCCGTGCTGCGGGAACTGGCCCAGGCCCGGGTCGGCTGGGCGGCGGGCAGCCAGTTCGTCTACTCCCAGCACTGCAAGTCGCTGCGGGCGCTCGGGGTGCCCGAGGAGGCCATCGCCGCGGTTCCCCACTGGGCCGCGTCGGACCGCTTCGACGAGACCCAGCGCCTCGTACTGGCCTACACCGACTGCCTCGCACTCGACCGCGGCCGGGTTCCCGACGGGCTGTTCGACGCGCTCCGATCGCACCTGTCCGACGAGGAGCTCCTCGAGCTCACCTACATCACGACCCTCTACCTCCAGCACGCCGTGATGTCGCGCGCCCTGCGCACCGAGTTCGACGACCGGACCGAACCGGTGGTCGAGGTGGTCGTCGAGGGAGCCGACAACACCGGCGCCGGTCGTCCCGGTCGCCACCCGCGCCCGACCGGCTGAGGCGAGCGCCCGTCAGCCGCCGAACCAGCGGCGCTTGGTCACGGGCGGGGCGGTGGCGGCGCACTGGCACCGGTCCGCGGGGGCCACGTGGCCCAGCACCTGCTCCACGTGCAGCCCGCACCCCTTCCAGGTCGGCTGCCTGCACTTCTTGCACGTCACGGCTCTACACATACCCCCAAGGGTATCACGCCGGTGGACCCGGTGTGTCGTCGCCGCCCCGGACCCGTCGGCTCCTCCCGCCTCAGGTGAAGATGATCTCGCCGCCTGCCGCGATCCCGTAGAACTCGCCGACGGTGATGATCCCCTGCACCTGCTCGATGAAGTCGCCCGCGGCGAACCCGAAGAGGTCCACGGAGGCCTTGCAGGCGTAGAGCCCGCATCCGGTGTCCCCGATGAGCTCCATGAACTCGGGGATCCCGGGGATGTCGAAGGCCTCCATCTTCTTCTCCATCATGTGGGTGGCGATGGCCGACATACCCGGCAGGACGCCGACCAGGCTGGCCATGTGCATCCCCGGGTTGCCGACGGCGGCCACCTTGATGTGCTCGAGCCGCTTCGCGTGGATGGCGTCGAGCCCGAAGAACGTGAAGAAGAGGTTCGCCTCGATGCCCTCCGCACGGGCTCCGTTGGCCATGATCAGTCCCGGGTAGATCCCCTCGAGGGATCCCTTCGAGATGATGATGGACACCTTCTCGATCGTGTCGCCCATGGTGCACGTTCCTCTCGTTCGCCCGGCGCTCCCGGAGTGGCCGCCGGAGCGGCAGGTCTCCCCCGGGTCCGGCTCCCTCAGATGCAGCCGCGCGGCTTCGGGATGCCGGCGATCTTGGCCGCCAGCTTGGCGGGACCCTTCGGAAACAGTTGGTAGAGCTCCTTGACCGGCACGCCCGAGGTCTTGCCCAGCACCCGGACGGTCGGGCCGGTCCCCTTGGCCTCGTACTGGGCACGCATGAACCGGATCACCTCCCAGTGCCGGTCGGTCACGGGGTCGATGCCCTCCCGTCGGGCGAGCTCGACGGCGATCTCCTCGTTCCACTGGGACGCGTCCGTCAGGAACCCGTCCTCGTTGACGTCCACCGGTGTCCCGGCGATGGTGTCGACCGTCATGACGGCATCTCCTCTCTACGCGTCCACGGGCTGTGCCTTGCCCGCGGTCGGCATGGAGCTGTGCAGCCCGGGGAGGTCCCGACCCGGCAGCAGGCTGTGCCAGTAGATCCACTGGAACATGAGCTTCCCCAGGTGGTTGAGGCGCGAGTCCTTCATCAGGGGCAGTCCCACCGGCCCGGGGAAGTGGCCGGGCAGCGGCTCCACGTCGTAGTTGAAGTCGATGAGCATCGCCTTGTGGAAGCCGGTCTCGATGAAGCAGTTGGCGTGCCCGTCGTAGGAGGCGTCGAGCGGCAGCCCGGCCAGGAACCGCTCGACGTTCTCCACCAGGACCTCCCCCTGGAAGTGGGTGACCGACCCGGCCTTGGAGATGGGGAGCGACGCGGCATCCCCGATGGCGAAGATCTCGGGTGCCACCGTCGACTGGAGCGTGTGCCCGTCGGTCGGGACGAATCCGAGGTCGTCGCCGAGACCCGGTGACCGGGCGATGCACGGGGCGCCGTTGTGGGCCGGTACCACGACGGCGAGATCGAACGGGATCTCGCGGTCGTCGTAGGAGACGAGCCGTCCTCCGACGCCGTCCACCTGCCCCGTGTTGAACTCGGTCTCCAAGGCGATCCCCCGTTCGGCCAGCATCCCGCCCAGTCGACGGGCGGCCACGGGCGTGGTGAAGGCGGCGTCGAGGGGCGTGGCGTAGGTGAGCTCCACCGCGTCGCGCACGCCCCGCTCGCGTAGGAACCAGTCGGCCAGGAAGCAGAACTCGAGCGGGGCCACCGGGCACTTGATCGGCATCTCGACCACGTTCACGACCAGACGACCGTGATCGAAGGATGCCAGCGCCGTCTCGAGGCCGGCCGCGCCTTCCGGCGTGTAGAAGGTGAAGACCCGCTCCATCCATCCGGGCCCGGTCAGCCCCTCGGTCTCGTCGGTGGCGAGCACCGAGCCGGTGGCCACGACGAGCACGTCGTAGCCGAGCGCGGTGCCGTCCCCCAGGACGACCGTCCGCCCGGCGACGTCGACGTGGTCCACGCCGGAGGTTCGGTAGCCGATTCCGAGGTGGAGCTGGCGCCCCCGGGGCCGGGTGATGTCCTCGGGTTGCGTGAGCCCGAAGGGCACGAACAGGAGCCCCGGCTGGTACACGTGTGCGTCGTCCTGGTCGACGACCGTGATCTCGGCGTCGTCCGGGTCGTAGGCCTTCCGCAGTCGGTTGGCGGTCAGCGTCCCGCCCGTCCCGCCCCCGAGGATCACGATTCGGTGCATCGGATGTTCCCTCTCCCGCGAACAGGGCGCGCTCGGACAGAGATCATCCAATACCCGGTGGGATACGGTGACCAGGGTCGAATTCCCCCAATCGAGGACGTGGACCATGGCAGCGGAGGCGGACGACCGGCTCGGGGCACCCGCGGGGGACGGGACGGCACCGGGCCACCGGGGACCCCTGCGGGTGCTGGTCGTCGGCGGGGTCGCGGGCGGCATGTCGGCCGCCACCCGGCTCCGCCGGCTCGACGAGACGGCCGAGATCACGGTGGTCGAGCGGTCCGGCCATGTGTCGTACGCCAACTGTGGCCTCCCCTACTTCGTGGGCGGGGTGATCGAGGACGAGGACGACCTGTTGCTCCAGACCCCGGAGCGACTGCACGAGCGCTTCCGTCTCGACGTCCGGGTGGACTCCGAGGTCGTCGGGATCGACGCGACGGCCCGTGTCGCCACCGTGCGGTCCACCGTCGACGGATCCGAATACACCCTCGCGTTCGACAAGCTGGTCCTCAGTCCCGGCGCCGTGTCGGTGCGACCGCCGATCCCCGGCTTCGAGCGTGTCCGGACCCTCCGCACCGTGGAGGACGCGGCGCGCCTGTCGGTCGACGTCTCGACGCGCCCCCGGTCGGCCGTGGTCATCGGCGGCGGATTCGTGGGGCTCGAGACGGCGGAGAACCTCGTCCACGGCGGCATCGACCTCACCATCGTGGAGGCGGCCGATCAGATCCTCACCCCGCTCGACCCCGAGCTGGCGGTGCTGGTGGAGGCGGAGCTGGTGGCTCACGGCGTCCGCGTCCTCACCGGGGCCACGGTCACCGAGGTCACCAGGGACGCCGTGGTCCTGGCGGACGGCCGGACGGTCCCCGGTGAGCTGGTGGTCGCTTCGATCGGCGTCCGCCCCGACACCCGGCTCGCCGTGCTGGCAGGCCTCGCCATCGGACCGGCCGGTGGCATCGCCGTGACCGCGAACGGGCAGACCAGCCATCCGGACATCTACGCGGTCGGCGACGCCGTCGACAAGGTCGACTCGGTCGGGGGCGGCGCCTCGCTGGTCGCCCTGGCCAACGTGGCCAACCGGCAGGGACGGCGCGCCGCCGACCACCTGGCCGGGCTCGACCACCCCGCCTCCCCGTCGATCGGGACCGCCATCGTCCAGGTCTTCTCGCTCACCGCGGCCATGACCGGCTGGAGCGAGGCGCGGCTGCGGGCCGCCGGCCGGCCCTACCGCTGCGTGCACTCCCACCCGATGAGCCACGCCACCTACTTTCCCGGTGCCGAGCAGATGGCCCTGAAGCTCCTGTTCGACCCGGTCGACGGGACGATCCTGGGTGCCCAGGCCGTCGGCGGCACCGGCGTCGACAAGCGCATCGACGTGCTGGCCACGGCGCTGTCGTCCGGACTGCGGGCACCGGCCCTGGCCGATCTGGAACTCGCCTACGCCCCGCCGTTCTCGTCGGCCAAGGACCCCGTCAACATGCTGGGCTACATGGCCGAGAACATCCTGTCCGGCGAGTGCGACGTCATCGGTCCGGCCGACCTGCCCGCCCTGATGGCGTCCGGCTGGACGCTCCTCGACGTCCGCACGGCGGCCGAGCACGCGACCGGGGCCATCCCGGGGAGCATCAGCGCCCCCCTCGATTCTCTCCGCGACATCCTTCCGTCACTCGGTGGCGGTCCGTTCGCCGTCGTGTGCCAGGTCGGCCAGCGGGGTCACACCGCCACGGAGCTGCTCCACCGGCTGGGTCACGAGGCGCGCAACGTCGACGGCGGCTACCGGACCTGGCTGGCCGCCGAGGCCGCCCGTCGGGGCGACATCGGACTGCTGGTCACGCCAGCTTCGTGAACATCCGCTGGACCTCGTCGAGCGGGTAGCCCGACGCTGCCGACTCCTCGGGATGCTCGATGCAGTAGGTGAGACCGCTGGCGACGAGACGGAACCCCGCCTGCTCGAGTGCACTGATGGCCGCACTCAGCTGGGTCACGATGTCCCGGCATTCGCGGCCCTCGGCCAGCATCCTCTCCACGGCCGTGACCTGGCCACCGGCGCGGCGGAGCCGCTTGCGCAGGTCATCGACGACGTCTTCGGGGAGTTCCACGGGCTTCCTCCGGTTCGCGTACCCCCAAGGGTACCTGGCGCACGGTCCGGAACGGACCCGGACCCGCCGTCCGCACCGGACCACGGGCCGGGTCCCCGGGAAATCTTGCACGCGTGCAATATTCTGAGCGCGTGCAAGATCTTCGGAACGCCAACAAGCGCCGGCGGCGCCAGCAGATACTCCAGGGCGCACACGACCTCATCGCCCGCGACGGGGTCCGGGCCCTCACCATGCGGTCGCTCGCCGAGGAGTCCGAGGTCAGCGTTCCGACCATCTACGCGCTCGTCGGCGGGCGCCACGACGTCATCGCCGCCCTGATCGACTCGGGCGTCCACCGCTTCGACGCCGGCGTGGAGGCCCTCGGGTCACGCGGGCTGTTCCGGGCCACCGCCATCGTCGAGCTGTTCGCCGACATCCTCGAACACGAGCGCGACCTCCTCCACGCGCTCCTGGGCTCGGGCGCACTGGTCTCGTCCGGCTCCGAACCCCTGCTCCTCTTCCACCGACGCCAGGTCGAGCTGGAGCGCGCCTTCTGCGAGGCGGTGGAGGACGGTGAGCTCCGCGCCGAGGTGGACCCCGCGTTCGCCGCCACCACGGCGGTCCGGCTCGGCATGGGGGTCCTCATCGACTGGGTCGTCGAGTCCGGGGATCCGACCGACCTCCGCACCGAGCTCCTCCGGTCGGTCTCCGTCGTGATCGCGGCGTTCGCATGAGCGGGACCGAGGCGCCCCCCACCGGGACCACCGCCCCTGCCGCCCCTGGTTCCCCTGCCCCGGGCGGCGTCCCCGGACTCCACCGACTGTGGCGGCGCGAACTGGTCAATTACCCGCCGACCGGGGCCCGCCACCGTCTGCTCGCCCTCGTGGTCCTCGCCAGCGTCGTGATGTACTACCAGCAGTACGTGGCCGGAGCGGTGTCGTCGTCGATCCTCGCCTACTACGAGATGTCGTTCCGCTTCTACCTGACGGTGATCGTGGTCAGCAGCATGGCCGGCGCCGTCTCGTCGCTGATCGCCTCGGTGGCCGACCGGATCGGCCGGGCCAACATGGTCGTCCTCGGCCTGCTCGTCGTCGGGCTGGTGACCCTCTTCGGGATCCCCGCGGCCCACACCAAGCTGACGTATGCCCTCGCCATCTCGGTGATCGGCTTCTTCGAGGGCATGGTCCTGGTGGCCACCCCGGCGCTGGTCCGCGACTTCTCCCCCCAGCAGCGGCGCGGCGCGGCCATGGGGTTCTGGACCCTCGGCCCGGTGCTCGGCAGCCTGACCGTGTCGCTGGTGGCGTCGCAGACGCTCGACCACCTGCACGCCTGGCAGGACCAGTTCCGGATCGCCGGCGCCGTGGGCCTCGTCGTGTTCCTGGTGGCGCTCCTCTTGCTCCGCGAGCTGGCCCCGGGCCTGCGCGATCAGATCATGACGTCGCTGCGCGAACGGGTGCTGGCCGAGGTCCGTTCGCGTGGCATGGACGTGGAGCGGGCGCTCAAGCGCCCGTTCCGACAGATGCTGGGTGTCGACACCGTGCTCCCCGCGCTCGGGGTCAGCCTCTTCCTCCTCATCTACCTGGCCGCCGTCGGCTTCTTCGTCATCTACTTCGTCTCGGTGTTCGGCTTCACGCAGTCGGAGGCCAACGGGCTGGGCAACTGGTTCTGGTCGGCGGACGCGGTGGCGGTGGTGACCGTCGGGGTGATCTCGGACCGGATGAAGGTACGCAAGCCGTTCATGCTGCTGGGCGGTGTCTGCGCCGTCGTGATGGGGCTCGTCTTCGCCTCGCTGGCCACCCACCCGCACACCAGTTACGGCACCTTCGTGATCGTGATCATGGTGATGTCGGCGTCGCGGGGCGTCGCCTACGCCCCGTGGATGGCGGCCTACACCGAGACACTCGAGCGGCGGAACCCGGCCCTCGTCGCCACCGGTCTGGCCATCTGGGGGTGGATCCTCCGACTGGTGGCCGCCGCCTCCTTCCTGATCGTGCCCTTCGTCGTGCCCTCCGCCACCCCGGTCGCCGACTACGGGCCCCCGGCCGCGGCACTCCAGGCGAGGTACGCGGCGCAGATCGCCACCTTGAAGCTCGTGCAGCCGGCCACGCTTGCCGCCCTCCGGGCCGACCCCGCCGACCGCTCGGCACAGCTCGCCGCCGTGACCCAGATCGCCAGGTCGGCGGACGTCCCCCTCGCGGTGGCGACCGCCGACCTCCTGGCGGCATCGAAGATCCCAGCCGCCGACCGCGCCTTCCTGTCGACCCATGGTCGCCAGGTCCTGGACGCACGGGCTGCGGCGCCCGGACAGTGGCAGCGCTGGTGGTACGTGTGTGTCGCCGGCGAGGTCCTGTTCCTCCCGACGATCTTCCTCCTCGTCGGGAGGTGGCGGCGGTCGTCGGCGGTGCGGGACGAGGAGGAGCACGAGCGACGGGTCACCGCGGAGTTCGAGGAGCTGTCCTCCTCCGACGAATACGTGGAAGGTGCCACCGCCTGAGCCGACCACAGCGCGTTCGGACCCTACCCGTGCCCGTGCGGCCGGTCGTCACTAGGGTTCGGGGAAGCACGCGAGGAGGGACACCCATGTCGGACAACCTGCGGATCCTGGCCGAGTACAGCGCTGCCATGGAGTCGGGCGACACCGAGGCCGTCTACGGCTTCTGGGCCCCCGAATTCCACAGCCACGTGACCGAGCGGGTCACCCCGGGCCGTGTCGGCGAGGACGTGCGCGGCGAGGAGCAGAAGTGGTGGGAGGCCGCCCGTGCCGCCTTTCCCGACATGGACTTCACCGTCAACCTGGTCATCGAGTCGGACGACCTCGTCGTCTCCAACTGGAGCGTCCACGGTCACCACACCGGTGCCCCCTTCTACGACGTCGCTCCGTCGGGCGAGGAGGTCACGATCAACGGAACCGCCATCCTGCGGATGCAGGACGGCAAGATCGTGGAGCACTGGGGCGGACCCCACTGCCAGGAGGGTCTCGGACTCATCCGCTGAGCCGCGGGGACCGTCGCGCCCCGCCGACAGTCGTGGACTCCCTTCGCGGGGGTCCATTCGCTCGCACACCCGATTGCCACGTGAACCGCATACGTGTCACTCGTCCCGATGTTCCGCGACCCGGGACGGGGACTCCGGGTCGTCACACCCCACCCGTAGGGTGGTGCGACCATCCCGAGCAGCCGAGGGACGTGGCCCGCTGACGCTGCCGCAACCGACCGTTCCGTCCCGTGGAGGGGCACGGTGCGAACGCCACGCGATGGAGGAGACCATGCCCCTTCCGACCCCGGGCCCCGGACCAAGGCACGCCACTCACGGACGGACTCCGGACGAGCGCTCCGCGTCCGACTGCCGCCTGTTCCTGCCCGGCCACCAGGTCCACTGGATCCAGCTGCGCCAGGCCGACCGCGACGACGCGCACCGCCCGGAGCCCGGACGGTTGGTGTCGACGGCTCCCGACGGCCTGGTGGTGGTCGACGTGGCCGGTGAGCGGCGTCGCCTGTGGCACCACCGACCGGACCACCTGGCCGCCGTCGTCGCTGCCAACGGCGGGGTGGTCCGCCACCAGCCCCGCTGGGGCCTGCTCCGCAGCCCGTCGCACCCGGGCAACGCCGAGGCCTGCTTCTGCGTCACCGACCGCGATGATCCGCAGCGGGTCCCGTGCTCGTCGGAGGAGCCGGTGGGCGGTCTCGTCGAGCGGCTGCTCACCACCGGGGGGTTCACCGTCACCGTTCCCCGGCAGGGGCCGGTGGGATCCGTGCTTCCCGCACCGCCCCGGGCAGGCGATCCCCCGGGACGGTGACACCCGCGGTCGCCCGGCGGCGCGGCCCGGTCGATCCCCCGCGGGCCGTAGAATGGGCACCGTTCCCGCAAGGGAGGTCGCGTACGCGGGCTGCAGCTGCGGGCCCCGGGGCGTCCCGCCGACCTCCCGCGCTGCCCACCGGCTCTTGGGACGCGAACCGGCGTCGGCGCCGGACGATGCCGGTGTCGGAGGGGGCCCACGATCACGGAAGGAGGCGCCACGGATGGCCGGCTACGACATCATCGGCGACCTCCACGGCAGTGCCGACAAGCTGGTGGGCCTGCTCGACCTGCTCGGGTACGAGGTGGTCG
>DATLRE010000005.1:0-58306 GCA_035534835.1 Acidimicrobiales bacterium
CACCGTCGGGCGGCACACCCTGGCCGCCGCCGGGCACGCCTCGCTCGTTGCCGCCCAGGTGGCCGGCACCCAGGCGGCCTTCCGGGTCGGCGCCCTGGGCGCCTTCCTCGGATTCCTCCTGGCGACGGCGTTCGTGCGGACACCGGTGGCACCGGCGACGACCTGACCGTCGTCGGGGGCCGACCGGGTCACTGCTTCTACCCGGCGCCGAGGTACGGGCCGTCGAAGGCGAAGGGCCCCCCGCCGGCCGCCGCCGGCCAGTAGCCCTTGCCGTCGGAGGTGGGCACGATATGGTCGACCGGTGAGACCAGGGCCGCGCCGACCACCCTTTTGCGAGTGAGCTGAATCCGATCGAGCTGGTTCGAGTCGATACCGAGGCGGCTTCGATTCGCTGGCGCGGGCTCATCGCCACCCACCACTACTTCGGCTAGACCCCGTTCGCCGGAGCACAGCTGCGCTATCTGGTCGAGTCTCCCCATGGGACACGTGAGCTCTCGGGTCCGCCGCGTCAGCGTGGGCGTGCGCACCACGAGACGGTCGAACAGCTCGGGCGAACACTCCGGGCCATCAGTGATACCCATATCGGTCGTGGGGAAACACAGACAGCTAACGCGCGCATGGACCGGCTTTTGAGCGAACTCGATGAGCTTCGCCACCGGTTCGAGACGAGCGCTGCCAACGACCTGGTTCCCACCGGACGAAAAGAGGAGGATCGGGCCGAGGCGGTGGCGAGGACCGTGACGGAGCGTTCTGCCCATCAACGTCATCGGTTGCGGAACTTGGCCCGGGTGTCAACACCTGGCCGAGGCATCGGGCGCTGAGTGGCCCCTTGACGGCCCCGGGTGACGACGACCGCGTGTCCCTGGCACCATCATTCGGTATTCCTGGTGGCGCGTCAGGGGTTGCGGACGTACCCCTCCGTATCGCTGCCGGATAGCTGGAGCTGGTCGAGACCCAGAGGACGCGCCCAGCGACGAGGAGTCGGCCCGCATCGCAGACTAGGAGATCGCGGCCGTGCGGGCCGAGAGGCAGGCCGTCGTTCCACCCGAGGGCCGGCGACCCATGGACCGCTGAGAGTGTGAACACAGAGCGCTCCCGATGATCTGTGCAGCTCCCCTTGTTTCACCGCCGAATCATCACCCCGCCCCTCAGGCCGGACAGCGACCGCGGAAGAAGGCCCCAAAGTCGTCGGGTACGCCATCGAGGAGCCTGCTGGCCACCAGCCCTTCGGCTGCCCGGCGCATCTGGGCATCGGTGAGCTTCATGGCCGGCGCCCTGAGCGGCCCCCCGCTGTAGCCCTGGAGCCACGCCTGGTACTTCCAGAGATAGCGATGGTTGAAGTTGGCCCCAGACGCCTGCGCCCGCAATGCCTCTCGTGCCTGGCGAGCCGGTTGGATCTGCCAGTAGAGCGCCAGGGCATCCTCGCTCCTGCCCTGGCGCCGGGCCTCCAGGTAAGAAGGGACGATCGAGCCGTAGTACTCGTAGTTGCTCGTGCCGATCCACGGGGTTCCGAAGAGCTCGTCCCACATCAGGAGGTTGGGCTCAAAGGGGTCGCAGACACGGAGCCCACGGTCAGTGAACCGGGTGAACATCTCGTGGGCGCCCACGACACCGGGGTGGCCGACCTCGTACTTGAGCGCGACAACATTGGGTTGGTCGGCCAACTCGCTCCACACCGACAGCGGGAAGCCGCTCGGGTCGAGCCGCTCGAAATTGTAGTGCGGTGCGCAGAACAGCACCACGGCGAGGTCGGTGCGCTCGCAGAGGGCCTGTGTGTACTCGGTGAGATGACCTACGGTCTGCGGGTAGAAGCTGTTGGGATAGGCGACCAGGAGCCCGTCGACCCCGATGGCCCACGCGTCTCGTGCGCATCCCAGCGTGTCCTCGAGCGAGTCGAACGAACCGTGCATGACGAAGTACTGGCGCCCCGCCGCCTCGTCGACGGCGATCTCCATGAACTCCCGCATCTCCGCGGCGGTGGTCCCGCATTCTGAGGTGAGTAGGGCGCCCCAGAACCCCAACTCGATATTGCGTCGCACGTCGTGTCGAATGGCCTGCTCGTTCAGACCTTCGAGGCCGGCGGTGAACGACGGCAAGATCACGTTGCAGACGCCGTTGAAATTCTCGAGCGCCCACGCCTTGGCATCGGCCTTGGCAAAACGTTCAGTGGGTGGCACTGATCTCTCCTCTCCTATGCATATGGTTTGATCGCCGGGAACGCCCCCATGTCCCGCCCGATGGCCCGTTCGACGGCCAGGTTGTACACGCCCACGGCGACGGCGACGTCCTGCATCGCATTGCCCGCCGACTTGAACAGGGTGATCTGCTCGGCCGACTCCCTGCCCACCGCACCCGCTTCGAGCTCCCACAGCTCGGCCACCGTCCCGAGATCGACGCCAGCATCCCCGGCGGCACGCCCGTCGCCAGACTGGGAGACCGTCCCTCGATCATCGACGATGACGACGTCACTGCACCTCCACACCTCGTCTTCGACCTCCCGAGCCTCGGCCCGCACCGAGCTCAGGCCGGTCACGTGCGCGCCGGAGCGGAGCCAGGCCGCCTCGAACACCGGCTCACGGGGTGCCCGGATGGCCACCGCCGTCGTGAGGCAGGCTTCGGCCACGGCCCGGGCCGACTCGACAGGGGTCACGGTGATCCCGAGTTCGGCCGAGAGGTCCCGGGCGAACTCGTCCCTGCTAGGTGGTCTGGGGCTGAAGACGACGATCTCGTCGAGCGATCGGAGCGAGGCGTAGGCGGCGGCGAACGCCCGTGCCTGCACGCCCGTCCCGATGATCCCGACGGTGCGCTCGGTGTCGCCGGCCAGGAGATGGGTCCCCAGGGCGCTGGTAGCCGCGGTCCGTCGGGTGGTGATCCAATTGGCATCCATCACCGACAACAGCTCACCCGTCTCGATCCGGTAGAGGTTGATGAGGTAGCGCATCCCGAGCCCAGCGGCGCGGTTCATCGCCTTGAACCCCATGTAACCCGAACCGTTCAGGAACGCCTGGCTGATCCGCAACCAATGCCCGCCTTCCTGGACGTCTGTCGTCTGGCGGGGTGGCATCTGCACCTGGCCGCGCGCCTGCTCGCCGAGAGCCCCCCGGAGCTCGTCGATGGCTCGACCCACATCGAGCACCTGCAGTACGTCCTGTTCGTCGAGCAACAACATCAGGTCATCCTCTCTTCGTTCAACGGCATTGTCTTCTCTTGTCCCGCCGCGGCTCGCATCCGAGCACCAAGGGTGCCGGCGGAGCGGTGACCGGGGGTCACCAGTCGACGGCGATGTACTTGGGCTCCAAGAACTCGAGGAGCCCGTGATGGGCGCCCTCACGCCCGAGACCGCTCTGCTTGGTTCCCCCGAAGGGTGCCGCGGGGTCCGACACCAGCCCCCGATTGACGGCCACCATCCCTGCGTCGAGCCGTCCGGCCACGCGGAGGCCCCGCTCCAGATTCCCGGTGTAGACGTAGGACACCAGTCCGTACTCGGTGTCGTTGGCCGCGGCCACTACTTCGTCCTCGTCGTCGAAGGGCATCACCGGTGCCACCGGGCCGAAGATCTCGTCCGCCAGCAGCTCCGCGTCGGCCGGGACGTCACCGATCACCGTGGGCTCGAAGAAGTACCCCGGGCCGTCGACGACGTTGCCGCCAACGACGACCGTGGCGCCTCTGGACCGCACGTCGGCAACGAGTGCCGACACCTTGTCGCGCTGTTTCTTGCTGACCAGGGGGCCCAACTCGACGCCGGCCTCGAGACCGGGCCCCACCCGCAGGCCGGCCATGGCCCGGGCCAGGCGCTCGGTGAACTCGGCGGCCACAGGGCGCTCGACGTAGAACCGGTTGGCTGCGGTACAGGCCTCGCCGCCGTTGCGCATCTTGGCCACCATGGCGCCCTCGACGGCATCGTCCAGATCGGCGTCGGAGAAGACCACGAAGGGGGCGTTCCCGCCGAGTTCCATGGAACAGCTCACGATGCGGTCGGCAGCGGCGCGCAACAAGAGACGTCCCACCTGCGTCGAGCCGGTGAAGGACAGCTTGCGCACGGACCTGTGGTGCAAGAGCGCATCCACCACCTCGGCGTTCCGCTCCGTGGTGATCACATTGACCACCCCGGGCGGAATTCCGGCCTTGGCCATCAGGGCCCCGATGGCGAGGGCGGTCAGTGGCGTCTCGCCCGCCGGCTTGAGCACCGTCGTGCAACCGGCGGCCAGTGCCGGAGCGAGCTTGCGTGTCGCCATGGCCGCGGGGAAGTTCCAAGGGGTGACCAGCAGGCTGACGCCGATGGGATGGTGTTCGACCAGGATCCGCTTGTCCCCCGACGGCGCCCGGACCATCTGGCCGTGTGTCCGGACGGCCTCTTCGGCGAACCAGCGGAAGAATTCGGCCGCGTACCGGACCTCGCCGACGGCGTCCGGTCGTGCCTTGCCGTTCTCACGGACGATCAGCTCGGCCAGTGCGTCCTCTTGCTGGCGCATCAGCTCGAAGGTGTTCCGCAACAGCTCGGCGCGCTCGCGGGGTGGGGTGGCGGCCCACGGGCCGGCCGCTTCCGCCGCCGCGTCGCCGGCGGCCAACCCGTCGATAACGGTGCTGTTGGGGACCGAGGCGATCGCCTCCCCGTCGGACGGGTCACAGACCTCGAAGCGCGACCCGTCCGACGACTCGACCCACTTGCCTCCGACGAACATCTCGCCGGGGAACGAGGCGAGGAGCTCGTCGGAGGCGGCCGTCGTCACCCCGCGTCGGCCCACGCTCATGCCGGATTGCGCCCCTCGTAGAAGCCGCTGTCATCGCTGGGCACCGTGAAGCCCGACGCCTCGACGCCGGCTCGCAACATGCGCATCTGGCCGGGGTTCAGTCTCATCTGTGGCATCCGGAGGAGGCCCCCGTTGAAGCCTTGGAGCCACGACAGATACTTCCACCCCACCCGGTGGATGAGGTTGGACCCACCCCAGGTCTGGCTCCATGCACCTTTGGCCTCCCGTGCCGGCTGGTAGCTCCAGTAGATCTCCATGGCTTCGTCCCACTTGCCCTCGTGGAGCAGGCGGAACCATGTCGGTACGCGGTTGCCGAAGGACTCGTAACCGCTGGTACCGATCCACTGCATGCCGAACCAGTCGACCAGCGCGGGAGCGGTGTGCTCCATCGGGCACTGCACGAGGACCTGGTCACCGCACTTGCGCAGCACGTCGGCCACCCCGGTGACGATGCCGGGGGGATTGGCCTCGTACTTGATGGCGGCAGACGTCTCGAATGCGGCCATCTCCACCAGGGCGTCATGGGGAAAGCTGGTCGGTGACAGGGAGCGGTAGCCCCACGTGACGACCGAGAAGAGGATGAGGGCCAGATCGGTCCTGTCGGCCACGGCGCGGGTCCATTCGACGACGTCGCTCGACGCCTTCGGCACGAAGTTGGTGGGGTATGCCAGGAGCCCGGCCTCAAGGCCGAGTCCGCACGCAGCGTCGGCGACTCGCATGGTCTCCTCGGTCGTGGAGAAGCTGAGGTGCGAGACGAGCTTGAAGCCGTCCGGCGCGGCATCGGCGGCCACTTCCATGAAGTGGATGTACTCGTCCACGGTCGTGCCGCACTCGGACGCCACCAAGGAGCCCCAGAAGCCCATCTCGGCGGCCAGGCGGACGTCGTGGGCGATGGCCACGTCGTTCAACTTGGAGAAGTCGTTGTTGAACGAGGGCAGGACGACGTTGCAAGCGCCGCGCCATTCGGCGCGTGATCGCTCCTTGACCTCATTGCGGCGATAGGGAAGTGCCATGGTTTCCTCCTTGGTTGATGGTTGATGGTTCATCGTCCGGCGACATGCCGGTGAGAGCGAGCGGACTAGTCGTCGAACTCCTCGAGCGGTGGGTCGACGGTCACCTGGCGTGCGGCGGCCGGGGTGTTGCGACTGCGGAGTGCCCGGATCCGACCGGAGATGACGACGGCGGAGATGCCGGGGATGTCACCGGCCGCCATGGCGGTGAGGGCCGTGCCCCCGACCGATCCCCACGGGGCGTCCATTATCACCAGGTCGGCGGCGGCCCCGGCAGCCAAGATCCCTCCGGGGATGTCGAAGATCCTGGCGTTGTTGCCGGTGGCCAGACACCACGCCACCTCGGGAGCCAGCCCGCCGAGTGAGCACAACTCGGCCAGCGTCTTCAGCACGCCAAGCGGCATGACACCGGTGCCGGTCGGCGTGTCCGAGCCCACCACCACCCGCGCCAGGGCCCCGGCATGGGAGGCAACCTCGAGGATCTCGAGCGACGACCGGAGGTTCCCGGCCTGGACGAGCTGGAGAGCGCCGTCGGTGTCGTGCACCAGCTGCTCGGCCCCGTCCACGGTCAGGGCGGTGGGTCCGCCGTTCACATGCCCGAAGATGTCGGGGCGGAGGACGAGGAGGGTCTCGGCGTCGATCGGCAACGACCCGGGCACGCTGGCGCCCCCCGTGTGGCACATCACGCGGATGCCGTGGGCTTGGGCATTCCGGACCTCCGTGGCACCGTCCTTGGGGTTGAGGTACGCACCGAACCCGAACTTGGCCAACCGCACGCCACCGGCCGCCAGCTGGGCGAAGTCGCCATCGCTCAGCCCCGGCTCGAGGATCACCGTGCCGGCGTGGACCTGCATGCCGTTGGGTCGGAAGTTGTCGAAGCAGGCCCGGGCGGCGAGGGCCAGTGCCTTGACCGCAGTCACGTCATGCGGCCTCCCCGGGGCGTGGATCTCCCCCGCCGAGACCACCCGGGTGATCCCGCCGTGGGTATAGCTCTCGAGGAACCCGACCGTGCGTTGGCGAGGTGTGTAGTCGCCGATCACGACGTGACAATGGGAGTCGATGAGCCCGGGGGCGACGGTGGCTCCACCGGCATCGACCGTCCGATGGGCCCGGGCGATACGGTCCGACAGATCGGACCGTCGGCCGATGGCTTCGATCATCCCGTCCGTGCAGATCAGGGTGTCGGCGTCGTCGATCACCGGAGCGGCGATGTCACCCGAGAGAATGGTTCCGGCGTTCACGACGGCCAAGGTGGTCACGACGAGGCACTCCGGGCTTCGTCCGCCGTCATGCCTCCGAGCCGGGCGTGCAACCGGCCGCGGTTGGCCACGGCGGCGATCACCACAATCTCGTCGGGGAGGGGGGCGTCGGGGATCCGGACCTCGATGGCGTCGTAGTGGCTTCGGACCCAGAGCTCGTCCTTGAAGGCCAACGGCACGTCGATGGCCGTTCCGGGACCACCGACCTTCGTCGCCGAGGTGATCCAGGCGGCGCCACCGCCGATGGCGCTTCGGAACGCGTCCCCGAAAGCCGACGTGAGGCAGGCGTTGGCGTGCTCCTGCTCGCCGGCTGTCCCACAGACAGCGGCCTTGCCGTAGCTCTCCGGAGGACATCCGAGCGCTTCGAGGGCGCGAGCGCCCAGCTCGCTCCCCAGTGCAGCGGACGGCTCGATCAGGGCCGAGAGATCCTCGACGAATCCCTGGCCGGCCAGAGGGTTGGCGACGACGGCCAGCGCCACCACCTTGCGCAGCGGCGTTCGGCCCGGCCGACCGGCAGCCGTGCGTGTCTCGTCCACGACAAGCTGCATCTTACGAACCTCCAGCACGGAGCCCTCCTTGAGTGTTGATGGGTACGGGTGGGTGGTAGTCGATTGGGTCTCCGCGCCCGCCGTCCGAATTGACGACGGCACCGTTGACGAACGGCGAAAGTGCGGGCGAAGCCAGGAAGACGAACGGTCCAGCCTGGTCGTTCGGCGCGGCCGCCTGTCCGAGGAGGTTGCCGGCGGCCAGGCGCTGCGTGCGGCCGGGGACGTCCTCCACGGTCCGCACCTCGCCGAGCGAGGCCAGACCGCTCAGCGAGGTGCGGACCGTCCCACCCGGTGCCACGCCGTTCACCCGGACGTCGGGGGCGAGCTCGCGAGCCAGGTGGGCGACGAGCCCCCGTCCGGCCCACTTGCTGGCCCCGTACAGGACTCCTGCCCCCTCTGGGTGGAAGGCGGAGCTCGACAACGTGAGGATGACCGATCCGTGCTGTCGCCGCAGTTCTCCGGCGGCGGCACGGACAGCGAGCACCATGCTCTTCACGTTGACGGCGAAGATCTCGTCGAACGCTGCCGACAGTTCGGTCGGGGCCAGGGATTCGATGGGCGCATGGAAGTCGAAACGACCGGCACAGCACACGAGGGTGTCGATCGCTCCGAAGGCACCGACGGTGGCATCCACCAGGGCAGCAGTGGCCGAGGGCTCGCTGGCGTCCCCCGTGACGGTGATTACGGCCGCCGGGCGGTCGGATGCCAAGTCGTCGAGCGGACTGGTGTCGAGATCGAGGACGGCGACACGCGCCCCTTCCTCGACGAACCGGTCGACCACGCCCCGGCCGATGCCGGTGGCCCCTCCGACAACCGCGGCGACCGAGCCGTCGAGCAGGCACCGGCTCACCGGGGGGAGTCCGTGACGGTGGGTGAGGGCCCGAACGGTTCCTCTAGCAGGGACGAGAACACCTCGGGTGCCTGCCACGTGAGGGACTCCAGCTGCAACGCGTCCAGGCGCACGCGAAGGCCCAGGCGGGGTGAGCTCACTTCGAGGCGGACCCCGTTGTGGGTAGAGACCCGCTGCAAGGTGACCTCAGCGAACTCGTTTGCCACCGTCACCGGTGCCGCGTCCGAACAGGTCTCGGAGGTACTCACGTCGGTCATAGGAACACGGACAGACTGTTGCCCGTGAGGTTGCTCTGGTCGACCGCCATCCACCGACGGTGAATGCGGAACGAGTCGCCGAGGGGTACCAGTTCGTCGCGCCGATCAGCCGAGTAGAGGTCGTGGGTGGGCTCGTCTCCCCGGTTCCGGTACACGAGGACGTTGGAACGGACCTCGAGCGCTCCGTCCTCCCCGGTACTGATGACCCGGACGTTGGAGACGAAATGGCGGGTCCGGGAGGGTGGCTGCTCGGCCCAGGCGTACTCGGACAGCAGCCGCTGCACACGGATGGCAAGGGTCTCCTTGGAGTCCCAGAACATGCGCCCACGATCTGAGAGCTGCGAGCCGGCCTGCGCCTCCCGGGTGACACGGAGGGGAACCTCGTAGGTGGCGTCGTCGGCGAAGAGTTCAAGCCACGCCTCGAATCGTCGATCGTCGACCAGCTCGGCCTCGAGGAACAGGAAGCGCTCGACCATGGCGACCAGGGAACGGTCGCCGGCCCCGGGGTCCTTCGCCGACGGGTCGGAGGCGGTAACGCTGGGGGTCATGGCTGCTCCAGGAGGTCGAACCAGGTCTGCCACAGGTTGCGGAAGTTGGTCTCGGTCACATAGGGCTGGACGGCGACGCCTGGACCGGGGAAATCGGGCAGTGGCTCGTGGCCCAGACCCATCAGGTACGGGAAGGAGACGTCCCGGCTCAGCGGCGAGCCGGCCATGCGGGTCACCCGCGACCAATTGTCGAAGTCGTCCTGTTCGAACATCCCGGCATGGCCGAACGCCAACGTATAGGCGCGGTAGGCCTCGCGTTTGTACTCATCGGAGGCGTCGGTGGGGACGAGGCACCAAGACAGCATCTGCATGCGCCCGACCCCAATGGGCTGCCACAGGCGCATGGTGCAAAAGCGCAGCCCGGGCTCGCCCGGTACCGTGCTGAAGGGCTGGATCAGCAAGGAGAGGTTGGGGAACACGGTCCCGACTGCCGTCCGGGTCTCACGGAAGATCGACAGCTGCTCTTCGGTGAGCTGCTGTTCCATCAGGGCGACGACGTCGTCGGGATACCCGAAGAACGGTGGCATGCCCGGGGTCCGACCGAGCCCGATCCCGTGCCCCTTGCCCGGAATATGCACGGCGTAGCCGGCGGCATGCGTCGATGCCGAGGAGGCGTAGTAACCGAGCTGGAACCCGAATTGGTGGGCCACGGGCGTGTGGTAGCCGTCGCCCGCGAAGTTCTCGGCACAGATCTTCCAGTCGACGTCGGCCACCCATCGGTCCGGCGGCGCATAGGCCTCAGTACCGTTGGGCCCCGGACGCAGGTACAGGTCGAGATAGAACTGGAACCCGCCCAGGTATTCGTCGAGCGACGGAGCGTCCGGATCGATGCACCCGAACACGAGCCCGGCGTACGTCTCCGTGCGAACGGGGAGCAGTCCCCAGTCATCCCGATCGAATGTCTTGTCGTAGACCGTCCGGATCTGGGGCACGCCGATAAGCTGACCGGTATTGGTGTAGGTCCATCCGTGGTACGAGCAGCGGAAATGCGATGCATTTCCCTCCGATGCCTTGCAGACCTGATTGCCGCGATGGCGGCACATGTTGAGGAAGCATCCGATATCGCCCGATTCGCTCCGGGCCACGATGACCGAATTGCCCGCCAGGCTGCGGAGCACGTAGTCGCCGGGATCGGGCAGTTCGCTCTCGTGGGCGAGGAACAACCACACCCGGCTGAAGACGCGCTCCTGCTCGAGATCGAACACCACGGGCGAGTTGAAGATCTCCGCCGGCAGGCGGCCGGCCGGCAAGTCGGACCTCACCCGGTCCAACAGGCGCTCCCTCTCCTCGGAACGCTCCGATGTCCGTGTCATCGCACCCCTTCTGGATCAGCCGTGTCGAGGTCTGCTCGGACGATGGATGTCCCGGTGAGCCACGCAGGGACCGCCTCGTATGCCAGGGTGCGGTACGGCGATGCACCGGTGGCACCGGCAACGACCAGCCAGGACCGGATCTCATGGGCCCCGTTGCCGGACCGATCGATGTCCTCGTCGGTGAGGTCGAGAAGCTCGTCCGCCCGCCCCTGCTCGAACGCGTCCAGGACCCGCCGGTCGAAGTCGGGGTCGATCTGGCCCGCTCCGGGCAGCCCCACCCAGTGAGACAACCCGCCCGTGCCCAGGACCATCACCCGTTCGGCCACGTGCTGGTCGGAGATGATCTCGGCCAGGGCGGTCCCGAGGGCATGGCAACGTCGCAACGAAGGGTACGGGGGATGGACGCTGTTCACCACGATGGGGACGACTGGGACCTGCGCCCCGGTGTCGAGGAGGGTCAAGGGAACGGAGAATCCTTCGTCGAAGCCGTACGCGCCGGCCATCAACGACGGATCGAAGTCTCGACGGAGAAGACCCTCGTACAGGACTTCTCCCAGCCGCTCGTGTCCCGGATATTGGATGCGCGGAATTCTCAAGAATCGAGAGAATGCATCCGAAGCGGGCAGCGGGTACTCCCGCGCACTTCCCACGGAGAATGCCGGGAAGTTGGACAGGAACAAGTTGGTGAAGTGCTCCGACGAGACGGCCACGATGGCATCGAGGTCGCTGGCCGCGGCACCGGTCGCCAGCTCGGCGAATCCGCCGAGCACGTGCCCGGCCGCGGCGGGGTCCGCCCGCTCCGGAAACCCAGTGATGCCCGGTGAGTGAGACGTGCACGCCGCCAACACGATCGATCCCATCAGTCGGTCCGCTGGCGTGTTGCGGCACCGGGGGAGCGCAGCGCCGCATAGTAGTCGTCACGGGAGACGCCGAGCTCGAGCGCACCGAAGTACAGCAGCAGCGGGTTCACGCCGAGCGCCAACAGTGTGGAGAAATCACCGTGCTGCATGGCCGTGCGCTCGGAGTCGTCGAGGCCGTATTCGCTCATCGTGGCGGTTCGGTTACTGGTCATACGTTCGACCACGTCCGGATCATGGCGGAGATCCCAAAGGAGGCGTTGCAACTCGAAATGTTCTGACATGCCCTCCCTTTCCGTGATGAGGCGCCGACGCGGGGATCCCGACCGGTAGAGTCGGAACAGGTACCCTTGGAAGCCAAGTCCGTCTGAGGGGCGCTGGCTATTCCCCGAACGGGTACATTGCGGACCAGGTTCCATGAGGGGCAATCGGCAGAGAGCCGACGCCCATTGTCACCTGTTCGGGTACATTTGGCCCTTACCCCTAGCAACCGGGTAGTGGGTCGGTCAACCTTCACTTCACCAAGTCCCCCGCCAGCGGCTCAGCCGTCGGGAGACCCGAGTGGAGGAGGGTATATTGCGAACCACCGAGGCAAGGAACGGGGCCCGCCGCCCGGCCATCGCATTGGCGACAATGGCGGTCGGCCTACTGCTCGCAGCGTGTTCGAGTTCGGCCGGTAGCAGCTCGACCACCTCGACCGGAGCGCCCAACTCGGGAAGCTCGGGGGCGAAGACCGGCTTCACCATCGGATTCTCCAATCCGCAGGGGACCCAACCGGCCCTGGACGTGTTCCAGCAGGCGCTGACCTCGGCTGCCGGACGTGAGGGGATCAAGGTCACCTCGCTCAACGCCGGCCTCTCGGTCAACAGCCAGGTGTCGGACATCCAGCAGTTCATCAACGAGAAGGTGAAGGCCATCGTGGTGTTCCCGTTGGCCGGTCCACCGCTCGTCCCCGTCCTCACCGCAGCTCGCAAGGCGGGGATCGCCGTGCTGGGGTACAACGCCGTCACCACCGACGCCGCGTCGGCCTCGGCGCTCTACCCCTTCAGCGCCGACATCAATCAGGGCCTCATCCACCAGGGTGCGACGCTGGCGGCAGCATTTGTAGTCAAGCAGCTGCACGGCAAAGGAAACGTGCTCGGCGTGGGTATCGCGGCACCGGTGCCCTCGCTCCACGCGTTCATGAGCGCGGAGCAGACAGCGGTCACGTCGGGCAATCCGGGGATCACCTGGCTCGAGACCGTGGCCGACCAGACCGATGACATCACAGGGGCGGCCGCTCCGGTTGCCGATGCGCTGACCAAGTACGGCAATAAAGTCGATGCCGTCATGGCCTACTTCGACGGTGCCGCCATCGGGGCCGCTCAGTCGCTCAAGGCGGCTGGAGTCCACGCAGTCGTGGTCGGTCAGCAGGGCAACAGTGACGGTATCGCCGCTATCAAGAGCGGCGAGATCGCCGCCACCATCAACGAGATGCCGTACGAACAGGCGGTCATCGCCCTGGCCATGGTCAAGGACCTGGTGGCGGGTAAGTCCCTGCCGCTGGTCGTGCATCCACCGGTCCAGCTGGTGACCAAGGCGAACCTGGGACAGTACGTCCCCTGGGCCACCGGCTTGGCGGAGGTGGCGTCGGGGAAGCTGAAGCCACCGACCACCCTGTCGGCCAATCCCACCGCCGGGTGAGCGGAGGGGCGTTCGTGGCCGCGCCAGCGATACGGCGAACGGTCCTGCGGTCGTGACCGCTGCCGCCGCCGTGTCGCTGGTCGGCATCACCAAGGAGTTCCGGGGGACACCGGTCCTACGCTCCGTCGACTTCGAGCTGGTGGCGGGCGAGGTGCATGCGTTGGTAGGCGCCAACGGCTCCGGCAAGTCGACGCTCATGAAGATCGTCTACGGGGTGCACCGGCCTTCCGCCGGGGCCATGCGGGTCCGTGGTGAGCCCATCCACCTGCGCAGTCCGCGACATGCGCTGCGCACCGGTATTGCAGCCGTGCCCCAGGAGCTCCCCTTGGTCGGAACCATCACCGTGGCCGAGAACGTGTTCTTCGGGGATCTCCCCTGCCGTCGGGGGCTCGTCGATTGGGGGACGCTACGACGGCGGGCTGCCGAGGTGCTGACCGTCATCGACCCGGATGGACGGATCGATCCGGACCAGTTGGTGCAGACAGTCGACCTTGCCGGCCAGCAGCTCGTCTCCATCGCCCGCGCCTTGGCCCAGGGTGCCGACATTCTCGTCTTCGACGAGCCCACCAGCTCCCTCGACGCCGACGCGGCGGCGCGGCTGTTCGACGTCATCGAACGTCTCCGTGACGATGGTCGGGCCATCGCCTTCATCTCCCAGAGGCTCGATGACATCTTCGCCATCGCCACCCGAGTCTCGGTGCTGCGTGATGGAGCGATTGTCGCTCGTCTCCCGATCTCCGAGACCAGCTCTGCCCGCATCGCCGAACTGATGGTGGGGCATGCCCCCGTGAACCCGTCTCGTCGGGTCCAGATCTCCTCGGGCCCCGAGATCAAGGATCCGGTCCTGGCCGTCGAGCACCTGAGCGTCGGCCATGTCCAAAACCTATCCTTCCATGTCGGCCGTGGCGAAGTGGTGGGTCTTGCCGGTCTGCCCGGCGCAGGACTCGAAGAAGTGCTCGGGGCGCTGTACGGACGCCGCCGGCCCACGGCAGGGACGGTGACGTTCCTCGGTCGGGAGATGACCAGGTGGCCGACGAGACGTCGCGTCGGTGCCGGTGTCGCCTACGTCTCGGGGGACCGCCGGGGGGAGGGGCTGGTTATGGCCCAAACCGTCGCCTTCAACCTGGCGATGGTCCTGAACAACCGCCCGAGGTTGTCGTGGATCTCGCACCGCGGGCAACGTCACGCCATCGACGGGGTCATGGCCGAGCTCCGGGTGACGCCACCCGCGCCCGATGCCCAGGTCTCCATGCTCTCGGGAGGGAACCAGCAGAAGGTGGTGGTCGGGCGTTGGCTGCTGGCCGATGCTCGGTTCTGGATCCTCAACGACCCGACCCGCGGGGTAGACATCCACGCTCGTAACGACATCCATCGGCTCATTCGTGCTCGCGTGTCGGCCCAGGGCGGCGCCCTGATGACCTCCTCGGACGTACGCGAGCTGCTCGAAGTCTGCGATCGCGTCCTGGTCCTGTCGCGGGGCGTGCTGGTGGCTGAGCTCGAGCCGGCGCACTCCTCCGAGCACCAGGTCCTGGCCCTGGCCGGGGGTGCGGGTACCGGATCCGATGCCCCCCGCCGTCCGATGGCCTTCGACGATGACGGTTCGGTCCCCAATGATCCCGACAAGCACGGAGCCCGCTGAACCATGTCCTTGCCCTTCACTACGCGCCCACCGATCGAGACAGCGAGGGAAGGGCAGGCGGCCTTGCCGCTGGACCGCAGCCCCGGGCGCTGGCAGGGGGCGCGATGGGTGCATGCCCGCGTCCGGAACTTCCTCGGAGCGGCGATCGCGCTGGTCATCCTGGTCGTGCTGCTGGGCACGACCGAATCGACGTTCCTGACCGTCGGGAATCTGAAGAATGTCCTGATCACCAACAGCTCGCTGATGATCGTCTCCGTGGGGATGACCTTTGTGCTGATCTCTGCCGGGTTCGATCTGTCCATCGGGGCGATGATGGCCGTGTCCGAGGAGCTGCTCTACGAGTTCCTCCGGGCGGGAGTGCCAGCCATCGGTGCCGTTGCCTTGGCGCTGGTGGCCGGCTTCCTTATCGGAGCGTTGATCAACGGGGTCCTGGTCGGAGTGCTCGGCATCAACTTCTTCGTGGCCACGTTGGGCACCATGACGCTCCTGTACGGCCTGGTGGACGTCATCACCAACGGTGCCAGCCAGACCATCCAGTCCTCGACGCTCAACCGCATCGGGAACGGCACGCTGTGGGGGATCCCCATGCCGATCCTGTTCATGGTGGTCATCGTCGTCCTGGGGGGCGTCACGCTTCGCTGGACCCCCTACGGGCGATCGATCTACGGAGCGGGCGGGAACCGCGAGGCAGCGCGCCTGGCCGGCATTCCCGTCCCCTTCGTCATCATGTCCGTGTACGGGATCGCCGGACTGTGCGGTGCGTTGGCCGGCGTGGTGAACGCCTCCCGCCTGGCCGCAGCCACACCGACGGACGGCTCGTCGATTGCGTTGATCAGCGGAGCGGCCGTCTTGCTCGGAGGCACGAGCCTCTTCGGCGGAACCGGTGGGATTTCCGGCACGGTGGTCGGGGTGGCGGTAATCGGGGTTCTGGGCAACGGGGTGAACCTTCTCGGTGTCTCCAACTTCTGGCAGGACGTGGTGACCGGTGCGGTACTGATCGGAGCGATCCTGCTCGACCGGCTGCAACGCCGAGGCCAGGTCTTGCATTGACGGGCCGACTGCCCGCCTGGGACCGAGCGTGACGCTCCTCTATGAAGCCATGACCCAGTCCTTCGTCGACGAGGGCGTCGAGGTGGTGTTCTGCCTGATGGGCGACGGCAACAAGCACTGGTTGGTTGACATGGCGGCCCAGCGGGGCGTCCGCCTGGTCCATGCCCGGCACGAAGGAGCGGCGCTGGCCATGGCGGACGGCTACGCACGGGCCGGAGCGGGGGATCTGGTCGGCGTCTGTGCGGTCACCTATGGACCGGGGGTGACCCAGCTGTCCACCTCCTTGATGGTGGCGACGAAACACGGGACCCCTCTGGTGGTGTTCGCCGCCGACGTGCCCGACGGCATGCGCGACAGCGGCGGGCACCTCGACATCGACGAACGTGCGGTGCTCGAGGCCGCCGGCGCGTCCGTCCGGGAGATCCGGCACCCGCAGCGAGCCCGGGACGATGTGAGGCTGGCGTTCCACGATGCCCGTGTCCTCGGTCGACCGGTGGCGCTCCTGGTCGGTGTCGACGTGCAGGAGCAGTCGGTCGGCCACGGCGCCGCCTCGTCCGGAGGGCCCATCGCCATCCCCCGCGGAAGGGTTGCCCCTGATCCGCGCGCCGTGGACGACGCCGTCGACGTCCTGGCCCGAGCAGAGAGGCCACTGATCCTCGCCGGACGGGGTGCGATGGCTTCGGACGCCCGTGAGCTGGTCGTGGCCCTGGCCCACCGCCTAGGCGCCGTGGTGGCCACCACGTTCCTGGCCAAGGGCTGGCTGGACGAGTACCCGGCATCGGTGGGGATCGCCGGGGGATTCACCCTGGAGGAGTCCCGAGGGGTGATCGAGAGCGCCGACTGCGTTCTTGCCCTGGGTGCCAGCCTCAACGATCACACCACGGACCACGGGCGCCTGTTCGGGACGGCTGCCGTCGTGCAGGTTGATCTGCGCCCGCACGCCCTCGTCCGCAACCAGGAGGGATCCGACGTCTATCTCCGGGGCGACGTCTCCCAGACGGTTGGGGCGTTGCTCGCCGCCCTGGAGCAGACGGGATCGGCGCCAGGCCCGTGGGCGGGATCGATCGACCCGGTGGCACTCGACCCCAGGTCCGCCCACGTCGCCTCGACACCGATCGACATCGAAGAGGGCCGTGTCGATCCTCGCCGGCTCATGCTGGCACTCGACCGCGTGCTGCCCGACGACGCCCTGATCGTCGTGGGAGGGGGCCATTTCATGGCGTTTGCCGCCCAGTACCTCTCCAATCCGGGACGGCGCAGCTTCGAGATGGCCTTCGATTTCATGACGACGGGGCAGGCCGTGCCGACCGCCATCGGGGCTGCCGTGGCCAGGCCGGACCGGATGGTGGTGGCCATCGAGGGAGATGCCAGTTTCCTGATGCACGTCCAGGAGCTCGAGACCGCGGCACGCTCTGGCATCCCCCTGTTGGTCATGGTCATGAACGACGGGGCGCTCGGGGCCGAGTACCACAACCTCCGCGCTCACGGCCTCGATCCGTCGGAGGCTCTCGCGCCCACTCCAGACCTGGCTCGGCTGGGCCGGGCGTTGGGCGGGGCCGGGATGCGCCTCGACTCCCTCCAGCAGGTCGATGAGCTCATGGGTTGGTTCGAGCCGTCGGGTGGACCCCACGTGGTCGACTGTGCCATCTCGCGCCGAGTCGTCGGTCCCGTCTGATGCCGGAGCTGGTCGACGACGCCATGGGCGGGCGGGCCGGCCGGCCGTGGTCCGGTCTGGCCAGGTGTGTTCGCTGATCACGGGGGACAGATCAAGGGGTGTCCGCCGGGCTGCCAGGCTATACTCTTCCTACGAAACCGTCACCGCTTTCTACGTTGTTGCCCCGCTCCAGGGTGCAGAGTGTCCTCGACGTCGTCGGGGCGTTGCAGCAGGCTGCTTCGGCTAACGACGTGCAGTCCGCGTACCTGACCGCGATCTCCACTGCGGTGTCGGCCGGCGGGCATGGCTTCTACGTGCTCGACCCCTCAA
The DNA here is from genome assembly GCA_035534835.1 of Acidimicrobiales bacterium. Classification (GTDB taxonomy): domain Bacteria; phylum Actinomycetota; class Acidimicrobiia; order Acidimicrobiales; family RAAP-2; genus Bog-756. The sequence goes on from DATLRE010000005.1 coordinate 17,750, forward strand.
ACGGGAGGCCGGTCGACGTGGTGGCGACGGTGCCCGACAGCTTCCTGGAGCGCTACGAGAACGAGGGACGCTACGACGACCCGGTGCTCGACCAGGCCATCGCCGCCCGAACCCCGATCGACTCGAGCCGGCTGTCCTCCGGACGGTCCTGGTCGGCTTCCGCCGTGCTCGCGGTGCTCCAGCAGGCCGGCTTCTATCACTCCCTCGAGGCACCGGTCCTGGTGGACGGTGAGGTCACGGCCACCTTGAACATGGCCCGCCAGCCGGAGGCGCCACCGTTCTCGAGACAAGACCTCACCGTCATGCGCCACGTCGCCGAACAGGTCGGTGCCGCGCTTACGCGCGCCCAGCGGTACGAGCAGGTCACCCGCGAGGCGCTCGTGCTGGCCGATGCGTTGGACGCTTCGGAGCAGCCCATCGTCATCACGACCGTGGAGGGACAGCTCATCTTCCGCAACCGGATGGCAGCTCGTCCGATGCCGGGGTCGTCTATGAGCTACTTCGACCGAGTACAGCCGGTGCTGGGCGCTGCGCTGGACCAGTTGCGCAGTGGCACCAAGCGGATCGCCAACGTCCAGGAGCACGTGGCGACGCACGCCGGCACCCAGTCCGAAGGGAACGCCGATCCTTCTATGGTGCGCAGATCGTCGCCCGGAGACGAACTGATGGCGGTCAAGGCCGTCCGGCTGCGATCCGGCAACAATGCCGTCGTCTCATTCGTCTCCCAACGCCACGCCCAGTCGATCGGCCTCCCCGACAGCGCCACCCCTCTCTCCCCGCGGGAGAGAGGCATCGCCGATCTGGTCAGCCGCGGACTCACCAACCGACAGATCGCCGAGCTCTCCTACGTGAGCGAGAACACGGTCAAGCAGCACCTCAAGCGCATTTTCACCAAGCTCGAGGTGAACTCACGTGCGGCGCTGGTCCAGGCGGTGTGGCAGGCGTCCACCTCCGACGACACGTCTTGAGGTGCCACGAAAGACGGAGAGTGACGCTTGCGGCCGACGACGAGGACATGAGCGTGGCTCGGCGACTCCGGACCGGCACGGGCACATGGCGGGCGTCGGTCGCACTGGGCGCAGTGATGCTCGCCGCCACGGGGCGCTCGGCCAGTGTGCAGCCGTCCACCGCCGGGCTGGTGCTCTCACCCCCGGCCGGCACCTCGGTCTGTCCGTCCCGCCCGTCCTGCCCCGTGTCGTCGGCCTGTGCCAACTCCGAGCCTGTGGGTGGAGTGGCATGTGGCCCTCCCGCTGGCCAAGAGCGTCGCGGTCGGGTCAACTCGAATTGGCGCTTCCAGCGGATGAGAAAGGGCTGCCACTACACAAGGAAGGACTTGTCGAAGACACCCTCGTAGAGGCCCTCGAGGGGTGACCGCCTCAACCGCATCCTGACTGCCTTTCGTTCCGATCTCCTGAGCACTCGAACAGTGCCCACAAATCTCAGTGGCAGCACTCCTGGCAGCATCGATAAGGCAAATGGCCGAGAAGCAGAGCTGGTAATCCTGGCTACCAGGAGTTTCCCGAATCTGAGTGCGCCCCCGAGATTTGAACCCGGAACCTGTGTTCTGATGGCACAGGAGTTGACGGACGAGTAGTTCCCGTTCCACCACCGTTCCATCAGACTCCCCGGATTGGACCGGACTTGCCAACATCGATCGACGGCGGGGGAGTGCCAGGAGCGGAACTGACCAGGGGATTCGGATCCTTCACTGCCGTCCGGCACCGTTGCCGTCGTAGTTCAAGTCTCCCTCCGACGCGACAACGCGGGAAGCTTCCCGCTCACTGCAGTGGGCCTACCCCCTCCTGCCAAGAATGGATGTCTGGATTGCTGAGTCGGAGATGGGGCCTGGTGGGTGTGTCCGGCGTTCCGGTCGGACTCGCAACCATTCTGGAACGGTCTGACCCGACCCGGCGACGGGGGCACTCCGGCCGAGCTTCGGACGGATGTGATTCAGGCCTGCAGGTGGCGGTCGGGAGCCTCAGGGATGTCAAGCGGAGATCGTCGTTCGAGTAGCCATCCGAACTCGTTGCCCTGGGTACCCTCCTCGCCGGGTCGCACCGTATCGATGACGTCGAAACACGCTCTGAGCTCCCCTGCAGCGTAGGCCATCACGTCCTCGAATTCGCTCATGTCCCACACGTGCGCGTGTACGGAGCGACGCCGATGCAGTTCTATCTCCTCCGAGCTCCGTTCGGAAATGAGCACATTGGTATCCCGACCGTCCCCCGTCGATTTCAGGCACCCGATGATGAAGTCGACGATATGAGCGTCGTCGACCTCTCGGACATCACGCCGGTACTCGTCGACGAGGTGCGCCAGTGGTGTGGGCGCTCGTTCACGGTCGAATGTTGAGTGCCGATCGGGCAACAGGAGGATCAGGAGACCACCAGGCCGGAGCACGCGGTGGATCTCCACGAGCATGGCCAGCGGATTGGCCAGATGCTCGATGATGTGACTCGCAATGGCGAAGCTCTGACTCTCATCCACGATTACGTTGAGACGGTCAAGATCAAGGTTCACCGGAATGTCCGGTTGCAGAAACGTCTGAGGGTCGCCCAGTTCAGGAAAGAGCGAACTGTTCTCCCCCGGTTCCCACCGATCGAGGTAGCGGACCTTTACCCCAGCAGGCACTGGGAACGGACTGTGGCCCGGCCCGAGCTCGATTCCCTCACCGACGAGTCGAGATGCGAACCGGCGGCGGGCGGCGAGCGGATCCGGGACGGTCGCCTGTCCCTGCTCGACGAGACCCGCGGGAGGTTCCTGCTGTCCCGAAACGTCCATGTCCGTCCGTCGACGTGATCTAGGCCACGCCATTCGACTCCAACCTCACCGTGCGGACCCAACCCATGATTGCCGTGACAGTACCAAAGGACCCGTGGGAAACCCGGCAATCTGCGCCCCAGCTTCGGCTTCGCGTCCGCTCGGGACTACCGGATCCGCTGACTGCTCCACGCCGGCGAGGCCGAACGGGCGCCTGCTCGTGCCGTGTCCGCCAACGTCTGCGATGCTCGCGGAGCGGGCTCGGCGCCACTCCACCGGCAGGTCCGGCGGGCGTCCAGTGCCCCGTTCTGTGCGGGTCTGCGCCTCAGCGAGGTCCCCGACATCGCCGGCCATGGCGCGGCTTCGGCCCGCCGCTCGGGTGGTCATCCGGCATCGGACGGCAGCGCTCCGTCGCATGGGCACGTGGCGCTCGAGTCCTATTTCGTTCCCACGATGCAGCGCGCCACGCCCGGAACCCGGACCCTGTCGTCCTTGTCGAACGCGCGCACCTGCGCGATGACGCGTGCCCGGATCCGCTCCCGCGCCAGATCGTCGACCTGCTGGAGCGCCCCGACCGCGAGCGAGACGTGCTCGCTGATCATCTCCCAGTACTGGGCGGGCGAGCGCGTCACGAGTTCGACGCCGACGTCCCATTCGGCAATGTCTCGCAGCCCCGCGCCCTCGTACAGGGCACTGACGCATCCCGGTGCCGCACACCGGAACATGTTCGGCCCGTCCGGGTCGGGAGTCGCCAACACCGCCTCGGACTCGATTGCCTCCATGGCGATCGTCGTCCACGGGTTCTCCTCGGGCTTGATCCATACCGACGAACAGAGCCGTCCGCCCGGCCGGAGCACGCGCGCGAACTCGGCCGTCGCCCTTCCCATGTCGGGAAAGAACATGTACCCGAACCGGGCCGACACGCTGTCGAACGTGGCGTCGTCGAACGGCAGGGCGTCGGCGCTGCACACCTCCGTCTCGATGTTGGCGACTCCTTGCGCCCGGGCCCGTCGTGCGGCGATGTCCAGCATCTCCGCCGCGAGGTCGGTCAGGACGACGCGTCCCTTCGGCGCCAGTCTCGCGATACTGAGACCCGGCTCACCGGTGCCCGCGGCAATGTCGAGGTGCTCGTGGTCTTCCGCGATGTCGAGACACCCGATCATCGCTGCGCTGACCGGGCCCAGCTGCTCCATGATGACCGAGTCCCACTTCTCCCAGCCCGCAGAGAGCCCGGCCCACGTCGCTCGCTGAGCGTCTCGGATCTCCTCCGCTCCCGGCATCGGCCCTCCTCCTCCTGATGCGTCCTCCGGACGCGAAGGTACTCCTTGGCCGCAGCCGACACCGCCCGGTCGGGCCTCGTCCTGCCACCCGGTCCGGCCGCACACGACGACGAGTGCGGCATGTGCCGGCTCCGGCGGAGTCGACGGCCGGCAGGGCGCGCACGGCAACCTTCCGTCGAGCACGGCGGCCACACCGCCGGTGGGGCGGGTCGGGTCAGCCGTCGCTCTTGAAGCGCTTGTAGTTCTTGACGGCCCGTCCGAAACGGCGATCGGCCGCACGCCGGCCCTGTTCGTCGGCCCGCAGCGCAGCCGCCGCCGCTTCCTGCCGCAGCGACTCCCAGGCGGCGAACCGCTCGAGGGACACGTGGCCGCCCGCCACCGCCGTCCGCACGGCACAGCCAGGTTCAGACCCGTGGGTGCAGTTCCGGTAGTGGCAGTCCATGGCGTACTCCTCGATCTCGGGGAACACCGAGTCGACCGTCGACTCGTCGGTCCAGAGGCCGACCTCGCGCAGTCCGGGCGTGTCGACGAGCACGCCACCACCGGGAAGTGGGTGCAGCTCCCGTGACGTGGTCGTATGACGTCCCCGATGGTCGGTGGCCCGGACGGACGACACCGATGCGACCTCGCCGCCGACGAGCGCGTTGACCAGCGTCGACTTACCGGCCCCCGACTCGCCCACCAACGCCAGTGTCCGCCCGTCGACATGACGGCGCAGGTCGTCGAGGCCCGCACCAGTCACGCACGAGACAGCCACGACGTCGAGCATCGGGTCGATCTCCTGCACCCGGCCGATGAGCGCGTCGACACCACCTTCCTCCTGGACGAGGTCGATCTTGGTGAGCACGACCAGCGGTACGGCTCCGGAATCCCAGATCTGCGTCCGCGTGCGAAACATGCGACCGGCCTTGAGCGGTCGGTCCGCGCCGAACACCATGGCCACGACATCGACGTTTGCGGCCAGCAGCTGCTCGTCCGCCCCGGGACCGCGACGGCGCAGCAGGGACGAGCGCTCCAGGAGGTCGACGATCACCGCGCCGCCCTCGACCACGACCCAGTCACCGACCGTGAGCACGGCGACGTTGCGGCGGACCGGCAGATGGATGAGCCCGCTCGAGGTCGCTACGAGCGGCGCGGCGCGATCGTGTCGCACGATGCGGCCCGGCTGGGTGTCACCGTCCGCGAAGCGGGCGAAGAGGACGGACCAGTGATCATCCCAACCGTAGGCACCGAGCATCGTTACGACGGTACCCCTGTCGGGCGGCAACGCCGCCCGACATGATCGCCCTGCCGACCGCACCGGATCAAACGCTCCCGGCCCGATACGAAGGCCGCCACGGCCCGCGTCTGCTCAAGGTCGGCCCCGTCCGCGTCGAAGGATCGTCTACGGGTTCCGGGTCCTGCCCGACGCGGAGAACGGATGCGCGCACGATGCGGACGGCGCGGAACGGAGAGACCGGAATGGCAGACCATCAGGCGGGATGGCTCCTAGACGTCGAGGACTCGGCCCCGGCCTCCGGCGGACTTCCCCTGCTCCCTCCCATGCCTCCTCCGCCGGGCCCGCCCCTGCCCCTGCCCGTCCCCTCCCTCCTCCAGCCATTCGAGGCACCGGCACCACCGCTGTGGCCGACGACCCCGGGTGACGTCGTGATCTCGAGCAGCGACCACCCCGCCACGAGTCGACGGAGACTCGCCACGTTCGTGATCGGGGCGGTGGTGGTGCTCGGTGCCGGCACCTACGGGGCCATGCTCCTCGCCACGGACGGGACTGCGCCGCTCGCCATCCAGTCGCCCACGGAGGCGAATTCGAAGCTCTATGCCGCGGCTGTGGAAGTCGGTACCTTCCACTACGTGAGCAGCTCCTCCGCGGAGATCGCCGGCGGGAAGGTGACGGGTACCCAGAGCGGTGACGTCGGGCAGAGCGAAGGAGTCCAGTACCTGACCAGCGGGGTGGGGGACTACGAGGTCATTGTCGTCGGTTCTGCGGCCTACATGAGCGCCGACCTGGCGACCCTGGAGAACGTGCTCGGCTACTCGCCTTCGGAGGCCGCGCCGTTCGTCCACCAGTGGATCGCCTTCGCTCCCTCCGACGCCCCCTACAAGGCGGTGGCCGCCAATGTCACGACGGAGACCACCTGGACCAACAGTTCCGCGTCCCCGACGGACGGGTTGCCACAGACTCCGGTATCCGTGACCGGCGTATTCACCGCCAACGGCGAACCCGTCCAGTCCGTCCGCTACGTGATCGACGGAGGCAACGCGGCCGCCGGGGACACGTATTCCGGAAGCGAATCGATCACCTTTGCCGCAACCGACCCGCACCTGCCTCGCGTCGCCACCGAGCGCCTGTCCGGAACGGTGAGTCAGCGACCGACAACGTCGAGCACCCGAACCACCTTCAGTCACTGGGGCGAATCCGTCAGCGTGAAGGCGCCGACGACGACGATCGCGTATTCGACCCTTCCCCAACCCTCCACGACAGCATGACCGTCCGGATGCACCCCGCACGTGCACCTGTGGCCCGGCGATCTGGCCGGAGCGACGTCGCGCCGGGAGACGCCATTGCGGAGGGGCGCCCCCTGGCCGCACCCTGGTGAACCGGGGGGCTCCGGTACGCTCGAAACCGTGAGTACCGCGGCAGATCTTCCCTTGCTGGCCATCGTGCACAACTCCGATTCGGTCAGCAGCTTCGATCTGGCGGAGGCGGCGTCCGGGTTGTGCCGGATCCTGTTCGTACTGGACGGCGACCCGTCGATGGCCCGCCTCCTGCACCATTTCGGACCGGTGACGGACATCACCGGGTTGCGCGGCCCGGAGGCCGCGGCCAGGGTCCGCCTCCTCCAACCGGACGGCATCGCCACCTTCATCGACGCCCTCCTCCTCCGGACTGCGGCGCTGGCCGACGACCTCGGACTCCTCTTCCACTCTCCCGACGTGGCCGCGACGCTGGTCGACAAGTACCGCCAGCGCCAGGCACTGCAGCGCGCCGGACTGCCCGGACCCCGGTTCCGGCGCATCGATTCCGGGGAGGTGTCACGAGAAGCCCTCGGTGCAGACCTCGACTATCCCGTCGTGGTCAAGCCACAGGCCGGCGCCGCCAGCCGGGAGACGACACTGGTCGTCGACCGGGATCAGCTCCTCGACGCCGTCGCCCGGGCGAGCGCCGTCGGCATCGGTGCGATGGTGGTCGAGGACTACCTGCCCGACTCCGAGGCCGCCATGGCCCCGGACTACGCCAGTTTCGTCTCCGTCGAGAGTGTGATGGGAGCAGGGCGGCTGCGTCATCTGGCCGTGGTGGGCAAATTCCCGCTGGCGCCCCCCTTCCGCGAGGCGGGCCACTTCACGCCCAGCCAGCTCCCGCCTGCGGCCGTGGAGGAGGTCCTCGACGCGGTGGGGGCCGCCGTCCTCGGCATCGGGATCGCCGTCGGCGGCGTCCACACGGAGGTGAAGCTGACCCCCGCCGGTCCCCGGATCATCGAGGTCAACGGACGGACCGGCGGTGCGGTGCCGGACGTGCTCTCGGCAGCAGGCGGCGGTTCCTTGTTGGAAGCGGCCATGCGGGTGGCCCTGGGTCAGCCCCCGGGCGACGGGGGCCTGTCGCCCTGCAGCCGGGTGGGATACAAGATCAACGTGCAGCCCCCGATGTGGGCGCACGTCGTGCACTCGATCGAGGGCCTCGAGGCGGTGTCCGAGATCCCCGGTGTCCGGTCCGTCAACCTCCTCCGGAAACCCGGTGACGCGGTGGACTGGCGGCTCGGCTCGGACGAAGAGGTGTTCCACGTGATCGGGTCGGTAGCGGACCTCGACGACCTCCGCGCCGTCCGGCATCGGATCGACGACCTGGTATCCGTCTCCTACGGGTGAACGGGAGGCACTCGGAGTCGACCGCAGGCAGGCACGAACCGGCTTCGGCCGTGGTGCAGGACTCAAGGGGAGCAGCCGTCCGGTCGATGACATGGAGGTGGACCGGTAGGGGCGAGGTGCCCGGAGCCGGCACCCGGAGCCGAGGTAGGGAGGGACGCCGTCGTGAAGCACGCGAACCTCGTGGCCAAGGTGAGCCAGGCGATCGATCCGCGGGACGTGATCCAGCGCGTGACGGACCAGACGCTCGAGCTGATCGGGGCGGCCGAGGGCGTCATGGTCGGTCTGTCCGATCCCTGTGGCGTGACGTACATCTGCGGCGCCGGCTCCCAGACGTCGTATCTCGGGACGAGGGTGAGCCTCGAGGACAGCCTGAGTGGCGTGGCCGTGCGGTCGGGCGAGGTGCAGTTGTCCAACGACACCAGTGCCGATCCCCGAGTCGATGCGGACGCCTGCCGGCGACTGTCCGTGGCATCCCTGGTGTGCGTCCCCCTGGCCCGCACGAACGAGACGGTCGGCGTGCTGGCGGTCAACGCCACGCGCCCCCATGCATTCTCGGAACGGGATGTCGAGGTGCTCAGCCGCCTCGGTGACTTCGTGAGCGTCGCGGTCGGAACCGCATGTGATCTCTACCAAGTCTGCACGGACCTCCTCGATCTGAGTCACTCCCTGGATTCCTCGGGGGATGCCGCGGGCCGCTACGTGATGAGCGTCCTCCGTCCGGAGGCCGCTCATCGGATCGACGCCGAGCAACGCATCCAGGGGATCGTCGAGGACCCCGACGCCCTCTCCATCGTGTTCCAGCCGATCATCGACCTGTCGACCGATCGCGTGTTCGGCTTCGAAGCGCTGGCCCGTTTCGACGCCTGGCCCTATCGCACACCGGACCTGTGGTTCCAGGAGGCGCATGAACACCACCTGGGGATCGAGCTGGAGCTGCTCGCCGCGACCCGGGCGATCGCCCATCTGCCGATGGTGCCCGAGGGCGCGTGCCTCACCGTCAATGCAGGGCCCGAGATGGTCATGAGCCGGGAGTTCGTCGATCTCCTCTTGGATGCGCCTCGTCGCGGTGTGGTTCTCGAGCTCACCGAACACGCGAGGTTCGACGACTATCCCGGACTCATCACCTCACTTCGGGAGTTGCGACGCGAAGGCATCAGACTTGCCATCGATGACACCGGCAACGGCTATTCGAGTCTCTCCCACATCTTGAAGTTGGCGCCGGACTTCATCAAACTCGACCGCGATCTGGTCAGCGGGATCGACGTGGATCCGGTGCGCCGCATCCTGGCCGCATCCCTGGTGATGTTCGCCGGCGACACCGGCGCGAGGATCATTGCCGAAGGGGTCGAGACCCGTGAGGAACTCGACGTCGTCTGCGACCTGGGCGTCGACTATGCCCAGGGGTACTTCCTGGGTCGGCCCGCGGCACTCGGGGTGTTCGCGGCGTCCAGCGTCCCGGCATCGTCACGGCCCCGGTAGATCGACCGGGGCTCGCCATCCGACTCCCCGGGCGTCAGGTGACCCGGGCGCCCCCCGTGTCCGGGCTGCGGCTACCCGCGTGCGCGCCCGATCCCGGCCTTCTGGAGCACCGGGGCACTCACGCCGACGGCTCGCCACGCCGAGTACGAGACGCCCTTCCGGGCGCCGTAGCCCTTGGCGACCTTGACGAACCCTTTTTCGAGGGAGGCGAGGTCGACCAGCTCCTCGCCGGAGGCGAGCTCGGACTCCAGGTCCATCCGCTCCTGGACCAGCTGCAACCGCTGGAGCGCGCCGGCCCCGGCCAGCTGAGCCTCGATGGCCGTAAGCCGACGCTCAATCGATTGGGAGGTGCGCTTGCGACCCCGACGAGGCTTCGCCAGCTCGAGGGCCTCCAAATAGTTGCGAACGACGCGACCTTGTTCGCGACCCTTGGCGAGGGCGGCCTTGTGTGCATCGCTCATCGGGGAGTTGGCGGCGGACCTCTTCGCCGGGCGATTCGACTTGGTTGGAGCCATGCTCCAGTTTGCCATAGGTGTTGCCGATCGGCTGCCGACCGGGTCGCACGCGCCGTGGCCCGCTCAGGATCGCCGGTCGCGAGTCCGTGGACGCGCGTCGGCCAGACCTACGTGTCCGTCGTCGCATCCGCCGGGAGGCCCGGACGCCTCCGAAGCCGCCCCCGGGACCGCCCGCGCCCGTGCGGTCCCGTGTAGCGTCGGCCGACATGGACGAGCACGAGACGGGTGCTGCGGGGCCCTCGCTCCGGATCGACCAGTTGGTTCGCTGGATCATCCTCGGGATCGAGTACGCGATCGTCGCGGGACTGCTGCTGGTGGCGAGCGTCGTGCTTGTGCGCACCGTGGCGAACTTCCTGCGCTACGGGCACGACTTCCCGAACGCCGTCGTCGCGGCCATCGACGGGATCCTGGTGGTCATCATCATCCTGGACATCGCCCACACGGTCTTCGGGCACCTGCGCTCGTCCGTGTTCCCCATCCGTCCGTTCCTGATCATCGGCATCCTCGCCGGCGTGCGGGACATCCTGAGTGCCTCTGCCCACCTGACGCTGAGCGGCCCCTTCTCCCAGCGCGACTTCTACAACACGCTCATCTCGCTCGCCGTCGGGGTGGGCGTCGTGATCTCCCTCCTCCTCGGTCTGCTGATCCTCCGGTTCAGCGGACCGGTGGACGTCGCCGACGCCGGTGACGGACTGGACCGCACCTGAGCGACGGCGTGCCGCAGCAGACCGTCGCCTCGGGAGCGCGGACGGGGCCCGGGACGGCGTCCCGGGTGGCTCGAGCGAACCCGTACGATCGGTTCGACGCCAGCGTGGCGCCGGTCGGAGGGGACGGTGCGGTGACGGACCACGGAGCGGGGCAAGGGGGCCGGGAACAGGGAGCCTCGGCGGGCCGCGCCGGACGGTGCTGTTCGGTGCCCCCTGCTGGCGAACCGTCCCTCCGGCGGGTCCACGTCGAGTCGGTCGTCGCAAGGACGCACCGGTGCCGCCGCCGGGCACCGGCCCCCTCCGGGCCCGGCGGAACCCGGTGACGCCGTCCTCCGGGCCGGTGCTCGCCTTCGAGCGGGTCTGCGTCCGCTTCGGCGACACGGAGATCCTCCGGTCGGTGAGTGCCGAGGTGGCCGACGCCTCCGTGACGGTGCTGGCCGGCCCCTCGGGATCGGGCAAGACCACACTGCTGCGGCTGTGCAACCGCCTCGAGATCCCGACCGGGGGAACGGTCCGCTTCCGTGGCGAGGACCTGTCCCGGCTGGACCCGCAGACCCTGCGCCGTCGTGTCGGGATGGTCTTCCAGCGCCCGACCCTGTTCGCGGGGACCATCGGCGAGAATTTCGCCGTAGCCGCGACGGCCGACACCGCCACCTACGAGCGACACCTGGCCCTGGTGGGTCTGCCCACGGACTGGCTGGACCGCCCGGCCGACGACCTCTCCGGCGGCGAGGCCCAGCGGGCCTGCCTGGCCCGCACCCTGCTGACCGGGCCGGAGGTGCTGCTCATGGACGAGCCGACGTCGTCGCTCGACCCCGCGGCCACGCGGACGCTCGAGGAGCTGGGAGTGCAGCTGGCCCACACCGGGCTGGCCGTGCTGTGGGTGAGCCACGACCTGGCGCAGGTGCGACGGATCGCCGACGCCTGCATCGTGCTGCAGGACGGCCGGGTGGCCGACGCCGCAGGGGCCCGCGCCTACCTCGCGGACCGGGGGGACACCGGCGACGCCGGGGACACCGATGTCACCGGTCGTCCCGGCGGCCACGGAAGCGACGGACGCGGAGGACGGGAAGAACAAGGAGAAGGGAGGACGGGATGACGACGATCCTGGCGACCAGCACGACGGTGACGACCGGATATGTCGGTTGGCTGGGGCTGGTGGCCTCGCTGTCCCTGGTCGGGATCGCCGTGGCCATCTCGGCCTGGCAGCACCTCGACCTCGAGCGGTCCCTGATCTGGGCATCGGCGCGCGCCATCGTCCAGCTTCTGGCCGTGGGGGCCGTGCTCGCGGTGGTCTTCAGCCCCCGGGTCCCCCTGGCCGCGTCGTGGGCCTGGGTCCTCTTCATGGTGGTGTTCGCCGCCGACACCATCCGGCGACGGGCACCCGAGGTCCCCGGCGCACGCCGGCTCGCCCTGGCCTCGCTGGGCCTCGCCACCGTGGTCTGCCTCGGGGTCCTCTTCGGCCTGCGCATCTTCCCCCTGAACGCCCGGACGCTCATCCCGCTGGCGGGCATGGTGGTGGGCAACTCGTTGACGGCCACGGTGGTGGCGGCCCGGCGGGTGGTCGCCGAGTTCACCGACAAGCGGGCCGAGGTCGAGGCCCGCCTGGCCCTCGGCATCTCCTCGCGTGACTCGGCCCGCCCTTACGTCCGCGACGCCCTGCGGACGGCGATGATCTCCCAGATCGAGTCGACCAAGGCGGTCGGTCTGGTGTTCCTCCCCGGCGCCATGACCGGCCTGATCCTCGCCGGCGAGAAGCCGCTGCAGGCCGTGCTCGTCCAGGCGGCGGTCATGTTCCTGATCCTGGGGGCGGTCGCCACCACGGCGGCGGCCATGAGCCTCGGGCTCTCCCGCAGGCTGTTCACGGCCGATCACCGACTGGTCCGACTCGCCCGGCCTGTCGGCTGATCCCGACCGCGGACTCCCGCGACCCGGGGCCTGCCGACGGAGCCGGACCGGCAGTCCCGGCCGACGGAGTGGGACGATGGGGGTGTGGCGGGCCGGGCGGCCGGCCGGAGAGGCAGGGACCCGATGGTCATCTGGTGGAGCATCCTGGGTGTGGTCCTCGCCGTCGTCTACATGGTCGCCTACACGCTCCTGCGCACCTCGGGCGACGGACGGCGGTGGACCTCCCGGCTCCTCCACCCGAGGTCCGACCCCGATCGGCGCGGTCGCCGGCACGGACCGGGCTGACGGCCACGGACCCCGCGTCCATGCGCTCCGCCGAGAGCATCGGCCGGACCGTCGCATCCCCCGTCGCAGGAGGGGCCGCCGCTACGGTTGACCCCCGGCGGTGCAGCACGACGAAAGGAGCACGCGATGGTCTCGCAGGACGATGTGGCCATGGTCGAAGGAGGGCTCCCCTCCAAGTACGTCTGGCAGATGGAGCTGATCGCCGGGGTCATCACCCTCGGCCTCGGGATCGTGCTGGCGCTCAAGCCCTCCCAGTCCCTCAGCGTGGTCTGCGTCTTCATCGGGATCCTGCTGGTCATCGGGGGCATCTTCCACTTCATCCGGGCCCTCGACCACGAGGAGCAGCACCGGGCGTGGATCGCGGTCGCCGGCCTCCTGGAGCTGGTCATCGGTGTCGTCATGATCCGGCACCTCAACCTCACCAAGGCGGCCATCGGGCTCCTGATCGGCATCGTCTGGATCGTCCAGGGGGTCGTGGCCCTGCTGGCCGGCATCATGGGGGGTGTCCAGGGTACGCGGGGCTGGGCCATCGCTTTCGGCCTCATCAGTCTGATCGCCGGCATCGTCGTCGTGTCGGTGCCGCAGAACTCGGTCAACGCCCTCGCCGTCCTCCTCGGCATCTGGTTCATCGTCATGGGCCTCTTCGAACTCGCCGCCGGCTTCGTCCTGCGCGCCGCACTCAAGAAGACGGCCTCCTGAGCCGCCGGGCGGCTCCCGAGGGGACCGCCGCCAACCCGAGGTAGTTGCGAACGGTTCGCAATTGCGCCACCATGGCTGCGTGACGAGCGCGCCCGCCGACGACCGACGGCCGGAGGCCTGAGGTGGTCGTCCTCAGCCCGCCGGGCCCGCCCACCGCTCCCGTCGGCCGTGCCGCCCGGTTCCGTTCCCTGCTGGCACCGGCCCAGTGGCGGCAGGTGTCGTGGATGTTCCTCAGCATCGTCGTCCTCCACGTCGTCGGGTTCGGCGTCTTCCTCCTCTTCGTCGTGCCCGGGCACTACAAGGGGCTCGGTATCGGGGTCTGCGTCCTCGCCTACACCCTCGGGTTGCGGCACGCGTTCGACGCCGACCACATCTCGGCCATCGACAACACGACCCGCAAGCTGATGAACGAAGGGAGGCAGCCGGTCAGCGTCGGCTACTACTTCGCCCTCGGCCACTCGACCATCGTCGTCGCCATCGGGGTGGGGATCGTGGTGGCCGAGCGGACGGTCTACAACGCCGTCTCCCACCAGGGGTCCGCGCTCCAGCAGTTCGGCGGCGTCTTCGGGACCGTGGTGTCGGCCACCTTCCTGTTCCTGATCGCCGTGCTGAACCTCATCATCCTCGCCGGCATCGTGCGCGTGTTCAAGATGATGCGTTCCGGCAACTACGACGAGGCGGAGCTCGAGCGCCAGCTCGAGAACCGCGGCCTCCTCACCCGGGTCTTCGGCCGGTGGATGCGCTCGATCACCAAGGAGTGGCAGATGTACCCCGTGGGGGTCGTCTTCGGACTCGGGTTCGACACGGCCACCGAGGTCGCCCTGCTGGCCACCACCGCCCTGCTGGCCTCGCAGTCCCTGCCCTGGTACTCGATCATGTGCCTGCCCGTGCTGTTCACGTCCGGGATGTTGCTCATGGACACCCTCGACGGCTGCTTCATGAACGTCGCCTACGGCTGGGCCTTCTTCAACCCGGTGCGCAAGGTCTTCTACAACCTGACGATCACCGGCCTATCGGTGGCCGTCTGCCTCTTCGTCGGAACGATCGAGGTGCTCGGCCTGCTGCCGAAGGAGCTGCACCTGACCGGTCCGGTCTGGGACTACCTGTCGGGGTTCGATCTCAACGCCGCCGGCTTCGTGATCGTGGGCCTGTTCGTGGCGACCTGGGTGGTCGCCCTCGGGGTCTGGCACTTCGGCCACGTGGAGGAGCGCTGGTCGGCGAAGCTGCAGGGCCACGAGGCGTTCGAGGCCGAGGCCTTCGACGAGCTCGAGTACGGCCCCGGGACCCCGTCCCGCCCGGGTGTCTGACCTAGAGTCGCCCCACCGGCACCGGGCGACGGGGGGACCGACATGTTCGAACACCATCGGGAGCACCAGGCGGAAGCAGCACGGCGCGACTGGCAGGCCCGCCACGACGCCTGCGCGGCCATGCTCGACACGGCACGCACCTTCACGGGCACGACCTCCGACGGCCTGATCCTGCGGTCCGGCGAGGCCCTCTTCCTCCAGGTGAGCGACACGGCACTGATCGAGGAACGGAAGGGGAGGGGCACCTACGTGGGCCACTCCCAGGGGGTCTCGGTGCCGGTGGCCCGCATCGGCGGACGTCCGATCCGCTACCGGGTGGGTGCCTCGAAGGGCCACTACGTCCAGGGGGAGCCGTCGCCGACCGCCATCGACACCGGAACCACCTACATCACCTCGCAGCGGATGGTGTTCCGGGGTGCCAACCAGACGCGGGAGTGCGCCTTCGCCAAGCTCCTCGGGTTCGATCACGACGACGGGACGGGAACGACCACGTTCTCGGTGTCCAATCGCACCAAGCCGACGACCATCCACTACGGTCCGGCGTGCGCGGCGACGGTCGACTTCCGGCTCGACCTGGCCCTGGCCCACTTCCGCGGCACGGTCGACACGCTGATCGCCGGGCTCGAGTCCGACCTGGCCGCCGTCGACGCGGCGCGACCGTCCGACGAACCGGCCGCTGCGGAGGCGGTGCCCGACGAGGTCCCGGTGGCCCCGCCGCCCCCCGCCGGGGACGAGGCGCCCCCGCCCGCTCCGGCTCCGCCACCACCGGCCCCCGCGGCACCCGCAGCGACCCAGGCGTCCCCGGCGCCCGTCGAGGAAGCTCCCGTCGTCCCGCCGGTACCTGGCGGTGCTCCCTCGGTGGCCGCCGGCTGGTACCCGGACCCGTGGCACGCCGCCCCCCTCCGGTGGTGGGACGGGTCGACGTGGTCGTGGCAGACGGTCGACCCCTCGGCCCCGGCGGACCCGCCGGCCTGAGCCCCGCCGGCGACCGGCGGGCGGAGTCCGGACCGGGCGGCACAGGGCCGGTACCCGGCGCTCCGGTGGACACCGGGCCGCGGGATATGGGAACGTCCTCGCCGGCACGGGCGCGGTCCGTCATCCGAGGGAGGGGAGCAGGGCATGGTCGACGAGGCACTCGAGGAACAGCTGGCCGGGCTCGTGGGTCGGCCCGTCGGCCGGTCCGGACCCTCCGTCGCCCCCGATCCGGTCAATCAGCCCATGATCCGCCACTGGGCGGCGGCCTTCGGCGACGCCAACCCGGTCTACACCGACCCGGTAGCCGCGGCGGCGTCCCGGTTCGGGGAGGTGGTCGCCCCGCCGCTCATGCTCCAGACGTGGACGATGCCGACGCCGACGCTCGAGGGCATCGCCGAGCGGGGCGGCTCGCCGGTCGCCGTCGACGGGGAGACGGCGCTGTCGGTCCTCGACCGCGCCGGTTACACGGGAACGCTGGCCACCAATTCGGAGTTCGAGATCACCCGCTACCTGCACCTGGGCGAGGTCGTGTCCTCCGAGACCGTCTTCGAGTCCGTGTCGGACGAGAAGGTGACCCGCATGGGACGTGGGCGGTTCGTCACCTGGGTGACCACCTACACGGTGGAGTCGGGCGAGGTCGTCGGCCGCCAGACGTTCCGCATCCTGAAGTTCGACCCGTCGGGGGCATCGGCATGAGCCCCGGCCGGACCACCTCGCCCCCCGGGGCGGCGATCGCCGTCGGCGACGCCCTCCCGGAGCTCGGCATCGACGTGACCGCCACCCTCGTCGTGGCCGGTGCCGTCGCCACCCGCGACTTCATGCCCGTGCACCACGACCGCGACTTCGCCGTCGCCCAGGGTGCACCCGACATCTTCATGAACATCCTGTCCGACACCGGTTACTGCAGCCGCTTCCTCACCGACTGGGCCGGCCCGGACGCGATGGTGCAGCACCTGGCCATCCGGCTCGGGGTCCCCGTGTTCCCGGGGGACCGGCTCGTCTACACCGGCGAGGTGACCCGGGTCGTCGACGAGGGCGACCTGTGCGCCGTGGACGTCGCCTTCCGGGCCACCACACCCCTCGGCGACCACGTCACCGGCACCGGCACGCTGACCCTGCCGACGGGGTCCTGACCGCGCCGCACGCCGGAGGTGCCGTGCCGTGGTCCGCCCCAACCGGCAGACTGTCCCCCGTGACCGACTGGGAGCGCATCACCCGACGCAACGCACGATCCGTCCAGACGACCGTCGGCTGGATCTTCTGGGATCCCGCCGCCGTGACCCGCTACCGGGCCGAGGGGCTCCCCGAAGGGCTCGCCGGTCCCCTCGGGTACATCGCCGCACGGTGCGCGCCGCTGGCCCCGGCCGGTCCGGCCGCCGTCACTGCCGCCTTCGGTTCGATCAGCCCGCTGGGGATCGCCGCCGTGTTCGACCTGCTCGACGCCGACGGCTTCCGCCGCATGGGGGTCGCCCGTGACGCGGCGGTGGCGCAGGGACTGGCCGCGCACGCCCCCGGCATCGTCGAGCCGCTCGTGGACTTCGGACCCGACCTGTGGTCGGTCGTCGACTCCCTTCCGCTCGTGGGGCGCGTGCTCTTCGGCGCCCACCTGGCCCCCGGCCGGCCGGATGACCCCTTGCTCTCGGGGTGGCACGCCGTCAACTGCCTGCGCGAATGGCGGGGGGACACCCACTGGGCCATCGTGGTGGCGGCGGGACTCGACCACGCGGAGGCCTCGATCCTGCACAACGCCTGGCTCGGCTACGAAACGGACTGGCTGGCCCGCTCGCGGGGCACCAGTGCCGAGGACGTCGAGGCCGGCTGGGCGGCGCTGGGAGCGAAGGGCCTGGCCGAGGGGCGGGTCGTGACCCCCGCGGGCGTCGCGCTCCGACAGGAGATCGAGGACGAGACCGACCGGCGCACCACGCTCCCGTGGGAGCTGCTCGGTGCGGCGCGGTCGGTCGAGTTCGCCGAACGGTTCGAGCCGCCGTGCGAGCTCCTGCTGGCACGGGTCGACCGGACCGCCGGACCGAACTACCAGCCTGCGTCCCGGGTGCGCTCCGCATGACGACCGACCCGACCACGGCCCGCGGCCGACGGGCGCTGGTGACCGGTGCCACCCGGGGGATCGGCCGGGCCACCGCACTCGCACTGGCCGAGGCCGGTTGGGACGTGGCGATCACGGGCAGGACGGTGCGCCGTGGCGAAGGACGGGACGACTCCGACACCGGGGGCGGCCGGCCCCTGCCCGGCAGCCTGGAGGAGACGGGGGACGGGGTCCGCGCCGCCGGACGCCGGTGCCTCGAGCTCGTCGCCGACCTCCACGACAAGGCGGCGCTGCTGGCCGCGGTCGACCAGGTGGTCGGTGGCTGGGGCGGCGTCGACCTCCTGGTCAACAATGCGGTGGACACCGCCCCGGGCAGCATGGTGCCGATCCTCGACCTGTCGGTGGCCCAGCTCGAGGCGAAACTGGCGGCCAATGCGGTGGCGCCGTTCGTCCTGATCCAGGGGGTGCTGTCCGGGATGCTGGAGGCCGGGGGCGGGACCATCGTCGACGTGACCTCCCACACCGCGACCGCGGACCCGCCCGGACCGGTGGGCCGGGGCGGCTGGGGCGTGGCCTACGCCGCGTCCAAGGCGGCGTCCCACCGCTTCGCCCCGTTGCTGGCCGTGGAGCTCGGCGACCGGGGCATCCGTGCCTACAACGTCGACCCGGGGTATGTGGAGACCGAGCGCCAGGTGGTGAACGCCGCCGCACTGGGCCTGGTCGGCCACTACCGGGGTGCGCCGCCCTCGGTGCCGGCGGCCGCCATCGCATGGATGGTCGACCACCCGGAGGCGCTGGAGAACGGCTCGACGGTCCGGGCCCAGAAGCTGGCACTCGTGGAGGGCCTCCACGAGGACTGGCGCACGGGATGAGCGCTCCGGCGGAGTCCGCCGGAGCGGGACCCGCCGACACCGCCGCGGTCACCGTCTACTGGCGCCCGGGATGCCCGTTCTGCGGGGCCCTGCGGCGCGGACTGCGCCGTTCGGGACTCGCCACGCGCGAGGTCGACATCTGGTCGGATCCCTCGGCCGCAGCGTTCGTGCGGGCGCACGCCGGCGGCAACGAGACGGTCCCGACCGTCGACGTGGGCGGCACGGTGCTGGTCAACCCCTCGGCGCGGCGGGTGGTGGAGGAAGCCGCCGCCGCCGGCATCACCGTGTCCCGTCCCCCTCCGCGCTGGTGGCATCGGTGGCGGGGGTGACCGGGTCCGTGCCGTCGGGTCGGCCGGACCGTCCGGCCGACCCGGTCGGCCCGAGCAGTTCCAGCCCCCGGCGGAGGAAGGCGGCTGCGGCGTCGACCGGGTCCGCCCCCGCCAGCTCGGCGCGGGTGGCGACGGCGCCGAAGGGCGCGTTCCAGAACCCGGGGTCGCCCGGCCTCCCGTCCTCCCACGGGGCCACGTAGACGTACGGCGCCGGAACGCCGTCGTCGCCCGGCGAGGCGCCGAACGTCACGCCGCCCGACCGGGTCGAGGCCGCCAGTGCCAGGTCGAAGTGCTCGGGCCACAGCTGGGCGGCGGTGGGGTCGGACAGTCCGGGCAGCAGGGCGTCGAGCGCACGGGCCCCGGTGGTGAACCACGCCAGCAGGTCGCCGGCCGCCTCCGGATCGAGGTCGAGGGGTGCCCCGGCCTCGCCGACGCCGGGTGCGTCGTGGCCGGGGGAGAACGGCGCCGCCAGGTCGACGCCGGCCCAGCCGGCGGCGTCGGCCAGCGACCGTCCGGACAGGGCGAGGATCCCGACCGTCCGCCCGTCCGCTCCCTGGCGCTCGCGGACGAGGGTGGTGCCGGCCAGCCGGAGCACGGTCTCGTCGGGACCGAACGGCGGCGTTCCGATCCCGGACGGCAGGGCCCGCAGTCCGAACCGTCCGCCGTGTGCGGCACGGGCCCGGGCGAGGACGTGCGTCGCCACGCGCTGGAGCTCCCGCCGGGTCGGCCCCCGTCCGCCGGACGGCCCGCCGGAGCCGGCGGCGACGGACCCGGGAGGCGTCACAGGACGGGCTCGTCCGGGACGCCGAAGTACTCCTGGTAGCCGCGTCCCCGCTCGCGCAGCTCGCCGGCATCGAGTCCGGTGTCGGCGAAGGTGTAGCGGCTGCCGCCGCCGCCCCCGTCGCCCGGATGGGTTCCGAGGAACGCCCGCATGCGGGATTCGGCCTCGTCCGTGAATTCGAGGCCGAGGGCGTCGTAGACGGCACCGATGGTGGCGAACGGGTCGGCCAGGAACTCGGCGAACTGCACGTCGACCACCTGGTCGGCCGGGACCGTCCCGTCCCGGCGGGCCTCGACCGAGCGCTCCAGTCCGAGGAGGATGTCCTCGGCGTACTGCCCGGCCGCCCGGGCCACCGAACTGTGGTCGCTGGCCATGGACCGCAGCAGGGCCACCAGGGCGCTGATCGAGGAGATGACCCGCACCGGGTCCCGGTGGGTCTGGACGATCAGGGCGTCGGGGTACGCCTCGAGCAGTGCACCGAGACTCCACAGGTGGGCCGGCGACTTGAGCAGCCACCGGTCGCCTGCATGGCGGCTCTGCAGGTGCTGGAGGTAGATGCGGTGCCACCGGTAGGCGGAGGCCATGTCCGCGTCGTGCAGCAGCCACCGGTCGTACTCCGGCACGTCGTACTGGGTCGGGAAGATCATCGAACGGAAGTCGCCGCCGGTCATCCGGACGCACTCCTGGGCCAGGCGCGCCCCCAGGGGGTGGAAGTCGGTGAATCCGGGGATGAGGAGGTCGGGCATGGCCGCCACGGCCTCGGCCTCCTCGATCCTCGGGTCGGTGTCGTAGGTGTCCGAGTCCGGTGGGGGAACGGGGCGGTCGACCTCCCAGGTGAGCGGTGCCCTGTTGGCCGGGTCCTGGGCCAGCAGGTCGTAGAGGATGGTGGTACCGGTCCGGGGCTGGCCGACGATCACGATCGGCCGGACCACCTCGCCCTCGGCCACCTCGGGATGGGTGGCCCGCCAGTGCAGGATCTCCATCCGGTTGCCGAGGTAGCCGACCACCTCCGCCTCGACGATGGTCCGGCCCAGGTCGTTGAGCCGCGCCGGGCCCGCCAGGTCGTCGAGCAGCCGCTCCAACCCGTCGCGCCACGTGGGCTCACCCATGTCGTCGAGACCGGTCGCGGCCATGGCCGTGGCGAGCAGCTCGTCGGCGTCGAACCGGCCCGAGGCTCCCGTCGTCGCGTCACCCATGGGCTCAGGCCTCCCCGACGGGCAGGACGGCGGTCCGCACCGCCGGCGGCGCGGGGTTGTCGAGCCAGCGGACGATCAGGAACCCGCGGTGGCGGCCACCGGTGTCGAGCCAGACCGTGGTGCCGTCGTCGGCCGACGGGGGGCGCACGGCGGCGACCACCACCCGTGCGGTCCCGTCGGGGCGCAGCGTGACGCCGGCATTGGTGACCGAGCTGCCGCGCCTGCGGGTGTCGATGCACTCGTGCCAGATGTTCTCCAGGGTCACGCTCCAGTAGCGGGTGCCGGGCGGGGTGAACCGGAGCTCGAGCGCCTCGCCGGGCTCCAGCCGGAAGGTGCCGAGCACGTAGAGGTTGTCCGGGGTGGTGTTCTCGCCACCGAGGGTGCCGGCCTCCGCGGTGGTCAGTTCGTTCGGCCGCTCGAGCGCCTCGGGGAGCACCGTGCGGTGGAGCGTCATGAGCTTGGCGATCGTCCACCCCATGGCGGTCAGCTGCTCGCCCACGAGGGCGTCGGTGGGCAGCGCCGGTGGCCCGACCGGGTCGAGGTTCTCGATGGTGAACCCGGCGGGCTCCTCGACCGCACGGTCGGCGACGTACTGGCGCACCACGATGCCCGAGGCGTCGTCGGGTATCGGAACCCAGGTGGCGCCGTCGAGTTCCGCGGCGGTCGGCTCGGCGGCCGCGAGCACGAAGGCGAACCGGCCGTCCCGGTCGGTCACCAGATCGCGGTCGGACACGTGGGCCGCCATGCGACGCGGGGTCAGGCCCCGACCGGCCAGCACCTGGAACCCGAGGTAGGTCGTCGTCCCGCGCCGCCCCGACACGCGGTAGCGGTGGGCGCCGTCGATCATCCCGAGGTGGTACTCGCCGTCCGGGTTCGGCCCGCCGACGAAGCGCGCCTCGGTGGTCATCGGGAAGAACCAGGGACGCTCGGGATCCACGTCGAGCGACAGTTCGGCGCACAGGGCGGTGACCCGGCCGAGTACACGGAAGCCCTCGACCCGTTCGAGCTCCGTCTCCGCCTCGGACCGGACCATGGCGGCCATGTCGTCGAGCATGGTCCGGACCAGCCCCCAGGCCTCCTCCGTCGCTCGTCCCCGCTCCTCGACCGCTCCGGACATCGGCGCCTCCCTCCCGTTGCGTCCGCGAGGATACGCCCGGGGGCGGTGGCTGCGGCTACCCGTCGGTGACGACGTAGCGGGTGGCGGGCGTGCCCGGCGGGTTCGTCACCCCGGGCACGGCGTCCGGGTTGGCGACGCACACCTCGCCCTCGAGCCCGTCGGGATCGCGGAAGAACACGCTCAGGACCGGTCCGAAGTCGGTGACGAAGGCGTCCGAGGCCCCCCGGGCGATCAGTCGCTCGCGGATCGTCTCGAACGCCTCGGTCGACGCCGCCTGGAGGGCGAAGTGGTCGAGGCGACCGCGGCCGAACATCGGCGCCTGCCGTTCGGCCTCCGTGTTGCCCTCGACCTGGAACACGTTGAGCTCGGCCCAGGGGCCGATCCGGACGACGGACAGGCGTACGGCCTCGTCGCCCTCGATCTCGGGTCCGTCGCGCACGACCTCGGCGTCGAAGACCTCCTCGTAGAACCGGTGCAGCCGGGCGGCGTCGTTCGTGAGGGTGGCCACGTGGTTGAACCCGACGGTCAGCACGCGCCCAGCGTACGGCAGTGGGGGAGTACGTCTGGAAGACTCGCCCTTATGGCCACCGCACACGGCACCGACCTCCCCTTCGACGACCGGACCGACTTCGTGGACGCCGATCGGGGCCTCCTCGGCTCCCTCGACCCCTGCGTCGTCACCGACGCCGGTGGACGGGTGGTGTGGGACAACGATGCCTACGCCTTCCTCGACGGCGAGTGCCCCGACACGGCCCACCCGAGCCTCTGGCGCCAGGGCCAGCTCGTGGCGAAGCAGGGCCTGTACGAAGTGTGCGAGGGCATCTACCAGGTCCGCGGGCTCGACCTGTCGAACATGACGCTCGTGGAGGGCGGGTCCGGTGTGATCGTCATCGATCCGCTCATCAGCGCCGAAACCGCCGCCGCCGCACTCGCGCTCTACCGCACCCACCGCGGCGAGCGCCCGGTGACCGCGGTGATCTTCACCCATGCGCACGTCGACCACTTCGGCGGAGTCCGCGGCGTGCTCGAGGGCCCGGTTCCCATCCTCGCTCCCGAAGGGTTCCTCGAGTCCGCCGTGTCCGAGAACGTCTACGCCGGGGTGGCGATGAGCCGGCGGGCCATGTACATGTACGGGGTCTCGCTCGAGAAGGGACCGGCCGGGCAGATCGGCTGCGGCCTCGGGATGACGACCTCGACGGGCAGCATCGGGCTGGTCGCCCCGACCATCGACGTGACCCGGACCGGACAGGAGGAGGTGCTCGACGGGGTCCGCATCGTGTTCCAGATCACGCCCGGCACCGAGTGCCCGGCCGAGATGAACTTCTACTTCCCCGACCACCGCGCCCTGTGCATGGCGGAAAATGCGACCCGGAACCTCCACAACCTGGTGACCCTCCGTGGCGCGGTGGTCCGCGACGCCCGGGTCTGGTCGGCCTATCTCGACGAGGCGATGACCCTCTTCGCCGCCGACACCGACGTGGCCTTCGCCTCCCACCACTGGCCGACCTGGGGGTCGGACCGGATCGTCGAGTACCTGTCGCTGCAGCGCGACCTCTACGCCTACCTGCACGACCAGACGCTCCGGCTGATGAACACCGGACTCAACGGTGCCGAGGCAGCCGAGGCCATGGAGCTACCGCCCCCGCTCGAGCAGGCGTGGCACACCCACGGCTACTACGGCTCGGCCAGTCACAACGTGAAGGCGATCTACCAGCGCTACCTGGGCTGGTTCGACGGGAACCCGGCGCGGCTGTGGCCGCATCCCCCGGCCGAGGCCTCCACCCGCTACGTCGAGTGCATGGGGGGCGCCGACACCGTGGTGGACAAGGCGACCGGGTACGCGGCGGTGGGGGACCTCCGGTTCGCGGCCGAGCTGCTCGACCGGGTGGTCTTCTCCGACCCCGGGCACTCGGCAGCCAAGGAACAGCTGGCCGTCGTCTACGAGCGCCTCGCCTACGGGTGCGAGAACGCCACCTGGCGGAACTTCTACCTGACGGGAGCGCACGAGCTGCGCCACGGCGTGCACGCGTCCCCGCCCACCGTGGGCTCGGCCGAACTGCTGGGCGCCCTGACCGTCGGTCAGCTGCTGGACGCCATCGCCATCCGCATCGTCGGGCCCCGGGCGTGGGACGAGCGGCTCACCATCGACTGGCGGTTCACCGACCTGGGCGAGGTGCACCGGGCCACGCTCCGCAACGGGGTCCTCACCCACCGCCGGGTGGACGGGGTGGAGCTCGATCCGGCGGACCTGACCCTGACCCTGGAGCGGCCACAGATGCTGGGCGTGCTGCTCGGCACCGGTCTCGACGAGGTCGCCACCGAGGGGGACCTCGACGTGATCGGACGCCTGCTCGGCGTGATCGAGCTGCCCGAGCGGAACTTCGCCATCGTCACGCCGTGAGGTGGCGGCGCGACGGGCCGCCACGGCGCGGCGTCGTTCAGCCGACGAGATCGACGATGTCGACGACCAGCAGCGTGAGCACCATCGCCCCGACCACGGCGTAGACGGCCGAGAACAGCCAGCGCTGGTGGTGGTCGGCCAGCCAGAACCGACGGATACCGAGGAAGTCGAAGTAGAGCGCCAGGATGCCGATCGGGATCCCGAGGTAGGGACCGACGCCCCGGGCCAGCCCCAGGAGCGGCAGCAGGATGGGGAGCACGATGTAGCTCAGCAGGCAGCGCGCCGCCGACAGGAAGATCGACACGCCGAAGATGCGGTGGGTGGCCGACTCCGGCACGGACGGGCGCTCGTCCGGAACGCGCAGGAGGCGCCGCATGAACCGGTCCGCGGGCGGACGCGGCACCGGCGCCGGAGCCGGTCGGGCCACCGTCCTCGGTGGTGTGCCCGTCCCGACGGGGGCCGGCGGCGTGGCGTCGCGGGGCTCGAGAACCGGTGCGGCTTCTGCCGCGCTCGTCGCGGCCGCGGCCGCAGTGGTGGTCTGTTCCACAGGTCCATCGTAGACCGGCCGGGGCGACGCAGCGCACCCGGGGTGAACCTGTATCGTCACGCCATGGGAGCAGTCCGATGACCTCGAACGCCGCGCGCCGGCAGCGGGCCGCCACCGCACGTTCCCGTGGGTCGGGGGCACCGTCGGCGACTCCGGTCCCCACGATGTGGCAGGTCCGCGGGCCCGACGGTTCGATCGCCCCCGGGTGGTACCTGCTTCCCCTGCGCCTCTTCCTCGGCGTGACCTTCCTCTTCGCCGGCCTCCAGAAGCTGGCCAACCCCGGCTTCTTCCGCAACTCGGCGCCCGGTTCGATCCACGCCCAGATGGTCGGTGCCTCGCACACCAGCCCGATCGGCCCGCTGCTCGGGCACCTGGTGGGCGCGGCCCCGCTGATGGGGGCCGTCATCGCCCTGGGCGAGGTCGCGGTGGGGATCGGCGCCCTGCTCGGCCTGCTCACCCGACTCGCCGCCATCGGCGGTGTGCTCCTGTCGTTCAGCCTGTTCCTCGCCATCTCCTTCCACACCAGGCCGTACTACACGGGCTCGGACATCGTCTTCGTCTTCGCGTGGCTCCCCTTCGTGCTGGCCGGGGCCGGCGGTGCACCGGCGCTGGACACGTGGCTGGCCGACCAGGCCGCCGGCGCTCGGGCTCCGGCCGGCGTCGGCGCCGCCTACCGGCGCGACGTCGTGTCCCGGGGCGCAGTCATCGGCATCGTCGCCGGGGCCGCCGCCGTGCTGGCCGGGACCGTGGCCGGGATCGGGCGGATCTTCGCCCCCGCCCCGACGACGAGCGCCGCCGACACCCTCTCCGGGGCCGCCTCGACGACGACCACGACCACGACCACGGCGCCGTCCGGCGGCGGGCCGACCACCACCGCACCGCCCGTGCCGAAGGGGACGGAGATCGGCCCCGCCTCGAGCGTGCCGGTCGGTGGCTCCGCCAGCTTCACCGATCCGTCGACGGGGGATCCGTCGATCGTCATCCAGCACACGACCGATCAGTTCGTCGCCTTCGACGCCATCTGTCCCCACGCCGGCTGCACCGTCGCCTACCAGTCGGGGGCCAACATCATCGCCTGCCCCTGTCACGGGTCGGAGTTCAATCCGAGGACGGGGGAGGTCGTGATCGGACCGGCGAGCTCGGGCCTCACGCCGATCAAGATCATCAAGGGTGCCAACGGGAACCTCTACGTGGTCTAGGTGCGGACCCTCCCGACACGGCACCCGTCCACTACGCTACGAGGGTCGTCGCCGTCCGTCGGCGGCCCGCTCCCATGACCGCGACCACCGCCCCGACACCTCGAGTCCCCGCACCCGGCTCCGGCGAGGCCGGCGTCCGCACCGACTGGGTGTCCGCCATCCCGTTCTTCCTCGTGCACCTGGCACCGCTGGCCGCGTTCTTCGTGGACGTCACCTGGCAGGACTGGGTGCTGTGCGCCGTGCTCTACGTGACCCGCATGTTCTGCATCACCGCCGGCTACCACCGGTACTTCTCCCACCGCAGCTACAAGACGGGCCGGGTGGTCCAGTTCCTCCTCGCCCTCGGCGGGACCACCGCGGTCCAGAAGGGACCGCTGTGGTGGGCCAGCCACCACCGGACCCACCACCGCTACACCGACCTGGACGGCGACGTGCACTCGCCCCGCGACGGTTTCTGGTGGAGCCACGTGGGCTGGATCCTGTCGACGAAGTACAAGGACACCGATCTGGACGGAATCAAGGACTTCGCCGCCTACCCCGAGCTGCGGTGGCTCGAGCGCCACAACTGGATCGGGCCGTGGTCGCTGGCGATCGCCGTGTTCCTCGCCTTCGGCTGGGGCGGGCTGCTGATCGGCTTCTTCCTGTCGACGGTACTGCTGTGGCACGGCACCTTCCTGGTGAACTCGATGGCCCACGTGGTCGGCCGTCGGCGCTACGCCACACCCGACACCAGCCGCAACTCGTTCGTCATCGCCCTGATCACGGGAGGCGAAGGGTGGCACAACAACCACCACTACCTGCCGGCCTCGGTGCGCCAGGGCTTCCGCTGGTGGGAGTACGACCCGACCTGGTACGTGCTGAAGGGCCTGGCGGTGCTGCACGTCGTCCGCGACCTGAAGCGCCCGCCCTCCCGCCTGCTCGACCAGGCCCGGGTGCGGGACGGCGCCTTCGACATCGGGATGTTCCGCTCCTACTGGGAGCGGGCCGCCCGCGTCACCGGGGAGCGCATCGCCGACCTGAGTGCCCGCCCCGTGGCACCGTCGTCGGAGGTATCGGACACCGCTGCCGCCGCCGGGCCGACCGTGGCGTCGGAGCCGGGGGTCCCGCCCGGCTCCGACGAGCAGCTCTCGACGCTGGCCGGGCTGATCACCCGGGCGCTCGAGTCCGCCGACCAGCTGGCTGCCTCCACCCGGCGTCGGAAGGGCACCCGGGCGGCCCCGGCCGAGGCCGACGCCGCCACCCCCGAATGACCCCGGCGCCGACCGCTCTGGCGGAGGTGTCGGTCTGGATCATCGACCTCGACGGCGTGCTCTGGCTCGCCGGTGAGCCCATCGGCGATGTGGCCGGTGCCGTCGGTCGGATCCTCGCCCACGGGGCCCGGGTCGTCTACGCCACCAACAACGCATCGCCCACCACTGCGGACATGCTCGACCGCCTGGCCCGCATCGGCATCGAGGCGGGTCCCGACGACCTGGTGACCTCCGCCCGGGTGGCCGCCTCCCTCCTCGAACCGGGGGAGCGGGTGCACCTGCTCGGCGAGGGCGGGACGCGCGAGGCGCTGGTCGACCGTGGCGTGCGCATCGTCGACGCCGGCCGACGGGACGCCGTGGTCGTCGGTTGGAGCCGCTCCTTCGACTTCGCCGCCCTGGCCGCGGCGTCGTCCGCGGCGCGGGAGACCGGGCGCCTGATCGCCACCAACAGCGATCCCACCCACCCCACACCCGAAGGCCTGCTCCCCGGCTCCGGGGCGTTGCTGGCCGCCGTGGCCACCGCTTCCGGGGTGACGCCGGAGGTCGCCGGCAAGCCGAACCCGCCGATGGTCGAGTACATCCGCCGTCACGTCCTGTCCGGGGGTGGCTCCGCGGTGATGGTGGGGGACCAGCCGGGCACGGACGGCATGCTGGCCGAACGCCTCGGCATCCCGTTCGTCCTCGTCGACTCCGGCGTGACCCCGCCCGGCGCCCGTGCCGACAGCTGCGAGGTGGCCATCCGGGCCGCGGACCTGGTTACGCTGGTAGCGGACGAACTGGCCTGACGGTGGCGCGGAACCGGGGGCAGCAGTTGCTTGCAAAGTGCTTGCTACGGGCTAACAGTCCAGGTAGGATGGGTTGATGGCAACCAACGACTCGCTCCAGCGCTACATCGACGCAGGTGTCGCCTTCACCAACATGACCCGGAAGAAGGCCGAGGATCTCGTAACCGAGCTCATCCAGAACGGCGACCTCCAGAAGGGCGAGGCCAGGGCCCGGGTCGACGAGCTCCTCGAACGCAGTCGCCAGGGAACCGAGGTCATCGTGACCGCCGTCCGCTCCGAGGTGGCGCGCCAGCTCGAGGCCGTCGGCATCACCTCGCTCGAGGATCTGGCGAAGCAGGTGGCGACCGTGCTGGGCCGCACGACCGCACCGGCCAAGAAGGCGACGGCCAAGAAGAAGGCACCGCCGAAGAAGGCGGCGGCCAGGAAAGCACCGGCGAAGAAAGCACCGGCGAAGAAAGCACCGGCGAAGAAGGCCCCCGCCAAGAAGGCCCCCACGAAGAAGGCCCCGGCCAAGAAGGCGGCCGCACCGCAGGCTCCGGCCGGGTCGGCCGACTGACGCCTCCCGCCCGCCAGCGCCTCGACAAGGCGCTGGTCGCACGCCGGCTCGCCGACAGCCGCCCCCAGGCGGTCGAGCTCATCGCCCGCGGCGTGGTGCTCGTCTCCGGCTCGCTGGCCGACAAGCCCGCACGTCTGGTGTCCCCGGCCGAGCCCATCGAGCTGCTGGGCGACCCGCCGCGCTACGTGAGCCGCGGCGGCGACAAGCTCCGGGCCGCGCTCGACCGCTTCGCCCTCGACCCCACCGGCCTCCGGGCACTGGACGCCGGCGCGTCGACGGGCGGCTTCACCGACTGCCTCCTGCAGGCCGGTGCCGCGCAGGTGGTGGCCGTCGATGTCGGCCACGGCCAGCTCCACCCGAAGCTCCGGGCCCACCCCCGTGTCGTCAACCACGAGCGGCTCGACGTGCGCTCCGTGACGGTCGCCACGGTGGGCGGCTCGCCGGTCGACCTGGTGGTGGCCGATCTCTCCTTCATCTCGGCCACGCGGGCGGTGCCCGTCCTGACCGGCGGGGTGGCGGTGCCCGGTGCCCCCGTGGTCGTGCTGGTGAAGCCCCAGTTCGAGGCCGGACGGGCCGAAGCCTCCCGCGGGAGGGGCGTCATCCGGGACCCCGCGGTCCACCGGCGGACCCTCGGCGAGGTGGCAACCGCGCTCGGCGACGCCGGAGCAGTCATCATGGGGGCCATGCCGTCCCCGATCACCGGACATTCCGGAAACGTCGAATTCCTCGTGCACGCCCGGACGCCGGGCGGGCGACGGCAGGCCGCAGCCCCCGACACGGCGGTCCTGCTGGACGCCGCCGTGGCCGAGGCCCACGACCCCGGCCAGGGTCCGGTGACCTGACCGTGGCCCGGGTCGCCTTCTACGTCCACCCGACCCGACCCGAGGCTGCGGCCCTGGCCGAGCGGGCCGCCGTCTGGCTCGCCGCCCGGGGTCACGAGTCGGTCGCCGCGCTCGGCCCGGACGGGTCGGTCACGGTGGACGGCGCGGACCTCCTCGTGAGCCTGGGCGGCGACGGGACCCTCCTGCGCGCCGTGGACAGCGCCCTGGCCGCCTCCGTGCCGGTCCTGGGTGTCAACCTGGGACTGCTCGGCTACCTCACCGAGATCGAGCCCGCCGGGCTCGAGGAAGCGCTCGAGCGCTTCCTCGACGGCCGCTACGAGGTGGAGGAGCGGATGACGCTCGCCGTGGCCGTGCACGGTCCCGACGGAGCACCGATGGCCGACGGCTGCGCCCTCAACGAGGCGTCGATCGAGAAGACCGTGCCCGGGCACACGGTGCGGGTGGCGGCCTCCATCGACGGGCTGCCCTTCGTCACCTACGCCGCCGACGGACTGCTCATCGCCACGCCCACCGGGTCGACCGCCTACAACCTGTCCGCCCGGGGTCCCCTGCTGTCGCCCCGGCTGCGGGCCATCGTGCTCACCCCGGTCTCGCCCCACATGCTGTTCGACCGGCCCCTCGTCCTCGACCCCGACCAGCACGTCCACCTCGAGGTCCTCGGGCCCCGCCCCGCCGTCCTCGTCGTCGACGGGATCACCGTGTGCACCTTGGAGCCCGGTTCCACCGTCGACTGCAGCGAGGGGGAGCGGCCGGCGCGCCTGGTCACCTTCGGATCCCGGGACTTCCACGCCATCCTCCGGGCGAAGTTCCACCTGGCCGACCGGTAGGGGTCCGGATGGGTCGCCGACTGGTCGAGCTCCGTGTGCGCGACCTGGGCGTCATCGACGAGGTCACCGTCGCGTTCGGTCCCGGGACCACCGCCCTCACCGGTGAGACCGGAGCGGGCAAGACCCTGCTGGTGGGCGCACTCAGCCTGCTGCTCGGGGGTCGGGCCGACCCGGGGGCCGTCCGGGCGGGTGCCGACGAGGCCTACGTCGAGGGCCGCTTCGTCGACGAGGACGAGGACGACGAGATCGTCCTGGCCCGGTCGGTCGCCCGCGAGGGAAGGTCCCGTGCGTGGGTCGACGGGCGGGCGGCGCCGGTGGGGGCGCTGGCCGAGGCCGCTGCCGACCTCCTCGAGCTCCACGGCCAGCACCAGCACCGCACCCTCGTCGTGCCGGAGGCCCAGCGCCGCGCCCTCGACACCTTCGGTTCCGTCGACACCGGGCCGATGGAGGCCGCCCGGGCACGGTTGGCCGGATACCTGCGGGAGGCCGAGGGCCTGGGCGGCGACGCCGCCCAGCGGGCCCGCGAGTCGGAACTCCTGGCCTTCCAGGTGGCCGAGATCGAAGCGGCCGGACTGACGGGACCGGACGAGGACGCCGTACTGGAGGACGAGGAGGACCGCCTGGCCGAGGCGTCCGCCCACCGGGCGGCGGCCGCCGCAGCCCTGTCGTCCCTGGTCGGCTCCGGGGACGGCCCGGGTGGCGCCGGCGCCGTGGACCGACTGGCCGAGGCGTCGGGGGCCCTGGCCGGACGGGCGCCCCTCGAGGCGCTCGACCACCGGGTGCGCTCGGCCATGGGCGAGCTCGCCGACCTGGCGGCCGAACTCCGTGCCGTCGTCGAGACGTGGGAGGACGACCCCGAACGGCTCGACGAGGTGCGCGCCCGTCGCCAGCTCCTCCACGAGCTCGGTCGCAAGTACGGCCCCGGCCTCGACGAGGTGGAGGCCACCGCGGCACGGGGACGGGCCCGGCTGGACGAGCTGGCGGTCCGGGAGTCCCGGGCCGCCGAGCTCGACGGTGCCATCGCCCGGGCCCGGGAGGAGGTCGCCGGTGCCGAGGCGGCCGTGGCCCGCGAGCGCCGGCGGGTCGCGCCGGTGCTCGCCGCCGACATCGAGTCGACGCTGCACGACCTGGCCATGCCGTCGGCCCGGTTCACGATCCGCGTGGAGGGCGAGGGGAGTGCCGACCACGTCGTGTTCGAGCTGGCGGCCAACCCGGGGGAGCCGGCGAGGCCGCTGGCCCGCGCCGCCTCGGGCGGCGAGCTGGCCCGCACCATGCTGGCCGTCCGCCTGGCCCTCACCGACACACCGGGCGTCCTCGTGTTCGACGAGGTCGACGCCGGGGTCGGCGGTGCCGCCGCCACCGCGGTGGGCGCGGCGCTGGCCGGCCTCGGGCGCCACGCGCAGGTGCTGGTGGTCACCCACCTCGCCCAGGTCGCGGCCCAGGCCGACCACCAGGTCGCGGTGCACAAGGTCGAGGCCGGCGGGCGCACCCGTTCCGAGGTGACCCCGCTGGACACCGGGGCCCGCGTGGTCGAGATCAGCCGGATGCTCTCGGGCAGCCCGGACAGCGAGTCGGCCCGGCGGCACGCCCGCGAGCTGCTGGGCGACCGGGGTCCGGTCGGGGGCGGTGCCCGGTGACCGGCCGGGGTCCGCACCCTGGCGCCGCCGGGTCCGGTAACCTCGGCGGGTGCCCGATGCGGATGGCAGCGACGTGAACGGACGGCAGACGAAGTACATCTTCTTCACCGGTGGGGTGTCCTCGTCGCTCGGAAAGGGACTCACCGCATCGTCGCTCGGTCGGCTCCTCAAGTGCCGGGGCCTGAAGGTCACGATGTGCAAGCTCGACCCGTACATCAACGTCGACCCGGGGACGATGAACCCGTTCGAGCACGGCGAGGTCTTCGTGACCGAGGACGGCGGGGAGACGGACCTCGACCTCGGCCACTACGAGCGCTTCATCGACGAGAACCTCCACAAGGGCTCGAACGCCACGACCGGGCGCATCTACTCGTCGGTCATCGCCAAGGAGCGGCGGGGCGACTACCTGGGCAAGACCGTCCAGGTCATTCCGCACATCACCGACGAGATCAAGAACCACATCCACAAGCTGGGCCAGACCGACGTCGACGTGGTGATCGTCGAGATCGGCGGCACGGTCGGCGACATCGAGATCCTCCCGTTCATCGAGGCGATCCGGCAGTTCCGACGCGACGTGGGTCGGGCCAACGTGGCCTACGTGCACCTCACCCTCGTGCCGTACCTGCGTCCGTCGGGGGAGCAGAAGACCAAGCCCACCCAGCACTCGGTGACCGACCTCCGCAGCCAGGGCATCCAGCCCGACGTGATCGTGTGCCGCTCCGACCGGATGATCTCCGAGGACCTGAAGCGCAAGATCTCGCTGCTGTGCGACGTGCCGATGCAGGCCGTCGTCTCGTGCGTCGACGCCGACAACATCTACCAGATCCCCCTCGTCCTGCACGAGGAGGGCCTCGACAGCTACCTGCTCGAGGTGATCGAGATCGACCCGGCCGCCCACCCGATCGACCTCACGCGGTGGGAGCACCTCGTCGACCAGGTGGCGGCGGCCGTCCGCCCGGTGCGCATCGGGATCATCGGGAAGTACGTCGACCTGCCCGACGCCTACCTGTCGGTGGTCGAGTCGCTGCGCCACGCCGGGTTCCACCACGGTGCCAAGGTCGAGATCGAGTGGGTCCAGGCCGCGACGGTGCCCGATCTGCTCGAGCGCGACGGTCTCCACGGGTTCGACGGGCTGGTGATCCCCGGCGGATTCGGCGAGCGCGGCGTCGAGGGCAAGATCGCCGCCGCCCGCTACGCGCGCGAGCACGACCTGCCGCTGCTCGGCCTCTGCCTCGGCCTCCAGGTGATGATCATCGAGGTGGCGCGGTCGCTGGCGGGCCTGGAGGGAGCCAACTCGCGCGAGTTCGAGGCCACCACCCGCTACCCGGTCGTCGACCTCATGGACGAGCAGGTGGACGTGGCGGACAAGGGCGGCACCATGCGCCTCGGTTCCTACGACGCCCGGCTGCTGCCCGGCTCGCAGGTGGCGCTGGCCTACGGCGACGTGGTGGTGTCCGAGCGCCACCGCCACCGCTACGAGGTGAACCCCCGCTACCGGGGGCGGCTCGAGGAGGCCGGCCTGCTCTGCTCCGGCCTGTCGCCCGACGGCCGCCTCGTCGAATTCATCGAACTACCGGGTCACCCCTTCTGGGTCGGCACCCAGGCCCACCCCGAATTCAAGAGCCGCCCCGACCAGCCGCACCCGCTGTTCCGCGAGCTCGTCGGTGCGGCGCTGGCCCGGGCCGAGGGTCGCGACCCCCACCTGATCGACATCGGTGCCGTCGGCTGAGGCCGGAGGCCCGACGCCCGGGGACCGACTGCCGGTGTTCACCCCCACCGGCGAGCAGACCGTCCACCGGGGTTGGTTCATCCGGGTGCAGCGGGCCACCTTCCTCGACCCCGACGGCACCCCCTTCGAGCGCGACATCGTGCGCCACCCCGGGGCGGTGGCCGTCGTGGCGGTCACCGCGGACGACGCCGTGGTGCTGGTCCGCCAGTACCGCCCGGCCCTGGACCGCTGGTTGCTCGAGGTGCCGGCCGGGACGTGCGACGTCGACGGCGAGCCGCCCGAGGAGACCGCCTCCCGGGAGTTGGCCGAGGAGGTCGGCTACGCCGCCGACCGGTTCGACCTCCTGACTCGGGCGGCCGTCACCCCCGGGTTCTGCGACGAGATCGTCCACGTGTACCTCGCCACCGGCCTGCATCCGGTCCCCACCGACCGCCAGGGGGCGGAGGAGTCGTTCCTGGAGGTGGTCGAGGTCACCCTCGACCGGTTCGACGCCATGGTCGACGACGGCGCCGTCGTCGACGCCACGACCATCCTGGGTGTCGCACTGGCCCGTCGGCGCCGGGCCGCCACCGGCTGAGCCGACCGTGCCCGAGCCCCTGTCCGCCGGTGCCGAGGAGTACCTGTCGTGGCTGGCCGTGGAGAAGGGCCGGTCCCGCAACACGCTGCTGGCCTACCGACGGGACCTGGCCACGTTCGAGCAGTGGGCGGCAGCCGAGGGAGTGGACCCGGCCCGGCTCGGACCCGAGGCGGTCGAGCGCCACCTGGACGATCTGCGGACCCGGGGGCGCAACCCGGCGTCGCTGGCCCGGGCGACGACCGCGCTCCGCGGCCTCTACCGGTTCTGGGTGGGGGAGGGCACCGTCGCCGTCGATCCGACGGTGGACGTGCGTTCCCCGAAGCTGCCCCGCCGGCTGCCCAAGGCGCTCGAGGAGGCCCAGGTCATCGGCCTGCTCGACTCGGTCGACGGCGCCGCTCCGGTCGACCTGCGGGACCGGGCCCTGCTGGAGGTGCTCTACGGCACCGGGGCGCGGATCTCCGAGGTGGTCGGGCTGTCGCTGCTCGACCTGACCGGCGACGACGGCCTGCTGCGGGTCTTCGGCAAGGGTGCGAAGGAACGCCTGGTGCCGATCGGCGCGCCGGCCCGGATGGCCCTCGACCGGTGGCTCGGTCCGCTCGGCCGGCCCGGTATGGAGCCCGCGAGGTTCGCCCGGCGCTCGGACGCCGAGGCCGTCTTCCTCAACGTCCGGGGCGCCCGGCTGTCCCGCCAGGGGGCCTGGGCCGCCGTCCGGAGCCGGGCGGAGCGCGTCGGACTCGGCGACGTGGTCAGCCCGCACGTCCTGCGCCACTCCTGCGCCAGTCACATGCTGGCTCACGGCGCCGACATCCGGGTGGTGCAGGAGGTGCTCGGGCACGTCTCCATCGCCACGACGCAGATCTACACCCGGCTCAGCCAGGACCACCTGCGCTCGGCCTACCAGCGGGCCCATCCGCGGGCCGGGGGTGCCGGGGC
This sequence comes from Acidimicrobiales bacterium, assembly GCA_035534835.1. Taxonomy (GTDB): domain Bacteria; phylum Actinomycetota; class Acidimicrobiia; order Acidimicrobiales; family RAAP-2; genus Bog-756. The sequence continues at coordinate 53,151 of DATLRE010000005.1, forward strand.
CAGGTAGGATTCGACGGATGCCCAGCGATGCCCCCACCGACGCCACCGACATCGACTACCGCCGCCTCCTGCAGATGGAGCAGGACCAGCTGCGCGCCGAGCTGTCCGAGCTCGGGTTCGACGAAGGTCGCACCGGCCTCGACTACGACGCCAATTTCGCCGATACCAGCCAGGTCACGGCGGAGCGGGGCGAGGCCGAGGCGCTGGCCGGCAAGCTGAAGGACACCCTGGAGGAGGTGGCCGCCGCCATCACCCGTCTCGACGAGGGGACCTACGGCTCCTGCGAGGTGTGCGGCGTGGCCGTCAACCCGGCACGCCTCGAGGCGATGCCCGCCACCCGGTACTGCATCGAACACGCCAACCGGTCCTGATCGGCGGTCTGGGGTGACCCCGTGGGACCCGCGCGGGTCCGGCGCCGGTCGTCGGCCGTGGTCCGCGCCGGACCGACGGACGCTGATCATCGTCGCCGTCGCCGCGGTGCTGATCGCACTCCTCGTCACCTCCCACAGACTCCACAGCGACCAGCTGATCTACTTCTGCGTCCTGATCCCGTCGATCATCCTCCACGAGATCTCCCACGGCGTGGTGGCCCTCGCCTTCGGCGACCCGACGGCCAAACGGGCGGGACGGCTCAGCCTCAACCCGATCCGGCACATCGACCCGGTGGGCACGCTGCTGGTCCCGGCGGTCCTGTCGCTGTCCGGGATCGGCGCGTACGGGTGGGCGAAGCCGGTCCCGGTCATGACCGGGAACCTGCGCAGCCCCCGCAACCACACGGTGCTGGTGTCGTTGGTCGGCCCGCTCACCAACTTCGCCCTGGCCGCAGCGATGGGCGTGTGCTTCGTGGCCGTGGGCGGCCGGGCGAGCCTGCTGTCGGGGGCCGGCCCGTCCCTCGCCCAGCAGATCTTCTTCTACGCCGGGATCGCAAACATCGTCCTCGGCGTGTTCAACCTCATCCCGTGCCCACCACTCGACGGGGCCGCCGTGCTCGAGCGGTTCCTGCCCGAGCGGTACCTGGCCGGCTACTACAACCTCCAACCGTTCCTGATGTTCCTCCCGTTCATCCTCATCCTCCTGTTCAACAACGCATGGAGCTCGCTCATCAACCACGTCATCGACTGGTGGATCCACCGGCTGGTGTGAGCCCGATCGTGTTCCGCCGCGTGGCGCACGGGGCGCCCGAGTAGCGTCGGGGACGCCAGCCGGCCGGGTCCACCAGCACCCGGCGGGGACCGACCCAGGGGAGCGGGAGTAGGGAGAGGAGTGCAGACCATCGCCACGGCGACACCGCTCCAGCGCACCGTCCCGTCCCTCCCCGTCTGCATCGCCGTCGGGACGATCGGCTCGGTCGGCATGGTGCTCGCCGGCAGCGTCATCGGCGCCGTCCCGCACCCGACCCGCGACCACTGGTGGTTCACCGTGCCCACCGGCGGCGGGATCGGCGCCCACCTGGCGTTCTACGTCGCCGTGGTCGTGCTGCTGGCCGGCTGGGCCGGGGTCGGCGTCCACGCCCGCCGTGGCGGATTCCCGGTGCGGACGGCATGGGTCACCCTGGCGCTGTGGGGTCTGCCGTTCCTGCTGGGCACCCCGTTGTTCAGTCGCGACCTCTACAGCTACGTCGCCCAGGGCGCGCTCGCCCGGATCGGCGCCGATCCGTACCTGGTGCCTCCGGCAGCGCTCGGGCCGGGCGACGTCCTGTCGTCCGTGGCCACGGTGTGGCAGCACACGGCGTCGCCCTACGGTCCGCTGTTCGTCTCGCTGAGCCGTGCCTGCTCGTCGCTGGGAGGAGGGTCGCTGGTCGTCCAGGTGCTGGTCTTCCGGGCGCTCGAGCTGGTGGGTGTGGCCCTCATGATGGTCTCGCTCCCGGCTCTGGCCCGGCGGCTCGGCAATGATCCGGGCATCGCCCTGTGGCTGGGAGTGCTGAGCCCGCTCGCCCTGTTCAGCTTCGTCTCGTCGGGCCACAACGACGCGCTCATGGTCGGCCTCATGCTGGCCGGTCTGGCCGTCGGGACCGGCGGGCGGCTGCGGTGGGGGATCGCCCTGTGCGCCGTGGCCGCCACCGTCAAGCTGCCGGCCGCCGCCGCCATCGTGTTCCTGGTGGCCGACGAGTGCACCCGGGCCGAGGCGTCCCGCCGGGCGGCGGTGATCGCCGAATCGGCCCTGATCACCGGGGTCGTCGTCGCCGGCATCACGTGGGGCTCCGGGTACGGCTGGACCTGGCTCGGGCCCACCGCCCTGCACGTGCCCACCACGCTGCGGGTACTGATCACCCCGGTCGTGTCCGTCGGCTCGTTCGCCTACGGCGTACTCCACCTGCTCGGTGTCCCCGTGGCCCGGTCGACGATGGTCTCGGTGGCCCAGGCGGTCGGCAGCGTGGCGGCCCTGGCGGCGATCGCCTGGATGGTGCTGCACACCCGGGGCCGCGACATGCTCCGCCTGCTCGGTCTGTCCCTGCTCCTCTTCGTGGTGCTCAGCCCCACCCTGTGGCCGTGGTACCTGATGTGGGGGATCGCCGTCCTGGCCGCCACCTCGGCCCAGCGCTCCCCGGCGCTGGCCGTCGTGGCCGCGCTGGCCATGCTGGTGGTGGGTGCGGGCGGCACGCCGATGCTCAACGGTGGCGACTACTGGGTGGCCGGTCCGATCCTGGTGGCCGCGGCCGCCTGGTACGTGGCCTCGGGTCGTTGGCGCACGACATGGGGAGTCCCCGCCGGTGGCTCCTGAGACCGCTCCGGACCCCACCACCACGGTGCCGGCCGACCCCGTCGCTCCCGGTCCCGGTCCCGCCACCGGGGACGGGGAGGGGGAGGGCGCGTTGCCGGAGGGTGCGGACGTCCGCTGGTACCCGCGCACCGCGCTGATCGTCTACGCGGCCTGCCGGATCGCGACCGTGGCGTTCGTGGCGGTGGCGAACCGGTTCACCCACAACAGCCTCCTCTACGACCTCGACATCTGGGACGGGGCGTGGTTCCTGCGCATCGTCCACCACGGGTACCCGGCGGACCTCCCCATGGTCCACGGACACGTGGCCGCCAACCCGGTCGCGTTCTTCCCGCTGTTCCCGCTCATCGTCCGCGGTGCCGCCACCACCGGGCTGTCGGCCGGTGTGCTCGCCCTGGTGCTCTCCGCGGCCACCGGTGCCACCGCCGTCTACGGGGTGGGCCTCCTCGCCCGCCGCCTCGGGGGGGACGCGGCCGGACAGCGGTCGGCACTCCTGTTCGCCGTCTTCCCCGGCGCCTTCGTCTTCAGCCTCGCCTACTCCGAGGGGATCGTGATCACCTGCGTCTCCCTCGGACTCCTGGCCCTCCTCGACCGTCGCTGGTGGTTGGCGGGTGCGCTCGGGGCGCTCGCCACCGCATCGTCGCCGGTCGCCCTCGCCTTCGTCGTCAGTTGCGCCTGGTGCGCCGGGCGCGCCATCGTCCGCGAGCGGCGGTTCGCCGCGCTGGCCGCGCCCCTGCTCGCGCCGCTCGGGTTCGTGGCCTACATGACCTACACCGTCCTCCACACGGGCCGCATCGACGCCTGGCGGCTCACCGAACGGGGCGGATGGAAGAGCTACCCCTCGCTCGAGTACCCGTTCCGCATCCTGGGCACGTTCCTGCGCGATCCCCGGGCCCCGACCCTCACCGGGCAGATCCTCTTCTTCGGCACCCTGGCCGCCGTGGTCGGGATCGTGCTGATGGTCCGCGAGCACCAGCCCGCCCCGGTCCTGCTGTACGGGATCTGTGCCGTCGGCGCCGCCGCCATCTCCCAGCCGGTCGGCCTGCGGCCCCGCTTCCTCCTGCTCGCCTTCCCGATGGTCATCGCACTCGGCACGCGCTACGAGGGCCGGGTGCACCGGTGGCTCGTGGGGGTCTCCGCCGTCCTGCTGCTCGGCTTCTCGGTCCTCGAGCTGGCCTCCCGTGCGGTGTTCCCGTGACCGGCGACGCACCGACCACGGCCACCCCGACGAACCCGCCGGCCGAGGAGACCGGGTCCCTCGCCCTGGTGCAGCGGTGCGCCTGGACCCTGGTGTGGGTGGGCGTGCTGTCGTCCGCGCTCGAGTACTGGGGGTCGTGGTCGGCCGGTCTGTGGGCCGTCGTCCTCGCCCCGGCACTGGTGGTGGTGGGACTGGCCGGCCTCGTCCTCCTGTGGTCCGTCCCCCGTCCGCTGGGTCGGTGGATGCAGGCCGCCGGACTCGGGGCCTCCCTGGCCGCGGTGGCGGTGACCGAGGGCACCTTCATCCACCTGCGGCACTACTACACGACCGACTCGGCGGCGTTCAACCAGATCGCCACCCGCGTGTTCCTCGACGGTCGGAATCCGTACACGTCCTCGATGGCCGCGGCCTCCCGGCTCCTGCACCCCGCGGCGGCCTTCTGGACCTACCAGATCGACGGGACCCACACCGCCAACATCTCCTACCCGGCGGGATCGTTCCTCCTCCAGGCCCCGGTGATGGGGCTCGGGCTGACCCACATGGTCACCGACTGGGTCGATCTCGGCGCCTGGCTGGTGACCGGGATCCTGCTGTTCTGCCTCCTCCCGGGGATGCTGCGCTGGCTCGCCCCGCTGCTGCTGCTCACCGGCGCCTTCACCGGCGCGTTCGCGGACGGGGGGACCGACGCGCTCTTCGTGCCCTTCCTGGTCCTGGCCGTCTGGCGCTGGGACCGGTTCCCGTCCCGGGTCGTCCCGTGGCTGCCCGCCTGGGTCGGCCCGGTGAGCCTGGGGGTGGCGTGTTCGATCAAGCAGACCCCGTGGTTCTGCGTCCCGTTCCTCGTGGTGGGTGTCGCCCTCGAGGCCCGGCGGTCCGGCGGGCGTCCGGTCGCCACCGGCCTGCGGTATGCCGCGCTGGTGGCGGGGGCCTTCCTGGCGGTCAACCTGGCGTTCATCATCTGGTCCCCGTCGGCCTGGTTCCGGGGCGCCTTCCTCCCCCTCTTCCAGCCCCTCGTGGCCGACGGGCAGGGGGTGGTGACCTTCGCCCTCCACGGGCTGACCGGAGGCGTGGTGCTCCCGTGGCTGGCCGCGGCCGCCGCGCTCGGGTTCGTCACGCTGCTGTCCGCCTTCGCCTGGTTCGAACCGCGCCTCAAACGTGCCTGGCTGTTCCTCGTTCCGGTCGCGTTCTTCCTGCCGGACCGCAGCCTCGCCAACTACCTCCTGGACGTGGTGCCGGCGGCCCT
>DATLRE010000006.1:0-5647 GCA_035534835.1 Acidimicrobiales bacterium
GGGGAAGCACCCATGACCACCGAGATGAGCAGCACCGAGGACATCATCGGCCGCAAGGAGGTGGACGACCTGGAGGCCATCCTCTCCGTGGTCGGCACCGAGGAGACCGACGGCCGCCACGTCGTCCACTCCGAGTACGACTCGATCTTCACCTGGGACTACGAGAAGGGCGCACGGCCGAAGCTCAACAAGCTGTACGAGAAGGCCAAGAACGCCCAGTGGAACGGCGAGACCGACCTCCCGTGGGACACCGACGTCGACCAGGAGCGCCTCGTCATCGAGGCGGCCGAGGCCCAGGGCGGACACGCCGTCGGCTTCGACATCACCGGCACCCCGCTCGAGAAGTGGAGCGAGAAGGAGTGGGTGACATTCGGCGTGGAGAGCCAGAACTGGACCCTGTCGCAGTTCCTCCACGGCGAGCAGGGCGCGCTGATCTGCACGGCCAAGATCGTGGAGTCGGTCCCGTGGATCGACGCCAAGTACTACGCCTCGACCCAGGTGATGGACGAGGCCCGCCACGTCGAGGTCTTCGCCAAGTACCTCGACGAGAAGCTGTCGGGCCACTACGCCGTCAACGCCCACCTGCGCATGCTGCTCGACGACATCATCGCCGACTCGCGCTGGGACATGACGTACCTGGGCATGCAGATCATGATCGAGGGACTGGCACTGGCCGCCTTCGGCTTCATGCACTCGATGACGCCCGACCCGCTCCTCAAGCAGCTGCTCCGTTACGTCATGGCCGACGAGGCCCGTCACGTGGCCTTCGGCGTGCTCAGCCTCCAGGAGTACTACGCCGACCTGACCACAGCCGAGCTCCGCGAACGGCAGGAGTTCGCCTTCGAGGCAGCGGTGCGCATGCGAGACCGGTTCCTCCAGCAGGAGGTGTGGGACCGGATGGGTATCGATCCGAAGACCATCCTCCCGGTCGTGCTGTCGGCCCCCGACCGCACCCAATTCCAGGCGCTGCTCTTCTCCAAGATCGTGCCGAACTGCCGGAAGCTCGGCCTGCTCGACGCCGCGGACGGCTGGCTCCGCACCAAGTTCACCGAACTCGGCGTCATCGAGTTCGAGTCGGCCGTGGACACGAGTGAGGAGTACGACGCGATGGCCGCCGTCCCCCCGACGCAGCGCGAGCTCGTCTGAGCCTGGACGCGGGTCCCCGGTCCGAGGGGTTCGGACCGGCGGCAGGCACCCCGTCACCGGGACGCCACACCACGGGGCGCTGCGTCGCGCGGCGCCCTGTTGCCGGGGGCCGCACCGGTGGCCACGTCGGTGGCCCCGTCGGTGGCCACCGGTGCTGCTGGTAGCGTGCTGTGCTGTGAGCGCCGATCCGACAGCCCTGACTGCGAGCGTCCGGTGAGCTCCGCACCGCGCTTCGGATCGGTCGTGACCGCCATGGTCACCCCGTTCGGTCCCGACGGCGAGCTGGACCTCGACGCTGCCGCCACCCTCGCCCGCCACCTGGTGGGCAACGGGAGCGACGGTCTGGTCGTCGCCGGCACCACCGGCGAGGGTCCGGTCCTGACCGACGACGAGCGCATCGCGCTCTTCCGGACCGTCGTCGAGGCGGTCACGGTCCCGGTGATCGCCACGTCGGGCACGAACGACACGGCACACTCGATCCTCATGACGAAGGAGGCGGAGGCTGCAGGCGCCGCCGGCGTCCTGGTCGTCACCCCCTACTACAACCGGCCGTCCGCAGCCGGGCTGTCGGCCCACTTCCGGGCGGTGGCCGAGTCGAGCGCGCTGCCGGTGGTCCTGTACGACATCCCGGTGCGGTCGGGACGCCGCATCGGGCCCGACCTCACCGTCCAGCTCGCCCGGGAGGTCCCGAACATCGTCGCCGTGAAGGACGCCACCGGTGACGTCGCCGCGGGTGCCCAGGTGGTCGCGGAGGCCCCGGCTGGATTCGAGCTCTACTCGGGCGACGACTCGCTGACCCTCCCGTTCGCCGCCGTCGGCGGCGTCGGCATCATCAGCGTCGCATCTCACTGGGCCGGTTCCGTCTTCGGCGCCATGCTCGCCGCCTACCGCTCCGGCGACGTCGACACCGCGGCCGACCTGAACCGCAGCCTGCTCGAGTCCTACCGGTTCGAGTCCTCGGAGGAGTACCCGAACCCGGTTCCCGCCAAGGCGGCATGCAGGGCACTCGGGTTGGCGGTCGGCCAGTGCCGGCTCCCGAACGCCTCGGCACCCGAGTCCCTCGACGACCAGGCCCGTTCGGTCGTCGCCGGGGTCGCCTCGCACTCGCAGACGCGGCAGTCGGTTGCCTGAGCGCAAGGGTTCCGGACGGAGCCGCGCCGAGGACGGGGCAGCGACTGAGTCCGGTTCCTCCGGTTCGTCCGGTTCGTCCGGTTCGTCCAGGCGGCGGCGAACTGCTGCGGCGTCCGCCTCCACCAAGGATTCCGTCGCTCCGTCGACGCCGAAGGGGAAGGGTGCGAGCGGCAACGTGTCCTCCGGTGGATCGTCTCGAGGTTCCGGTCGCCCGGCCAAGGCGGCGGCCGACTCGCCGGGCAGGTCGAGCGCCAAGACATCGGCCAGGTCGGGCGGCAAGGCGTCCGGCACGGGGTCCGGTGCGGGATCTCCCGTCCGGGTCGTGTTCCTCGGCGGGCTCGGCGAGATCGGGCGCAACTGTGCCTGCATCGAGGTCGACGGCCGGATCCTCGTCCTCGACGTCGGAATCATGTTCCCCGACCCCGACATGCCGGGTGTGGACCTGGTGCTGCCCGATTTCACCTATCTGCGCGAGAACGCCGACCGGGTGGACGGGGTGATCCTGACCCACGGCCACGAGGACCACACCGGTGGACTCGCCTACCTCCTGCGGGACTTCCCGGTCGACGTGTACGGCTCCGAACTCACCCTGTCGCTCGCCCGGAGCAGGGTGGACGAGGCCGGCATGGCCAGCAGGGCCAAGTTCATCCCCGTCCGGGACCACGAACGGCGGCGTATCGGTCCGTGCGACGTGGAATTCGTTCCCGTCACGCACTCGGTGCCCCACGCCTTCGCCACCGTGTTCCACACACCCCAGGGGGTCATCCTCCACTCCGGAGACTTCAAGATCGACCTCCACCCGGTCGACGGGCGCCGGACCGATCTGGCCCGGATGGGCGCGCTCGCCTCCGACCCGGGCATCCGGCTGCTGCTGATCGATTCGACCAACGCCGAGGAGCCGGGATTCACCGCTTCGGAGTCGACGGTCGGCGCGACGCTGGAGCGGGTCTTCCTCGCACGCCCGGACCGTCGGTTCATCGTCACCTCGTTCGCGAGCCACATCCACCGGATCCAGCAGGTCGCGGACGCCGCCGTCGCCGGGGGGCGCGTGATCGCCACCCTCGGCCGGTCCATGCAGAAGAACGTGGCACTGGCCCGCAAACTCGACCTGCTGCAGATCCCCGACGCAGCCCTCGTCGACATCGAGAAGATCGACGACTACCCGCCGGGCCGGGTCTGCGTGATCTCGACCGGGTCGCAGGGCGAGCCGATGTCGGCACTGTCCCGCCTGGCGGTCGGGGAGAACCGGTTCTTCACCCTGCACGAGGACGACGTGGTGGTCATCAGTGCCCACCCGATCCCGGGCAACGAATGGTCGGTGGGGCGCGTCATCGACAGCCTCCACCGCCTGGGCGTCGAGGTCATCCACTCGGGGGTCGAGAACGTCCACGTGAGCGGTCACGCCAAGCAGGGCGAGTTGGCCATGCTCATGTCGGTCACGCGGCCCGAGTTCCTCATCCCCGTCCACGGTGAGTACCGCCACATGGCGAACCAGGTGCGCCTGGCCGCCAGCATGGGCATCGACGGCGACCGGGTGCTGCTGTGCGAGGACGGCGACGCGGTCCTCCTCGACGACGCCGGCCTGCATCGGGACGGAACCGTGCCCGGTGGCTATCTGTTCGTCGACGGCAGCTCGGTCGGTGACATCGGCCACGGCGTGCTGCGCGACCGGATGGTCCTTGCGGAGGAGGGCGTGGTGATGGCCGTCGCCACCGTCGACATGAAGCGGGGTGAAGTCATCGGCGTCCCCCAGATCGTCACCCGCGGCTGGGCCTACGACCAGGACACCGACGCCCTGTTGGACGAAGCCCGATCCCAGGTCAGCCGGGCGCTCGAGTCGGCCCTCTCCGGGGGTCACACCGACCACGAGACCCTCAACCGGGTGGCCCGCAAGGCACTGGGCAAGCTGGTGGGCGAGCGCACCCGTCAACGGCCCATGATCGTTCCCGTCATCGTCACGGTCTGAGGCGCGGCCGCCGGATCCGGCCGGTGCCCCGGCCACCCCGTCGGGTTGCGCCGGCGGCCGATCGAGGTCGCTCCGGTGCCCCGGGGGGAGAGCACCGGCGATCGGGCAGGTCGGACACGTCGCCCAGCCGGTCCCGCGTGGGTGAGCGGGGTGAGCGGGGGGGGGGTGTCCCACAGGCCGGAACCTCCCGGCAGTAGCGTGGTCCCCACTGTGACGACCGCCACGAAGCGCCCGGCTGGTCGATCCGGGGCATCGCGGCCGAAGGGCAAGTCGACATCCCCGTCTCGATCGAGCCGGAGCACCCCTGCGAAGAAGAACCAGGCCGGCAAGGGCGGAGGGCGCAACGGGCGGTCCGGTACCCGTCACGAGGAGCCGGGTGGGCTCCTCGCCTCGATGGGATCGGTGGCCGCCGAGCACGCCACCGATCTGTGGGGTGTCGCCCTGGTCACGCTGGGCATCCTGGGCGCCGTCGCCTTCTACGGGGGCGACCGTGCGCTCGGCCCGGCCGGACACGATGCCCGCGTGGGCATGGGTGACCTGCTCGGCTGGGGACGCTTCCTCCTCCCCCCGGTCCTGATCGCCGTGGGCATCCGCATGCTGATGGGGCGGGCCGAGGATCAGAGCGGGGACGGGCGTCCCCGACGTGAGCCGGCCCGGGCCGTGATCGGCGGAACGCTCCTCCTCCTGGCGGTCTCCGGTCTGGCCGCCCTGGCCGGGGGGTCGCCGGCACTCGGTGCCCCCACCTCGGCGCTCTCCTCGGCCGGTGGGTGGGTGGGCGCCGCCATGGCGGACCCCTTGGGGTCGGGTCTCGGCGGGTTCGGCGCGGCCGTCGTGCTGGTCATGGTGGTCGCCGTCGCCCTCCTGGTGTTCACCGGCGTGACGGTGCGCTCGGTGGTCGCCGGCGCCGCCCGCGCCGCCCGTTGGACGTTTGCGCTCGCCAGGGGCGACCGGGCGGCCGATGTCGGGGAGGACGACGGGGAGCAGGACGAGCCGACCGATCCGTTCGGCCGTGCGCTCGCGGAGGGGCGCCAGCCGTCGATGGCCGCGATGGATGCAGCGGATGCGGTGGCTCCGGGTGTGGCGGTCGACCCCGACGCCCTGCAGCGTGATCCGGGGGGCCTACCGGGGACGCACCCCGTGGCCGACGGGTCCGGACCGGAGCCGGTGGCGCTGCCCGATGCGGCCACGAGGCCGGGAACAGGCGAACAGCTGGAGCTCAAGATGGGCGCCCCGGTGGGCGACTGGAAGCTCCCGCCCGCCAACCTGCTCAAGCGGACCAAGACCCAGGTCATCGACGAGTCGGAGGTCGACGCCGCGGGCGCCGCGCTGGTCCACGCCCTGTCTGCACACGGCGTCGAGACCCGGCTGGTGGGTCGGACGGTCGGACCAACGGTCACCCGCTAC
>DATLRE010000007.1:0-3486 GCA_035534835.1 Acidimicrobiales bacterium
CCTGACCCAGCTCATCGTCGGTTCCGAGGGAACGCTGGCCCTGGTGACCCGCGCCGTCCTCCGGCTCCACCCCCGGCCCGTCCACCAGGCCACCCTGCTGGCCCCCTTCTCCACCGTCGAACAGGTGGCCGAGGCCGTCCCGCCGGTGGTGGCCAGCGGCGTGGGCCCTCTCCTCGTCGAGTACATCGACATGTTGTCCATGGCGGGCATCACGGCCAATGCCGGCATCGACCTCGGGATCCCGGACGCCGTCCGCGAGGCCGCGCTCGCCTACCTGGTCATCGTCCTCGAGGGCCACCACGAGGACCGCGTCGAGGAGGACACCGCCGCGCTCGCCGGCCAGCTCGCCGAACTCGGCGCGCTCGACGTGTACGTGCTGCCCGACCACGCCGGCCACGACCTCATCGCCGCCCGGGAGCACGCGTTCTGGGCGTCCAAGGCGGCCGGCGCCGACGACATCGTCGACGCGGTGGTTCCCCGGGCCTCGATCCCCGCCTACCTGGCCGACGTCGCCGAGCTGGCCGAAGCGGCCGGCTCGCTGGTGGTCGGATGCGGGCACGCCGGCGACGGCAACGTCCACCTGTCGGTCTTCCAACCCGACCCCGTGGTCCGCCACCACCTCCTCCACGACATCCTGGCCGCCGCCGTGCGCCTCGGCGGCGCCGTGTCGGGCGAGCACGGCATCGGCACGGCCAAGCTGGCCTCCTACACCGACCTGGAGGATCCCGTGAAGCTCGGGCTCATGCGCCGGATCAAGGCGGCCTTCGACCCGCTCGGCATCCTGAACCCGGGAACGGTCTTCGCCGTTTCCTCCCCCGATCCGAACCCCACACAAGGAGCCCGAGCGTGAACGGAGCCCAGTCCCTCATCCACACCCTCGTCGACCACGGCGTCGACACCTGCTTCATGAATCCGGGGACCTCCGAGATGCACTTCGTCTCCGCTCTCGACGACGTGCCGGCGATGCGCGGCGTGCTCGCCCTGTTCGAGGGTGTGGCCACCGGGGCAGCCGACGGCTACGCCCGGATCGCCGGGCGGCCGGCCGCAACCCTGCTCCACCTCGGTCCCGGCCTCGGCAACGGGTTGGCGAACCTGCACAATGCCCGGCGGGCCCACAGCCCGGTACTCAACATCGTCGGCGACCACGCCGTCTCCCATCGCCCCTACGACGCCCAGCTCCAGTCCGACATCGCCACGGTGGCCCGCAACATCTCGGACTTCGTCCGCACCTCCGAGTCCACGGCCGACCTCGGCAGCGACGCAGTCGAGGCCCTGGGTGCCGCCTTCGGACCGCCCGGGTCGGTGGCCACGCTCATCCTACCGGCGGACGTGTCGTGGTCCGAGGGCGGAATCCGGGCGCCCCTCGTCGACGGCGTGGGGACCCGACCGGCACCCGGTGCCGCCCCCGATCCGGGCGTGCTCGACGCCGCGGCCGCAGCCCTCCGGTCGGGCGAGCGGACCGCGCTGTTCATCGGCGGACGGGTGTGCTCGGGCCCGCTCCTCGGTGCAGCCGCCGACCTGGCGGCGTCGACCGGAGCCGAGCTCCTGTGCGAGACCTTCCCCGCTCGTCTCGCCCGGGGCGCCGGTCGGCCCCCCGTCGAACGCCTCGGCTACCTGGCCGAGTTCGCCGCCCTCCGCCTGGACGGCGTCCGCCACCTGGTCCTCCTCGACGCCAAGTCCCCAGTCTCCTTCTTCGCCTACCCGGGCAAGCCCAGCGATCTCGTGCCCGAGGGCTGCACCGTCCATCCGGTGGCCGGTCCGGGCGACGACGTCGTCGTTGCCGTCGAAGCGCTGGCCGACCTCGTCGGGACCGCCCCCGGCGGCGCCGTGCGCCAGGAGGCCGGGGTGCCGGGGCTGCCCACGGGACCGCTGACCGCCCAGACCGTGTGCCAGGCGCTCGGCGCGCTGCTTCCGGAGGGCGCCGTCGTCTCCGACGAGGGCAACACCGCGGGCCTCTTCGCACCGGGCGCCACGGCGGGGTCGCCCCCGCACGACTGGCTGACCCTCACCGGGGGGGCCATCGGACAGGGGCTGCCGGTCGCCGTCGGGGCCGCGGTGGCCGCACCGGACCGGCGGGTGGTGGCCCTCGAGGCCGACGGGAGCGCGCTCTACACGGTCCAGGCCTGGTGGACGATGGCCCGCGAAGGCCTGGACGTCACCACGGTGGTCCTCAACAACCACTCCTACGCCGTGCTCAACATGGAACTCGACCGGGTCGGGGCGGGCACGCCGGGTCCGCGTGCCCGAGACATGCTCGACCTCGGGCGACCGGACCTGGACTTCGTGCAGATCGCCCGCGGCCTCGGGTTGCATGCGGCACGCGCCGAGACGGCCGAGCAGTTCGCCGACGAATTGGGCCGGGCCCTGGCCACCCCGGGCCCGAGCGTGGTGGAGGCGGTCGTCCCCGGCATCCTGTGAGCACGCAGGCAGGTCGGTCGAGGGGACGGCCACATGGGTCCCCGCTCGTGCGGACCGGTCAGCGGGGGATGCACCGACGGCCGAAGCCGACGGCGGCCAGCGTGGCGAACGTCGAAGCTCCGGGCTCGACCGCCAGGGTATTCGACAGGGGAGACTCCGTGAGGGGGCGCACGTCCCCACTCATCCGGGAAAGGTTCCAGAGGGACGAGAGCCCGGTCGTACTGTCGGTGGTGAGGCTCCCCGATACCGCCCACGCCAGGCGCTGGAGCTCGATCGGGTCGAATCCGACATGACGAGCCGCATGGAGCACGGCCTCGAAGACCTTGCCGGCCCATTCGGTTCGTTGATTGGCGCCGTCGGGTACCGTCGTCCACCTTCCGTCGACGAGCCACTGAGGATCCCTGGACCGGACCAGCGCAAGGGCCTCCATGCCGTTGAGGTGGACCGTGCCGGATCTCGCGATCAACAGGCTGGCAATGGCATCCCGCACCGGGTGGGGTAGGTCCACGGTGACGCCGCCCAATTGATCGACGATGGTCGAGAAGCCCTGGAAATTGACGATGACCAGGTGGTCAGCAGTGATGTGCAAGGTTCTGCACAGTCCGTCCACGACGGCCTGCGGACCGTCGTCGAATGCAAGGGTCAAGCGTTCGAAGGTCCCTGGGCTCGGCGACACCAGTGTGTCGCGCGGTATCGAGAGGATGGAGGTGCTCGATCCGACCCGGTGCACCACGAGGACGACATCGGCGTGGTGCCCCGGAACCGCTGCCGGACTGCCGAAGATCCCCTCCGGCGCTCCGGACGGGATCGCCGGGCGGCTGTCCGACCCCACGATCACGTAGGTGGTCCCGGGTCCATCGCGCGGGAACGAGACGGACACGTGCCCGATCCGGGCGTTGACGGCCGCCAGGTCGACGACAGCCGCGCCCACGCAGATCACCAGGGCGAGTCCGACGGCTCCGAGAAGCCAGGTCCGCCGGCGGACACCCCGGTGCCCCTCGGGTGTCGGGTCGGTTCCCGGCTCCTGCGTCAGAGTCCGACGGGTCCGATCCAGGTGGTCCCGCCATC
>DATLRE010000008.1:0-4677 GCA_035534835.1 Acidimicrobiales bacterium
TCCGCTCTGGCCGTGCGCACCGTCAAGCGTCTGCACGTGACGGCCGAGGACGCCGGGGTCGACGTCGTCGTCGCCATGGCCACCGCCGCCCTGCGCGACGCCGACAACGGGGAACGCCTGATCGCCCGGATGGAGCGGATCCTCGGGAGTCCCATCAACCTGCTCTCGGGGGAGGAGGAGGCACGCCTCTGCTTCCTCGGCCAACGGGCCGGCGTGTGGGTCGGGGACGCCCCGGTGCTGGGCCTCGACCTGGGTGGCGGAAGCCTCGAGGCGGGCATCGGTACCGTGGACGACGTCACCGCGGTGGCCAGCGTGGCCCTGGGCACCGCCCGCATCCGGGGCGAACTCGACACGGGGGATCGCCTGACGGTGCTGGAGCGCCGGTCGATCGCTGGCCTGGCCGTCGAACGCTCGGCACCCGTCGCCGCCATGCTCCGCTCGTGCCCCGGTGCCGCGGATCGGGTGGTCGCCAGCGGCGGCACGGTCCGGGCCCTGGCCCGTTTGGCCATGGGACTCCACCGGGCACCGCCCCGGTCGCGGTCGTCGGGCGCTCCATCGGTCAACCAGGTCGAACTCCCGGCGGGGCAGCTCCACGAGCTGGCGGACCGCCTGTCCACGCTCGACCTCGACGCCCGGATGGCGCTACCGGGGATCCAGGCCCGCCGGGCGCCGCTCCTGCCCATCGGCGCCGTGGTGCTGTCGACGTTGGTCGAGCACCTGGGACTGCGGGGTCTCGTGGTGAGCGAGTGGGGTCTCCGCGAGGGGGCCGTCCTCGACAGCCTGTCGCTGCCCGCGGCGGTCCACTGACGGCGTACGCAACGTCGGGCGCAGCCCCGGCCCGGACCGGGGCTGGACACGGCTGGCGCACGGAGGTGCCGTGGGGCGCGGGGAGGGCGGCGGACCCGCGTCCGCCGCCGGTTCCCCGGACTAGGCGTTCTTGCCCAGGATCCTGTTCATCCCGGTGCCGCAGACCGGGCACTTGCCCTTGGCCGAACGACGGCCGTTGGCCATCTCGACCACCTCGCCGTCGAACTCACGCTTCTCCCGGCACTTGACGCAGTAGCCCTCGTACGTAGCCATGGTTCCTCCTCCTGCTCCGACCGGCGCCCAAGCGGACGCCTGATGGAGCGACGGTATCGGCCCCCCTCCGGCGAACGGGGGATGGGAGCCCGTTCTGCTTGCAGAAGTTAGCAGTCCGCGGCGCTCCGGGACCGTCCCCGGTGGTGGATCACTCGTCGCTGTCCAGGCCCTCCGGGTGGCCCGTCGGGGGCTCGCCGAAGTACTCGGGCACCTCGGCGGGGGTGGGAGAGCTCAGCATGGCCTCGATCCCCTCGGGCGGGAGGGGCGGGCTGAAGTAGTAGCCCTGGGCCGTGGTGCAGCCCCGCTGGAGCAGGACGCGGCTCTGCAGGAGCGTCTCCACGCCCTCGGCCACGCAGGACAGTCCGAGCTTGGCGGCCAAGGCGATCATGGCCCCCACCAGGCTGTTCTCCTCGTCCTCGGGCCCGAGGACCTGGACGAACGACCGGTCGATCTTGAGGGTGCTCACCGGGAAGGCACCGATGCGGTCGAGCGACGAATTGCCGGATCCGAAGTTGTCGATGGTGAAGCGCACGCCCAGCTTGCGCAGGCGGTCGATGTTCCCGACGGCCGGGCCGCTCGTGTCGAGGACGACCCGTTCGGTGATCTCGAGCTCGAGGAGCGAGGGGTCGGTCCCCGTGTCGGAGAGCGTGCGTTCGACGCTGTCGAAGAACTCCGGGTTGGACAGGTCCCTCGAGGCCAGGTTCACCGACAGGCGCAGGGGGTCCATGCCGTGGTCGCGCCACGACCGGAGCTGCCGGCAGGCCTGCCACAGCACCCAGTTGTCCAGGGCGACGATCAGATCGCTGCGCTCGGCCATCGGGATGAACTGGGGCGGATCGAGCACTCCGAGGGTGGGGTGCCGCCAACGGATCAGGGCTTCGACCCCCACGATCGCGGCGGTGCGGAGGTCGATGTAGGGCTGGTAGAGGAGGAAGAACTCGTTGCCGTCGAGGGCCTTGATGAGGTCGGCGTGGAGCTGACGGTCATCGAGGGCCCGCCGTCCGGGGTGGACCGGGTCGGGCGTGCTCCGGAACATCTCGAAGGCATCGCGGCCGTGGTCCTTCGCCCGGTACATGGCCTCGTCGGCCCGGTTCAGCAGGTCGTCGTAGGTGTCTCCGTGCTCGGGGGCGATGGCGATGCCGACCGATGCCGAGGTGGTCACCTCCTCGCTGAAGATCTCGAACGGCGTGTGCATGGCTTCGAGCGTGCGCTCGGCCAGCTGGTTGATCGACTGCTGATCGACCAGCCCGGGGAGCAGGATGGCGAACTCGTCGCCGCCGACCCGGGCGACCGTGTCCTGGCTGCGGACCGTGTCGACCAGTCGCTGGCCCACCTGCAGGATGAGCTGGTCGCCGACCGCGTGCCCGTAGGTGTCGTTGACCGACTTGAAGTTGTCGAGGTCGACGAAGAACATGCAGACCGGCTCGCCGACCCGGCGCGATCGGACGAGCTCCTGTTCGACCCGGTCCTCGAAGAGCCGCCGGTTGGGGAGGCCGGTGAGCGCGTCGTGCCAGGCCATGTGGGAGACCTTCTCGAGGAGTTCCAGGTTCTGGATCGCAGTGGAGGCCTGGTCGGCCAGCCCGGACAGGCGTTCATGGAGGTCGGCGTCGTGGATGGTGCCCGGTGCCGCGTCCTTCGAGAAGTTGGCGGCGATGACGCCGAGGAACTCGCCCGAAGCGAACAGGGGGGCGACGACCGAGGCCGGGACCCCGGACTCCTCCATGAGCTTGCGCAGCAGGGGGTCCCCCACGGTCGACGCGTCGAGGACCATGACCTCGCGGCTGGCGACCATGCGCTGGACGAGCGGGTTGTCGACCTCGACCGACACGGGGTCCCGGCTGCTGCGGGACCCGTCTCCGCCCTGGTCGTCGGCCTGCCGGTCGGCACGTGGCGCCGTCACGCGCGAGGCCGCTGCCGCTGCCGCCCAGTGCGGTGTGATCGGTCCGAGGTCGGCGTCCGGCGGAGTCATCCCGGTGGTGTAGGCGCCCAGCACGAGGCGCGAGTTCTCCTTGTCCCACAGGTACACGGTCGACTGGGCGCAGCCGGTGACCTCGGGGACGGTGTCGGCCAGGATCTGGAGCGCCTGGGCCAGGTTGGTCAGCCCCGACAGCTGCCCGCTGAACGACAGGATCGTCCGAGCCGTGGAGTCGCTCCGGCGGACGTCGGACAGGACGGTGAACACGTCGAGGACATTGGCGGCGTAGTCGGCGAACAGGCGCAGGGCGCGGTCGTCGGCGGCAGGGTGCCCGTTCATGGGATCGACGAACACGGCCAGGCGGCCGTACCGGCGGCGGGGGGAGGCGATGTCCAGGACCCGGCAGCCGGGGTCGTCGGGGGCTCCCGCGTTCCACAGGTCGGCGGCCAGCGTCCGCGCCTCGTCCGCGCCGATGCCGCGGTGGTGGAGCTCGATCGGCAGGCCCGGCCCGGCCCGGACCATCAACAGGAAGCGGTCGGAGGGTACGACCCTGTCCGCCCTCGAGGCCAGCTCGGTCAGCAGGCCGTCGATATCGAGGTCGAGGAAGTCGAGCGCCGCCGCCGCCGTCTCCTCGAGGAGCTGCTCGAGGCGGCTCACCTCGCGCGTCGCCTGTGCGGCGGCGGCCTCTGCCTCGTGCTGCCCGCGGGCGAGCTCCTCTGCCCGTCCGGCCTGCCCGCGGGTGGCCGCGGCCTCCCAGCGGGCCGCCTCGGCGACCGCTTCCACCAGTGCGGCCCGCGCCGCGGCCAACTGCTCGCCGAGCACCTCGATCTCGGCCGACGGGTCGGGCCCGGCGACGGTCGCCGACGGGGAACGGACGGGACCGCCCCCGTTCCACCGGTTCCCGTTGCCGTGGTCGTGCCGGTCGAGCTGGTCGTGCGGGTCGTAGTGCTCGTACCGGTCGGACCCGTCGGGCACCCCGAGGTCTCCCTCCGCGCCCGTTCGGACCGTCGGGCCGTCGGCCGGCGGGAGGACGTCGTCGTCCCGCCACGTCAGCCTGTCGGGCCGGGCCGGATCGGCCGCCCGGTGGACACGCCCGGTGCGCCCGACCACGTTCCACCGGACGTCGTAGCGGCAGGCGCGGCCGCCGCGTGCCGCGCACTCGTGCTCGGTGACGGTGGCCGCCTGGGAGTCGAACAGCACCGGCAGTTCGGCCAGGAGCCCCCGCGTGAGCTCGCACAGGTAGGCGTGCCGAACCTCACTGCCCACCGGGGCGACCTCGACCAGGGCCCGTCCGGGTTCCACCTCGAGGGCCACGGCGTCCGTGGCCCCCTCGAACCGGCCGACCAGGGCGCCGACGTGGCGGAACGCGTCCTCGACGGAGTCGAGCGACCGGATCCGGCGGGCCAGGTCCTCGTCCGCCGTCCAGAGCAGCTCCTCCCCGACGTGGAGGGCGATCGCCCTGTCGCCGGTGACGTGGGCGGCCGCGGCGAACAGGGCGACGGCGTCGTCGAGCGACGTCCACCGGAAGGTGTCGCCGCCGTCGGCGGACGACCGCTCCTCGGCGGCCAGCGCGAGCGCGTGGGCCACCTCGGCGTCGCCGGCCTGCGCCCGCACGAGGGCCATCAGCGCCCGGACGACGGTTCCGGACACGCCGGGCAGCGGTGCGCCGGCGTGCTCCACGT
>DATLRE010000009.1:0-15807 GCA_035534835.1 Acidimicrobiales bacterium
CACGAGGTCGACGCCGCATACGTCGAGCCCGCAGGCGGACACGAGGCCATCGAGTCGATCCTCGGCATCCATCCGGCCAGTTGGGCGCCGCAGTGCGACTGTGCCGAGCAGGGATATCTGTCCGGTTGGTACTCGGCCGCATTCTCCGACCGGTGGTCGCCGGGAGTGGGTGCCTGGAGCTCGCTCGCCTCCCCGCCCACCGGCGGCACGCTCACGGCCATGGAACCCTGGCTCAACCCACGGATTCCCTAAGCTCCACTTCCACCACCCCGCCCCGATGACTGCGACCCCGCCCCGATGACCACGACCCCCGCCCCGATGACCACGACCCCCGCCCACCTCGCCTCGGGGTCCCGTGCGACCACGGCCCCCGCCGGCCGAGCGTCAGCGTACGCGCACCCAGACGACGGGGGTCGGCGGTGACCCGGATCGCGCTCCTCCCCAGCGCCTACCCCCCGTCGGTCGGCGGAGTCGAAGAGCTCACCCGACACCTGGCTCTGGCGCTGGTGGCCGCCGGCGACGAGGTGGAGGTGTGGACCGGCAATTCGGACGACCACGACGCCGAGACCGTCGAGATCCGGGACGGTCTCGTCGTCCGCAGGTTCCCGCTGCCGTTGCCGGCGAACAGCTTGCCGGTCACCGCCTTCGCCGCAGTCAACGGAGCTCGTACCATGCGGGCCCTCCACCGGGCGGTGGCGTCGTTCCGCCCCGACGTGCTCCATGTGCAGTGCTTCGGCCCGAACGGCGCCTACGCCACGGCGCTCTCGTGGACGGCCGGCGTTCCGCTCGTGATCACGCTCCAGGGGGAGACGGTGATGGACGACGCGGATATCTTCGACGTCTCGCAGTCCCTGCGGGCGGCACTCCGGGCCGGCCTGCGGAAGGCGGCAGCAGTCACCGCCTGCTCCCAGTTCACCCTGGACGACGCGATCGCCCGCTTCGGCCTTCCTCCCGGACGGGGTGTCGTCATACCCAACGGAGTGGCACTCGACGGCGCAGGGTCGAGCGGAGCACCTGCAGACGCCGGCCCGCTCGAACGGCTGGGTGACACCCCGTTCGTCCTCGCCCTCGGGCGGGTGGTCGCAAAGAAGGGGTTCGACCTCCTCCTGGCGGGCTTCGCGGCGATGGATCCGGCCGAGCGCACGGCGGACCTCGTGATCGGGGGCACCGGCGCGGCCGTCGAGGGCCTCGAGGCACAGGCCGAGGAGTCGGGAATCGGCGACCGGGTGCACTTCGTGGGCCGCCTCAGCCGCGAGGAGGTCGCTGCGGCGATGTCCCGGGCCGAGGTCTTCGTGATGCCGAGCCGGCTCGAGCCGTTCGGAATCGTGGTCCTCGAGGGTTGGCGCGCCGGCACCGCTGTGGTCGCCACCAGCCGGGGCGGGCCACCCGAGTTCGTCCGCGACGGCGAGGACGGGCTCCTCGTCGACCCGTTCGACACCGCGGCCGTGGCCCGCGTCCTCGGGCGGGTGCTGACCGACGGCCCGCTCCGCCGTTCGATCGCGGCAGCCGGGCACGCCCGGGTCGGGGAGTTCGCCTGGCCGGTGGTCGCCGAACGCTATCGCGAGCTGTATGCATCCGTCCTCGGCTCGCAGGCAGGCCGGCGCCGACGGGGTAGGGCGTCGTGACCGCGGTCCGGACGGAACTGCGGGTGGGCCTCGATCTCGTCGACGTGGCCGACGTGGCCGCCTCGGTCGCACAATTCGGAGACCGCTACCTGCAGCGCATCTACACGGACCACGAGATCGGCTGCAGCCGACGACCGGGTCGCGTCGGGACCGCCGGTGCGTACGCGATGGAGTCGTTGGCTGCCCGGTTCGCGGCGAAGGAGGCGGTACTGAAGGTGCTGAGACCTGTCGGTGCGCGGCCTGCCTGGCGTAGTATCGAATTACATCGGATGACGGAAGGGTGGTGTGAGATCCGCCTGTCCGGCACGGCTGCGGCACTCGCTGAGGCGGCAGGCATCGACGGGCTCTCGGTCAGCCTGTCGCACGAAGCGAACCTCGCGGCGGCCGTCGTCGTCGGTTGGAGCACCCCACGAGTCGGAGGAGAAGGATGATGGTTGACGGAACGGTGGAAGGGACGATCCGGGAGGTTCTGGGCGACCACGGCCGCCTGGCGGTTCCGGTCGAGACCCTTGCCGATGACACCGACCTGTTCGGCGCGGGCATGACCTCGCACGCCAGCGTCAACGTCATGCTCGCTCTCGAGGACGCATTCGACTTCGAGTTCTCGGAGAAGATGCTGAAGAAGTCCACGTTCGAGTCGATCGGCTCCATCCGGGCCGCAGTGACCGAGATGACGGGAGCGTGATCCTCAGGTGACCACGGCCGAGACGGCCCCGCCGACGACCATGACGCGCTCTGGAGCAGTGGGCGCGCGCATGGCCGCCATCGCGGACGAGGTCGCCGGCCCGGCGGCCGCCGATGTGGACGAGCGGGGCCGTTTCCCGAGCGAGACGATCGCGGCGCTCCGAGCCGAGGGGCTCCTCGCCGCACTCGTGCCGACGGCATCGGGTGGGGGAGGGGCGACGCTCGCCGAAGTCTCCGACGGCCTGGTCGCCCTCGGGCGGCGCTGTGCTTCGAGCGCCATGGTCGTCGCCATGCACCACATCCAGGTGGCCTGCCTGGTGCGCCACGGAGCCAACCCCGCTCTGCGCGCCTACCTCCGCGAGCTGAGCGAGAACCAGTACCTCCTGGCCTCGGCCACGACGGAGGTCGGCACCGGCGGCGACGTGCGCTCGAGTATCTGTGCCCTCGAGGTAGCGGACGGACGCTTCCGGCTCGAGAAGCAGGCGCCGGTGATCTCCTATGCCGACGACGCCGACGCGGTCCTGGTCACGGCGCGCCGGAGCGCCGAGAGCCCCGTGTCGGACCAGGTGATCGTCCTGTGCCGCCCCCCGGGTCTCGAGCTCGAACAGGTGGGCGAGTGGAACGCCCTGGGATTCCGCGGCACGTGCAGCACCGGATTCGTCCTGCGGGCCACCGGCGACGAGGACCTGGTGCTCACCGAGTCCTACGGGGACATCTCCACCCGGACGATGCTCCCGCTCGCCCACCTGCTGTGGAGCTCGGTGTGGCTGGGGATCGCCGGCGATGCCGTCGATCTGGCCCGTAAGTCCGTCCAGGCCGAGGCCCGCCGCAAGCCGGGCACCACACCGGCTGCCTCGGTCCGCCTGGCGGGAACGGTCGTCCTGCACCAGCAGTTCGTCGACATGGTGCGCTCGTCACTCGCCCGGTTCGAGGAGGCAGACGCCGAAGGCGACCGCCTGTCGTCGATCGGGTTCGGCATCGGGATGAACGCACTCAAGGTGTCGTCGTCGAACCTCGTGGTCGACATCGTCCGCGAGTGCATGCTCATCTGCGGGCTGGCGTCCTACCGACTCGATTCGCCCTACAGCCTCGGCCGCCACCTGCGCGATGCCATGGGTGCGGCGCTGATGGTGAACAACGACCGGATCATGGCCAACAACGCCCAGATGCTCCTCGTCCACCGGGGCGAGTGACGATCATGGAGACCGACTCCGACCTGGGCCCGGGCACCGGTGATCCCGAACCGCCGTGGGCGGACTTCCGCGCCGCGCTGCTGGCCGACGGGATCCTGCTCGCCACGGACGTCGACGGCATCTACGGCCGTTCGGCCACGTATGAGGCGATCGCCGAGGCGATCGACCGGCTCGTCCTGAGGGTCGGAGCCGACCAGGACGCGCTGAGTGTCCGCTTCCCCCCGGTGATGCCGTGGTCGACGTTCCAGAAGAACGGCTATCTCGAGTCGTTCCCCGACCAGATGGGTTCGGTCCACACGTTCCGCGGCGACGAGCGTCTCCACGCCGAACTCGTCCGCCGGGCCGAATCGGGTGAGGACCGGGGCTCGCTCCTCGAGACGACGGACATCGTGCTGTGTCCGGCGGTCTGTCACCCCCTGTACCCGACGCAGTCCGGCCGCCTGCCCGACGGTGGTCGCCGCGTGGAGGTCTACGGCTACTGCTTCCGGCACGAGCCCAGCACCGACCCGTTCCGCATGCAGGCATTCCGTCAGCACGACTACGTGTACCTCGGAACGCCGGAGGGAGCCCGCACCCACCGCGACGAGTGGCTCGGCCGGGGCCTCGAGGTCTTGGCCGACCTCGGGCTGGACGTCGAGCCGGTCGTGGCCAACGACCCGTTCTTCGGCCGCCCGGGACGGATGCTCGCCGCCAACCAGCGCATGGAGGAGCTCAAGTACGAAATCGTGACGCCGGTGTTCACCTCGGGTCGGCCCACGGCCATCTCCTCGTCCAACTGCCACCTCGACCACTTCTCCCGGCCGTTCGCCATCGAGACCGACGATGGAGGGCTCGCCCACACCGCATGCTTCGGTTTCGGTGTGGACCGCATCACCCTCGCGCTCCTGGATCGCCACGGCACCGAGCCAACCGCCTGGCCCGCAGCGGTCCGGCGCGTCCTGTGGCCCTAGGGACGCCCGGGTCCGACCGGATACGACGATGAGCACCGGACTCCCCACCCTGACCGCGGCCCGGTTCTCCCCCCACCCCCTGCACGCCTCCGAGCGGACGTGGACGGAGACGAACTGCTACGTCGACGTGTGGATCGAGGTGCTCCACGCCCTCGGGCTCGATCCGGTGGCAGGTGCCGCGTTCACGCTGAGCTGTGACTTCGAGGGCGACCAGTGGACGTTCTTCAAGTATCCGCCCGAGGACCTCCGGTTCCTGTTCGGCCTCGAGGTGGCGGAGATGAACGTCTGGCGTCCCGTCGTCGACCACGTCGAGGAACAGCTGGCGCTCGAACGGCTCTGCACCGTCGAGGCGGACTCCTGGTTTCTCCCGGACACCCGCGGCGTCGCCTACCGGCTCGAGCACGTCAAGTCCACGATCGTGCCGGCGGCGCTCGACCGCGCCGCTCGCTCGCTCGGGTACTTCCACAACGCGGGGTACTTCGAACTCGACGGCGACGACTTCGACGGCCTGTTCCGGCTCGGTGCCCACGCCGACCCGGCCGCGCTTCCCCCGTACGTGGAGTCGATCCGCCTGGACCGGGTGCGTCAGGACGACCCCGAACTGGTGGCGCGTGCCGTGGCGCTGACCCGGGAGCACCTGACCCGTCGTCCCGTGGACAACCCGGTCCGCCGGATGGCGGACCGTATCCTGGCCGACCTGCCGTGGTTGGCCGGCCAGGACCTCGAGTCCTTCCACCGCTACGCATTCGGGTTGTGCCGGCAGTGCGGGGCCAGCACCGAGCTGGCAGCCACGTTCGTCGATTGGCTGAACGTCCACCACGAAACCGGCACGGAGCCCGCGGCCGACGCCTTCCGGGACGTGGCGGAAGGCGCCAAGGCGCTGCAGTTCTCGTTGGCCCGGGTCGTCCGCGGCCGCTCGGTCGACCTCGCCGAGGTGCTCGAAGGTATGTCCCGTGGGTGGGCCGACGCGATGGCGGTCCTGGACGGGCGCTATGGCGCCTGAGTCCGAACCCTCGGCCGACGGCCCCGTGGACCTTCTGGCCGGCGCGGCCTGGTCCTGCATCTCGACGCCGCCCGGGTCCCGGACGGGTCCCGGCGATCTGGACCTGACGGCGCTGCCGTGGTTGGCAGCGGCCGTGCCCGGGACGGTGGCCGGCGCACTGCGGGCCGTGGGCGCGTCCGAGCCCGCACCCGAGCGCCTGGACGGCCAGGACTGGTGGTTCCGCTGCATGTTCCCGGGACCTTCGGGCCGGGGGACCGGCACCGGGGAGGACTGGGTCCTCGAACTCGACGGTCTGGCGACCGTTGCGGACATCTGGATCAACGATGCCCACGTACTGCGGTCCGAGTCGATGTTCGCGGCGTGGACCGTCCCCGTCGCGGGACTGGAGGACGAGAACGAGCTGTGCATCCGGTTCGCCGCGCTGACGCCGATGCTCGAGCAGCGACGTCCCCGGCCGAGGTGGAAGGTGAAGGGAGTCACCAGCCAGAACCTGCGATGGCTCCGGACGTCGCTGTTCGGCCGCCAGGCCGGGTGGGCATCCATCCCGGTCCCAGTCGGGCCGTGGCGTCCGGTGCACCTCCGGCAGGTCGCGCCGGTGGAGGTGGTGACGAGTACGGTGCGGGCGTCGTGCCCGCCCGGATCGGACGGCCCCACCCGCGGGACCGTGGCCGTCGACGTGGTGGTTTCCGGACCGGCGTTCCGGGGAGCGGTGGACCCGCCGGCCGCCCGGCTCGAGGTGGCGGGCCACTCGGTCCCGCTGTCGGGCGCCCGCGAAGGCAGCGGCTGGCGGCTCGCCGGGGTGGTCGAAGTCGATGGTGTCGAGCGATGGTGGCCGCACACCCACGGGGCTCAACCGCTCTACCCGGTCCGGGTCGACGTCGCCGGCGCCGTCCTGGAGCTCGGCGAGGTCGGGTTCCGGACGATCGACGCCGATCGCTCGGATGACGGCTTCCGGCTCGTCGTGAACGGCGTCCCCGTGTTCTGCCGGGGTGCCGGGTGGTACCCGGTCGACCCGGTCAGCCTCCAGTCGGGCCCGGACGAGCTGGCGGCCAGCCTGGACCATGCCCGGTCTGCGGGAATGAACATGCTGCGCATCCCCGGCGGCACCGTGTACGAGGTCGACGAATTCTTCCGCGCCTGCGACCGAGCCGGCATCCTCGTGTGGCAGGACGTCATGCTCGCCCAGTTGGATCCACCCGACGACGAGACGTTCGTCGCCGCGCTCGTCGGCGAGGTCGGCGATCTCCTGGCCCGGCTGGTGCGGCACCCGTCCGTGGCGGTGCTGTGCGGCGCAGAGCAGGTCGCGGAGCAGGCCGCGGCGTTCGGGCTCCCGCGGGAGCGCTGGGGGACGCCGCTCCTCGACTCGGTGATCCCCGACCTTGTTGCGCAGGCGGCACCGGGGCTCGTCTACGTATCGTCGTCGCCCACCGGGGGCGATCTGCCATTCCAGTCCGATGTCGGCGTGTCGCACTACGTCGGAGTGGGTGTGCACCTGTTCCCACTCGACGACCTTCGGCGGGCCGCTCCCCGGTTCGTGAGCGAGGGGCTCGCATTCTCCTATCCGCCGGAGCGGACGACCGTGGACGAGGAGTTCGGGGGAGACATCTCCGCCCATCACGAGTCGGACTGGAAGCGCGGCGTGCACCGGGACGCCGGCTCGTGGTTCGACCTCGAGGACGTCCGGGACCACTACACCACGTCCTTCTTCACGCGGGACATGGACAACCTGTGGCGGACCGACCATCAGCGCGCCCTCGATCTCGGACGTGCGGCGATGGCACTGGTGGTCGACGCCGCCGTATCGGAATGGCGCCGAGCGGGCTCGTCGTGCGCCGGAATACTGGCCATCGCCTTGCAGGACCTGAGGCGAGGGCCCGGATGGGGGCTCGTCGACTCGTCCGGCAGACCGAAGTCGGCGTGGTACGCCTTCGCGAGGGCCTCGGCCCCGGTCGCGGTGCTGGCGACCGACGAAGGGGTGAACGGGCTCGCCCTCCACATGGTGAACGACACCGGGGCGGATGTCCGCGCCACCCTCGAGATCGGGCTGCACACGGCGGTCCACCAGGTGGAGACGGCCTCGTGCCCGGTCGTCGTACCGGCACGCGGCGGCTGCTCGGTACGGGCCGAGGCCCTGTTCGACGGCTTCCGCGACGTGACCTACGCCTTCTGCTTCGGACCCCGGGCATTCGACCTGGTCACGGCCGAGCTGGTGGACCAGGACGGACGTGTCCTGTCACGCACCGGGTACCTCCCCGGGGGGCCGGCCAGGGAGACCGACCCCGACGTGGGGCTTCAGACGGAAGTCGAACCCGCCGATGAGGGAGTGTGGTCACTACGCGTTTCGTCCCGGCGGTTCGCCCAGTTCGTCCAGATCGACGTGCCGGGGTACGCGCCCGACGACTCCTGGTTCCACCTCCCGCCCGGCGGATCGAGGGACCTGCAGCTGCATCCCGAGCCCGGGGCCGAGCCCGGATCGGTGCCGAGGGGTCGCGTCCGGGCGCTCAACTCGGCGACGCTCGGCGTCGTCTCTCGTTGACACCTGCGGGCGTTCCGGTCGCCGCGGGGCGGCGCCCGAGCCCTGCCGGAAGACCCTGTTGTGCAGGCAGTTGTTCCGCATCTACCATGGAAGGCCGGGTGCTGGGATCCGGAACGTTCCGATGAACGGCCAACTCCCACAGTGGAGCGCGTTCCCATCGTGGGGCGTGCCGGGCGGGCACCACTGCAGGAAAGGGCAGGGCGGCCGGCATGGCGATTCGTGAGGACGAGGTGGAGCGACTGCTCGAGCGTCGCCCCGACGCGGTCGTCGTCCCCGCGGGTCACGGGATGGCCGTCGACCTGGGGGATCACGCGGATGCCGCGGCCCGGGCCCGGCGCCACGTTCTGCGCCGACTGCTGATCGCCGACCTGGTGGGCCTGGCGACCGCCGCGCTGCTGGGGCCGCTCGTCGTCTCGGCGGTCTCGACCAATCCGAGTTCGACCGCGGGACGGTCGGGCACGGCCGTACTCTTCGACCTGGCCGTGCTCCCACTGTTCGTGGGGGTGTTCGCCGTCTACGGCCTCTATCGGGGGGCCACCCGCAGGATCTCGATGAGCGTCTTCTCCGACCTGCGCAACATCCTGCACGCCCTCATGGTGAGCGGGTTCCTGTACGCCGTGCTCGGGTACGCGGCCCAGCAGATGTACTCGTACCGGGCGATGAGCGTCGGCAAGATCCTGGCCATGTGCCTGGTGGCCGCGATCACCGTGCCGCTGGCACGGATCGTCTCCTTCGGGCTCCACGGACGGGGATCCGCCGGCTCGGTTCCCGTGATCGTGGTCGGGACCGGCAAGCTGGCCCAGACCGTGGCAAGTCACCTCCGGGCCCATTCCAGTGTCCAGTTCGTCGGCTTCGTCGACGACAGTCCGCTCGGGCGGAGCGACGTGCTCGGCGAGCTCGAGGACCTGCCGGAGCTCTGCCGCCGCTTCGACGTCGCCCGGGTGGTCGTCTGTTTCTCCCGGACGCACCCCGAACGCACGACGGAGATGCTCAAGTCGCTCTCCGGCAAGGTCGGCGTGTCGATCGTGCCGCGGTACTACGAGCTCATCACCAGCCGGTCACACGTGGAGGACCTGTCGGGCCTGCCGATGATCGACATCGCACCGGCCTCGCTGTCGGCCGGTTCGCGGTTCCTCAAGCGGACGCTGGACGTCGTCGTGTCCTCGGTGGCCCTCGTGCTGCTCTCGCCGTTCTTCCTCGTCACCGCCGTACTGATCAAGGTGACGAGTCCCGGCCCGGTCTTCTTCCGCCAGATCCGCACCGGTCGGAACGAGCGCCCCTTCTCGGTCCTCAAGTTCCGCACGATGTACGAGGACGCGGAGCAGCGCAAGGAGGAGATCCTGCACCTCAACGAGGTCGACGGCCCCCTGTTCAAGGTGACCGAGGATCCCCGGGTGACCCGGCCGGGACGGTTCCTCCGTCGCACCAGCCTCGACGAACTCCCCCAGCTCATCAACGTGTGGAAGGGCGACATGTCGCTGGTCGGCCCCCGGCCCTTCGTGGTCGCCGAGGCCGCGGAGATCGAAGGCTGGGCGCGCAAGCGGTTCGAGGCCCGCCCCGGCATGACGGGGCTCTGGCAGGTATCGGGCCGAAACGAGTTGTCGCACCTCGAGCTCTGCCGGCTCGACTACCTCTACGTGGCGTCCTGGTCGTTCTGGTGGGACATGCAGATCCTGTGGCAGACGCCGGCCACGATCTTCAAGGGGCGCGGCGCCTCGTAGAGGGTCGGCCCCCCCGGGCCGCCCACCCGGTGCGGCCCCTCAGGAGGGCCGCCGTACCTCGTCGACGACGTCGGCCAGCCGGGTCAGGAACCGTTCCGGACGGTACGAAGCGGCGTGGGCGACCAGGGTTCCGGGCGACCAGGGGCCGGCCACGAGTTCGCGGACGGCGGCGGCGATCCGATCGGGCGTCGGCTCGTCGAAGAAGCAGCCGGTCTCGCCCTCGTGGATGGTGTCGAGGAAGCCTCCCCACCGCAGCGCGGCGGTCGGCGCACCGAAGGCCGCCGCCTCCACCGGCGTCAGCCCGAAGTCCTCGTAGGAGGCGGCAACCAGTCCGAGGCACGAGGCGTAGAGCCATCGCAGCTCCTCGTCCCCGATCTGGCCGAGGAGGGTCACGTTCGCCGGTGCCGTCGCGGTCAGCTCCGGAGCCAGCGGTCCCGTTCCGACCACCACGAGGCGCTGGTCCGGCACGAGAGCCATCGCCTCGACGACCGCACCGACGTTCTTGTAGGGCAGGAGGCGCGACACGCACAGCACGAACCCGGGTTCGATCCCGTCCGGCGCACGCCGAGGTGCGTCGACGTCGACGTCGACGGGCGGCGGCACCACGTCGGCATCGATCCCGTAGACGCGGGCGATCCTGGCCCGGACGGCCCGGGAATTGGCGAGGTAGCGGTCGGCACTGGCGGCGGCCCGTGCGTCCCAGCGCCGCAGCGGTGGCGTGAGGACCGCCAGTCCTGCCCGGGCCAGCATCGAAGAACCTGCGAGGTACTGGTCGGCCTGGTACAGCCAGCGGGCCGGGTTGTTGCAGTAGACGATCTTCGCACCGCTGACCCGGGCGCCGTGGGCCCATCCGGTGGACTGACAGATCGTCACCTCGGCGTCCACGTGCAGGCGGGAGAAGGCGGGCGCGAGCAGGGGCAGCGCCAGGCGGTGGTGGTGGCGCAGCAGGGTGATCCGGTCGATCGGCAGCGTGCGGACGTCGTGACGGGCGAATCCCGGAAAGGTGGCCTCCGGGTCGTAGAAGGAGGTGTGGATCACCGCATCGGGATAGGCATCGGCCACGGTGAGCATCATCCGCTCCGCCCCTCCGCGTTGGGTGAGGTAGTCGTGGACCAGTGCGACGGGCGGCCTGCCGCTCATGCGAAGGCGGCGGCGATGGCAGCGGTGTCGAAGAGGACGTCCACGGACACGATCTTCCCGTCTGCGAACCGCCAGATGAGGACCTCGTCGGTCTCGGCGTCCCGACCCGTCGGCCCCACGAACGCCACATGTACCCAGGTCATCACCAGGTCGTCCTGGGCGACGATGGCCTTGCGCGTGACCTCGGTGTACTCGACGGTGGTGAAGGCGGCGAACAGGTCGAGGAGCTCGCGCTTGCCCCGGTAGACACCGAACCACGGTGCGGCCTCGCGGTCGGCGGCCTGCGCCGTCCAGCAGATGTCCCGCGACACCCAGCCCATGATCATCAGGGCATCGCCACCTGCGATGGCGTCGGACACGATGTCGACGATCTCGACGTTCGACGTCATGGTCTCCTTCCGGGGTCCGCTGCGTGTTCCGGGCTGTGCTGCGAGACGACGGACCGTCGGGGAGGCGGTCGGCCGGTTCCGGGTCTGCCACCCGACGGCTCGCAGGTCGTCGTGCAGCGAGGCTAGTCCGCGGGCCGCGCACCACACCACCGGTAGGATGTCCGTGTTCTGGTCCTCTTCGTCTGCACCGCCAACATCTGCCGCTCGCCGATGGCCGCCGCGCTCTTCTCCCGTCGGATGGAGGGCCATGTCGACCGTCCCCTGGTTGCATCGGCCGGGCTTGGGGAGTCGGGCCGTCCCGTCCCCGACGAGGTCCTCACCGTGATGGCCCGCAACGGCATCGACCTCACCGACCACCGGAGCGCGACGCTCGCGGCGCCGATGGTCGGTGAGGCAGGCCTCATCGTCGGGATGAGCCTCCGGCACGTACAGGAGTCGTTGCTCCTCGACCCCTCGTCGTGGCGACGGACGTTCCGACTGAAAGAACTCGTCCGGCGCGGTGAGTTCGTCGGCCCCCGGCTGCCCGGCCAGGACCCGGCCTCATGGATACGCGCCGCGCAGGGCGAACGGACGCGCGACTCGCTCGCCCACCACTCGCCGACCGACGACGTCGCCGATCCCTACGGAGGCTCCTACACCGGGTACGAGGCGACAGCCGCCGAACTCGACGACCTCACCGGCCGGCTCGCCGCGTTGCTGTGGCCCGTCCGCTGACGTGACCTCCGGCGCGCGGCCCGGCCGGCCCGCCGTGCGCACATCGGTCAGGGATGGGAGCATGGGACGGTGTCCGACAGTGTTCTGCTCCGGGAGCTCCCCGACGGCGGGCACGAGTTCGTCCTCGAGGACCCGGTCCTGCAGTCGCTCGTGATCGACGGTGGCGTCACCCTGCGATTCGGGCGGACCGACGTGGTCGTCCGCGGCCCGTGCACGCTCGAGGTGGACGGGATCGGCCATCGCCTCGACCCGCGTGCGCCCGAGAGCCTCGCCCCGCTCCTGTCGTGTCATCCGGGAACGGCCCGGTGGGTCTGGTCGTCGGTCGACGGCCGGCTCACGGTCGTATGGATGCAGGGTCAGTGCCTGGTGGTGCCGGAACCCCTCGTGCCGTGCACATGGTCGGTGGGGGGATGGTCGGCACCGTTGCGCCGGACCTAGCCGTCGAGGAGCTCCGGGTGGCGGGCAGCGACCATGCGGGCCATGCCGTCCTTCCACCCGACGGAGGTGGGGCCGACCAGCTCGTGCATCCGGGTCAAGTCGATCTTCACACTGTCGATCGTCTCGGTCGTCGGAGCGAACGACGGGACCAGTCCCGTCAGCTCGCCGAGATGGCCGCACCACTCCTCGATGCTCACGGCCTGGCTGCCACCCCAGTTGACGACCGTCGCCGGCGTGCTCGCCGCGCCGAGCAGTCCGGGCACCATCGCCAGGATGTCGTCGTCGTGGATCGGGTGATAAACGCTCGGGGCGTCGACGTGCACCGGGATGTCGCTCCCGTTGATCATCATCTCGAGGTGGATCGCCGGCCAGCCGCCGCGGTCGCCGTAGGGGACGGAGAGCCGGGCGATAGTAGTCGGGAGCTCGAACCGGTCGGCTGCCCACAGGGCCGTCGCCTCCGTGGCGATCTTGCAGATGCTGTAGGTCCGTAGGAACGGCCAGACCCCGTGATTGTCGCCGAGCGGGTCGCCCTCGGCGAACACGTGGTGGCCCATCGGCTTGTAGATGCCGGTGGTCGAGCAGTGCAGGAAGGCCTGTGCCTCCCGGTGGTGCTCCATCAGGTATGCGAGTCCGCCGCTGTTGGCCCGCAGGTCCTTCTCCCACTCGTTCGACTTGGCGACGGCAAAATTGACCACGTAGTCGGCGTCCGCCGGGAGCCCGGCGACGTCCCCGGCGAGCAGGTCGATCGGGACGCACCGCACGCCTGCGGCCTCGAGCCGCGCGCGGGCGGCCGTGTCGCGGAACCGGGCGCCGGCGACGACCTCGTTTTCGGCCGCCAGGGAGATGGCGACGGGCTCGGCGACCTGACCGGTCGCCCCGGTGACGACGACGGTCTTGCCGACGAGTTCGACTGGGGCCATGGCTGCGCTCCTTCGGGGGATCGGGGATGCCGGAGGTCCGGACGCCGCAGGATCCTAGGGGACACGACGGTAGCGGCGGGAAGAGGGCCCGTCGGCGGGCGGGGCGGCCGGGCGCAGCGACCGCCTCCGTCGGGTGGGAACGGCGTCGCACGGTGCCGGAACCACCGGGGATGACATGGGATGAGGTGGAACGACGGTGAACGATGCCACGGTACTGTGGACACCGGAGCCCGCCGTGGGCCATACTGGTTGTTCCGCCAGTTGCTGTCGGGAGGCCGCGTATTCCCAGGTCGCCGACGTGTTGCCGCAGCGGACGACCAGTGATCCCAACCGTAGCAAGGAATGTTCCCATGAGTGCCACCTGGCGCAAGCACGCTGCCTGCCGGGGCATCGATCCAGACGTGTTCTATCCGGTCTCCGACGAGGAGGCCGACGAGGCGAAGGCCATCTGCGATCTGTGTGCCGTACGTGAGGCGTGTCTGGAGCATGCACTGGCCAACCGGGAGCGCGAGGGCATCTGGGGTGGGACCACCGAGCGCGAGCGGCGCCGGATCCACCGGCAGCGCCGCAAGTCGGCCTGACCCGGAACCTCCTGGCCGCAGGCGTCCGTCCGACCCGGCGACACCGGTGACGGAGCAGGGCCACTCCGTGCCCGGATCCGGCGGCACATCGTCCGACGACCCGCGGGTCACCTCCGTCGGCGAGGCGCTGGCCGGCCATCGGGCCGGTGACGTCCGCGAGGCACGCGCGATCGACGAGTTCCGCGCGGCCCTCGGCTGCCTCGCCCTCCCGTTCGACCGCCACGCGGCCTCGACCCACGTCACGGCGTCCGCCGTGGTGGTCGGTCGACGCGGGGTGCTACTGCATCGTCACCGTCGCCTGCATCGGTGGCTCCAGCCCGGCGGCCACCTCGACCCGGGCGAGTCGCCCGCGGACGGGGCCCGGCGAGAGTGCGAGGAGGAGACCGGACTCACCGTCCGTCATCCTCGGGGCGGGCCGGTGCTGGTGCACGTGGACGTGCACCGGGCGGCCGACGATCACGTCCACCTCGACCTGCGGTACCTGGTGCTCGGTCCCGACGCCGACCCGAGGCCACCTCCCGGCGAGAGCCAGGAGGTGGCCTGGTTCTCCTGGGACGTGGCGGAGGGACTGGCCGACGACGCTCTCACCGGTGCCCTCCGGTCAGCCCGTAGGCTGATCGCCACCGGTGCCGTCGAGGCTGCCGGGGCGACACCCGAGGAGACGGATGGCTGAGCCGTACGACACGCTGCTGCAGGTGCAGGGGTACGACACCGAGCTGGACCAGCTGCGCCACCGGATCGAGGCGCTGCCCGAGCGCGCCGCCCTGGACGATGTCCGAGCCCGGCAGGTGGTCCTCGTCGCGGCAATGGACGAGGTCCAGGCGCAGGTGGACTCCCTGGCCGGGCGCCAGGCCGCACTGGAGGAACGGATCGCCGACTCGGCCCGGCGTCGCCACGACCTCGAGGAGCGCATGCGTTCGGGTGGCGTGACGGCTGCCCGCGACCTGCAGGCCATGGACCACGAGGTCGGTCAGCTGGCTGGGCGCCAGCAGGCGCTCGAGGACGAGGAGATCGCACTGATGGAGGAGGAGGAGCCGCTCGACGTCGCCCTCGCCGACCAGCAGTCGGAGGCTGTCGCGCTCGCCGCCGAGGAGGCCCGACTGGTCGAGGCCGTTGCCTTGGCCGAAGCCGGATTGCGGGCGTCGATCGTGGCGGTCGAGGCGGACCGGGCCGCGTGCGCGGCGGGGCTCCCCGACGACCTGTCCGAGCGGTACGAGCGACTGCGGGCGCACCTCGGCGGAACCGGCGCGGCGAGGCTCGTCGGGGATCGGTGCGACGGCTGCCACCTCACCCTCCCGTCGGTCGAGGTGGAACGGATCAACCACCTCCCTGCCGAGACGCTCGTCACCTGCCCGCAGTGCGACCGGATCCTCGTCCACTGATGGCGAGCGGTGTCCGCCGGGGCACGGCGTGCTGATCCTCGTCCGGCACGGTGAGGCCGCCGGGAACGCCGCAGGCCTACTCCTCGGACGCATCGACTCGCCGTTGACGGCCCGGGGAATCGGTCAGGCGCGGTCCCTGGCCGACACCGTCTCCGGTGCCACCCGGTTGGTCTCCAGCCCGCTGGAGCGGGCGCGCCATACGGCCGAAGCACTCGGGACCGGGTTGCCGGTCGAGGTCGACGACCGGTGGGTCGAGGTCGACTACGGGGAGTACGACGGCCAGGAGCTCAGAGACGTACCCGCGGAGGTCTGGTCGAAGTGGCGGTCGGACCCCACGTTCGCGCCTCCCGGGGGCGAGAGCCTCGCCGCCGCCGGTTCCCGGGTCCGCGCCGCCTGCGAGGAGCTGTTCGCCGACCCCGACGGCCCGGCCCGGGGGGAGGGGATCGTCGTCGTGGTGAGCCACGTGTCGCCGATCAAGGCCGCCGTCTGCTGGGCACTCGGCACGGGTGACGAGGGCGCCTGGCGCCTCTA
>DATLRE010000010.1:0-35777 GCA_035534835.1 Acidimicrobiales bacterium
CCTCGCCGGCGAGATCCGGTGACGCGGCACCGTCCCCGGCCGTCGCCGCCGCCACCACCTCTTGGAGGCGCCGCTCCTCGGGCCACAGGACGGACTCGGCGACGACGGCGACGAGCGCCCAGCCCGCCGTGCCCAGCGACACCCAGGTGTCGGCGAAGTCCCACGTGCCACCGCTCATCGCCAGCAGGGCCACCCCGAACACCGGCACGAGGAACAGGACCCGCCCGGCCCAGTTGACCCCGGGACGGTAGTAGCGGGCCAGCGCGTCGGGCACCGGCGCGCCCCGGGCCAGGACGCCCCGCAGCGCCAGCGCCGATCCGGCCGCGACCCCGATGGCCACGATGCCGACCACGGCCGCCAGGACGTGGGCCAGCAGGACGAGGTCGTAGCCGGGTGACGTCGTGGACGCCGTCGTCACCGGGATGTGCAGCGGCAGGGCGACGGTGGGCACGCCGCGATTGTGTCACCGCCGGCACCGGGGCTCCGGCACCCCGCACCGGAGCCCGCATCCTCCCGGGCCGGTCCCCCACCGACCCTGCGCCTACCCGTGCCTGGGAATTGCTAGGTTGGGGACGGGTCCACGTTCGCTCCGATCGCGCAGGCCCGGCACGGGCATCGACGACGGATATCGAGGTGGCAGCCAGGTGTGGAGAAATGACCGACGACCGCTGAGGAGCGAGCCTCCCTGCCGATGAACCAACTCCGACTCGATCCCCTCACCGGACGCTGGGTCGTGGTCAGCACCGACCGCGCCAACCGGCCACGGGCCTTCACCCCCCGCATGGCCTCGATCCAGGCCGACACGACGAAGCCGTGTCCCTTCTGTCCCGGCAACGAGGAGACCGGCGCCCCGACCCTCGAGACCCTCGGACCCGACGGCGCCTGGCAGGTCCGGGTGGTGTCGAACCGCTACCCCGCCTTCGAGGGCGACGCCCCCTTCGTGGTCACCAACCGGGGGCCGGTCTTCACCCAGGCCACGGCCGGCGGGATCCACGAGGTCCTGATCCTCTCCCCCAGCCACCAGGACTCCTGGTCGATGCTCAGCGACGACCAGACGGGCGCCGTCATGCGGGCCATCAGCGATCGGATCGGCCAACACGCCTCGATCCCGGGTCTCCGCTACAGCCAGGCCATCGTGAACGCCGGACGCGAGGCGGGCGCCTCGCTCGAGCACCCGCACGGGCAGCTGCTCGGGATGTCCTTCGTCCCGCGCGAGCTGGTCGAGGAGCAGGCCGGCTTCGCCCGGTTCGCCGGCCGCTGCCTGCTGTGCACCACGGTCGACGCCGAGGAGAACGTGGGCTACCGCGTCGTCCACTCCGACGAGCAGGTCCTGGTGGTCTGCCCCTTCTGGAGCGGCACCCCCTACGAGATGCTGGTGATCCCCCGGGCGCACGGCCCCCACCTGCACCACAGCCCCACCACCGACCTCCTGGCCGTGGGTCGCGCACTCAAGATCGCCCTCGGCCGGCTGCGCGACACGCTGGGCGACATCGCCTACAACCTCGTCTTCCACTCCGCCCCGTACCGGGCGCCCGAGCCGTACCACTGGCACGTCCACGTGGTGCCGAAGCTCACCACGGTCGCCGGGTTCGAGCTCGGCACCGGGGTGCTGATCAACATCGTGAACCCCGAGCAGGCCGCCGAGGAGCTGGCCGCACCGGAGCGCGTGGCCGACGTCGGCTGACCGCCGTCGACGTCGCCCGGCGCGCCCGTCAGACCAGTTCGAAGCTGAGTGAGCCGTACGGCCCGAGGGTCACCGGGTAGGCGTCGGTCCCGACCAGGGGGAACGCCACCCGGCCCAGCAGCTCGACCGGCTGGCGGCCGGCCCACTCGGTCACGTCGAGGTCGGCCGGCTGCGCGGTGCGGCTGAGGTTGTGGACGCACAGCACCGGGTGGTTCACCTCGCGGTCCGACTCCGGCGACCGCCGGTCGGCCCGCACGAAGGCCAGCACCGAGGGATTGGCCGAGGGGACGACCTGGACCGTCCCCGTCCCGAACACCGGGAATTGGCGGCGCACGGCCAGCATGCGCTTCATCCAGTGCAGGAACGAGCTCGGGTTGCGCTGCTGGGCCTCGACGTTGACGGCGGCGAATCCGTAGATCGGGTCCATCAGCGGCGGCAGGTAGAGCTGGGCGAAGTCGGCCCGGCTGAATCCGCCGTTGCGGTCGGGCGACCACTGCATGGGCGTCCGCACCGAGTCCCGGTCGCCCAGGTAGAGGTTGTCCCCCATCTGGACCTCGTCCCCGTAGTAGAGGACCGGGCTCCCCCGCAGGGTGAACAGGAGGGAGTAGAGCAGCTCCATCAGCCGGCGGTCCCGGTCCAGCAGCGGGGCCAGGCGGCGGCCGATCCCCATGTGGCGCTTCATCCGCGGGTCCTTGGCGTACTCGGAAAAGAGGAAGTCGCGCTCCTCCTCGGTCACCATCTCCAGGGTCAGCTCGTCGTGGTTGCGCAGGAAGATCGCCCACTGCGCGCCGGACGGGGCGTCGGGGGTCTGGGACAGGATCTCGGTGATCGGGTACGCCTGCTCGCGCCGGACGGCCAGGAACAGCCGGGGCATGAGCGGGAAGTTGAAGCACAGGTGGCACTCGTCGTCGTCACCGAAGTAGTCGGCGACGTCGGTCGGCCAGCCGTTGGCCTCGGCCAGCAGGATGCGGCCCGGGTAGCGGGCGTCCAGCTCGGCCCGCACCCGTTTGATGAAGGCGTGCGTCTCCGGGAGGTTCTCGCCGTCGGTGCCGTCGCGCTGGAAGAGGTACGGCACGGCGTCGAGGCGGAAGCCGTCGAGGCCCAGGTCGAGCCAGAAGCGCACGACCTCGAGCATGGCCTCCACCACCTCGGGGTTGTCGTAGTTGAGGTCGGGCTGGTGGGAGTAGAACCGGTGCCAGTAGTACTGCTCGCGCACGGGATCGAAGGCCCAGTTCGACCGCTCGATGTCGACGAACACGACGCGGGCCTCGGGCCACCGCTGGTCGTCGTCGTTCCACACGTACCAGTCGGCCTTGGGGTTGTCGCGGCTCTGGCGCGACTCGACGAACCACGGATGCTCGTCCGACGTGTGGTTGATGACCAGGTCGGCGATGACCCGGATGCCCCGGCCGTGCGCCTCGGCCAGCAGGGTGCGGATGTCGTCGACCGTGCCCGACTCGGGGTGCACCGACACGTAGTCGCTGATGTCGTAGCCGCCGTCGCGCAGCGGCGACGGGTAGAACGGCAGCAGCCACAGGCAGTCGACGCCGAGCCACTGGAGGTAGTCGAGCTTGGAGATCAGGCCGGGGATGTCCCCCACCCCGTCGTTGTTGCCGTCGAAGAACCCGCGGATGAAGACCTCGTAGAACACGGCCCGCTGGAACCACAGCGGGTCCTCGGACACGGGCGGCAGCGGGCCGGACAGCGGGGGCGGGACGACGGTCATCTGCGCACGCTAACCGACGGTCCCCGGTGGCCCGGGCGCCGCACCCGGGGCCGGTCGGGCGTCGGCGGGGTCCGGGCGGACGGGAGCGGTCATGCCTCGGGGAGGAGCCCGGCGAGGAGCCGGTCGGCCGCCTCGTAGGGGTCGAGGGCACCCGCCGCCATGTCGGCCACGACGCCCGCGAACCGGTCGGCCGCCAGCAGCGCGTCGAGTTCGTGCTCGACCCGCGCCAGCAGGATCTGGTGGAACTCACGGGCCAGGCGCTCCCGCCGGAACCGTCCGAGGTCGCCGGTGGCCACGAGGTGGGCGCGGTGGTCGGTGATCGCCGTCCACAGGTCGTCGACGC
The DNA here is from genome assembly GCA_035534835.1 of Acidimicrobiales bacterium. Lineage (GTDB taxonomy): Bacteria > Actinomycetota > Acidimicrobiia > Acidimicrobiales > RAAP-2 > Bog-756. The sequence goes on from DATLRE010000010.1 coordinate 3,754, forward strand.
CCTGGCCCGACGACGCCACCGTGTCGACGATCGGGGGCCGCCAGGCGCCCAGCTGGGTGAGGTCGAGCATGAGCTCGAGGTCGCGTCGGGTCTCGCGTGCGCCGGGCCGGTCGGCCTTGTTGATCACGAACAGGTCGGCGATCTCGAGCAGGCCGGCCTTGTTGGCCTGGATGGCGTCGCCCCAGCCCGGGTTGACCACCACGATCGTGGTGTCGGTGGCGGCGGCGACGGACACCTCCTGCTGGCCGACGCCGACCGTCTCGACGAGGACGACGGGCACGCCGACCGCGGACAGGACCCGGACGGCGTCGGGGACGGCCACGGCCAGGCCGCCGAGGTGGCCGCGGGTGGCCATCGAGCGGATGAAGACCTTGTCGTCGAGGGCGTGGTTCTGCATCCGCACCCGGTCGCCCAGGATGGCCCCTCCCGAGAACGGCGACGACGGGTCGACGGCCAGCACGGCCACCTGGTCGCTGCCGTCGAGCCCCCGCTGCCGTGCCCGGTCGATGAGCTGGTCGGTGAGGGTCGACTTCCCGGCCCCCGGGGCGCCGGTGATGCCGACCGTGTAGGCCTGCCGGGGCGACCGGTAGGCGATCTCGGCCACGGCCCGCGCCCCGTCGCCGCCCCGCTCGACCAGCGACAGGAGTCGGGGCAGGGCGACCCGGTCCCCGGACCGGGCCGCGTCGAACAGGGACGCGGGATCGCTGGTGCGGGAGACGGCCATGGAGGAAGGAGCGTATCCGGGGCGGGCCGGGGCCGTCAGGCCCGCGTGACGCCGGCCCCCAGCGACACGAGCTTGCCGTCGAGGTCCTCGTAGCCGCGGTCGATGTGGTGTGCGTCGCTGATCACGGTCTCGCCGTCGGCCACCAGCCCGGCAAGCACCAGGGCGGCGCCGGCACGCACGTCGAAGGCGCGGACCTTCGCCCCCGACAGGCGCCCCACGCCCCGCACGACGGCGTGGTGGCCCTGGGTCCGGATGTCGGCGCCCATGCGTCGCAGCTCCTCCACGTACCGGAACCGGCCGAAGAAGAGGTTCTCGGTGACGATCCCCACGCCCTCGGTCACCGTCAGCAGCGTGACGAACAGCGGCTTGTAGTCGGTGGCGAATCCCGGGTAGGGCAGGGTGGCCACGTCGGTGGAGTGCAGGCGACCGGCCCCGGCGGCCGACGCCCGCAGCCCGTCGGGCTCGAGGGTGACCTCCATGCCGGTGGCGGCGAGCTTCCGCACGAGCATGTCCATGTGCTCGGGACGGCCGTCCTCCACCGTGACGTCGCCACCGGTGAGTCCGGCCGCCACCAGGAAGGTGGCCACGACCAGCCGGTCGGGGATGACCGTGTGGGTCGCCGGCCCCAGCCGGTCCACGCCCTCGACCTCGATGCGCGAGGTGCCCGCACCGGTGACCCGTGCCCCCATGGCGTTGAGGAACTCGGCGAGGTCGCTCACCTCGGGTTCGCGGGCGGCGTTCTCGATGACGGTGGTCCCCTTGGCCAGCACGGCGGCCATCAGCACGTTGTCGGTGCCGGTGTGGCTCGGGTACTCGAGGACGACCCGGTTGCCGACCAGGCGCGGCTCGCCGGCCACCGTCGAGGCCACCCGGCCCTCCACGTCGCCGTGGGAGGACGTGAACTCGACCCCCAGGGACTCGAGGGCCCGCAGGTGCATGTCGATGGGGCGGGGGCCGAAGTCGTCGCCGCCGGGCATCGCCACCCGCGCCCAGCCGCACCGGGCGAGAAGCGGCCCGAGGACCACCACCGAGGCCCGCATCTTCTCCACGAGTTCGTAGGGGGCCTCGGGGACGAGGTCGGCCGGGGTGGTGACGACCAGATCGTCGGGGCGGTCGCCCCGGGCGACGGAGGCGCCCATGGCCTCGAGCACCTCCGCCATGATGTCGACGTCGGAGATCCGGGGCACGTTGGTGAGCACGTGGCGCCCCTCGGCCAGGAGGCAGGCGGCCATGAGCTTGAGGACCGAGTTCTTGGCCCCGCCGGCCCGGACGGTCCCCGACAGCGGTCCGCTGGGGCTGACGACGATGCGATCCACCGGTCCAGTATGGCCGCTCGCCGCACCCGGCCCCTACGACCCTCGGGGGTCGCCCGGGTCCCGACGGGAAGCGCTCAGATGACCGCCGTCTCCTCCCACCGACCGAAGACGCCGGCCAGCGTGGTCATCATCTCGCCCACCGTGGCGTAGGCACGCACGGCGTCGAAGATGGCCGGCATCAGGTTCCGTTCGGCATGGGCGGCGTCGGCCGCCAGGCGGGCCAGCGAACCGGCCACGGCCGCGTCCGAGCGGGCCAGCCGGACGTCGGCCAGGCGCTTGCGCTGGGCCTCCTCCACCTCGGGCCCGATGGACAGGATCGGCAGCGGGTCGTCCTCGTTGCCGCCCGTGTACCCGTTCACCCCGACCACGACCATCCGGTCGGCCGACACCCTGCGCTGGAAGCGGTAGGCGGCGTCCGCGATCTCGCCCTGGAACCAGTTGGACTCGATGCCGGCCACGACGCCGTCGAGCAGGGACCCGCTCCCCAGCTCGTCGAGGTGGGCGAAGACGGCCTCGGCCCGCGCCTCCAGCTCGTCGGTCAGCGACTCGACGAACCACGATCCGCCCAGCGGATCGGCCACACCGGCCACGCCGGTCTCCGAGGCGATGACCTGCTGGGTGCGCAGGGCGATCCGTGCGGCCTTGTCGGTGGGCAGGGCGAGCACCTCGTCCATCGAGTTGGTGTGCAGGCTCTGGGTGCCGCCCAGGACCCCGGCCAGCGCCTCGATGGCGGTGCGTACGATGTTGAGCTCCGGCTGCTGCGCAGTCAGCGACACGCCCGCCGTCTGGGTGTGGAAGCGCAGCGTCATCGACCGGGGGTCCGTGGCCCCGTACCGGTCGCGCAGCCACCGGGCCCAGATGCGCCGGGCGGCGCGGTACTTGGCGATCTCCTCGAAGAAGTCGATGTGGGCGTTGAAGAAGAACGAGAGCCGGGGTGCGAACTCGTCGACGGACAGCCCGGCGGCACGGGCCGCCTCCACGTAGGCGAACCCGTTGGCCAGGGTGAAGGCCAGCTCGTCGGCGGCCGTCGAGCCCGCTTCGCGGATGTGGTAGCCGGAGACCGACACCGGGTGGAACCGGGGCATCTCGGCGGCCGTGTAGCGGATGACGTCGGTGACCAGGCGCAGCGACGGGCGGGGCGGGAAGACGTACTCCTTCTGCGCCTGGTACTCCTTCAGCATGTCGTTCTGCAGCGTGCCGCCCAGGTTCCGGCGGTCGGTGCCCGCCGCCTCCGCCGCCGCCACGTACATGGCGAAGCAGATCGGCGCCGGCGAGTTGATGGTCATCGACGTGGTGGTCGCGCCCAGGTCGATGCCGGCGAACAGGTCCTCGGTGTCGGCCAGGGTGTCGACGGCCACACCGCACCGTCCCACCTCCCCCTCGCACATCGGGTCGTCGGAGTCCCGGCCCATCAGCGTCGGCAGGTCGTAGGCCACCGACAGTCCGTCGCCCCCGGCCGCCAGCAGGTCGCGGAACCGCAGGTTGGTGTCCTCCGCCGTGCCGAACCCGGCGAACATCCGCATGGTCCACAGCTTCGAGCGGTACATCGAGGCATAGGGGCCCCGGGTGTAGGGGAACCGGCCCGGCCACCCCACCGAGTCGGGCGGCTCGCCGTCGGGACCGTAGACCGGTTCGAGCGGCACGCCGGACATCGTCTCGAAGTCGGCGTCGCGCAGCTCCGCCGCGTCGTAGGCGGCCCGCCACGCCTCGAATCCGGCAGCGGCCGGCACGTCACCCATGGGGCCAGCATAGGGAGGAATTCGGACCGGACGTGGGCCGGGTGGGCCGCGACGACGGCTCCACGGGGTGCGAGCCACTATCGTCGGAGGCCGTGAACGCCACCCCTCAGGCACCAGACCGCAATCTCGCCATGGAACTCGTCCGGGTCACCGAGGCGTCCGCCCTGGCGGCCTCCCGGTGGATGGGCCGCGGGGACAAGAACGGTGCCGACGGCGCTGCCGTCAACGCCATGCGGATCGTCCTGTCCTCGATCGCCATGGACGGGGTCGTGGTCATCGGCGAGGGGGAGAAGGACGAGGCCCCGATGCTGTTCAACGGCGAGCGGATCGGGGACGGGACGCCCCCGAAGGCCGACATCGCCGTCGACCCCATCGACGGCACCACGTCGACGGCGCTCGGCCGCGGCGGGGCGCTGGCGGTGATCGCGGTGTCCGAGAAGGGCACCATGTTCGACCCGGGGCCCTGCGTCTACATGGAGAAGCTGGCCGTCGGCCCCCGGGCGGTCGGGGCCATCGACATCACCCGGCCGATCCAGGACAACCTCGACGCGGTGGCCAAGGCCAAGGGCACCTCGGTCCGCGATCTGACCGTGGTCATCCTCGACCGCCCCCGCCACGAGGAGCTCATCGCCGAGGTCCGCAGCACCGGTGCCCGGATCCGGCTGATCACCGACGGTGACGTGGCCGGCGCCATCGCCACCTCGTGGCCCGACACCGGGGTGGACCTGCTGGTCGGGGTCGGTGGCACGCCCGAGGGCGTGCTCGCCGCCGCCGCCCTCAAGTCGATGGGTGGCGAGATCCAGGGGCGGCTGTACCCCCGCGACGAGGGTGAGCGGGCCGCCGCGCTCGAGCTCGGCTACGACCTCGACGCCGTGCTCACGACGGACGACCTCGTCAAGGGCGACAACTGCTTCTTCGCCGCCACCGGCATCACCGACGGCGAACTCCTCCAGGGCGTCCGCTACGACGAATTCGGGGCCAACACCCAGTCCCTCGTCATGCGGTCGAAATCGGGGACGGTGCGCCTCATCGACGCACGCCACCCGCTGCACAAGCTGTCCGAGTACAGCGCCATCGAATTCTGCTGAGCCGGACCGGCCGGAACCGGAGCCCGGGCACCTCCCACCGGGGCCCGGGTGGTCCCCGCGCACCCCCGATGCGGACGGCTACCATCCTGCGATGCGCGCGCGGACATGGATCACACTGGCCTCGGTCGTCGTAGGTGTCGGTACGATGACCACCACCGCCGGAGCGGCTACGCACCATGTGCTCCGCCCCTTCGGCACCACCGGGTCGACCGCCCCGTCGGGCTCCTCCCGGAAGCACCTCGAGCTCCCCCCGCTCACCTCCGGCTACCTCGAGGCCGTCGACGCCGCCGGCACCACGTCGTACACCCCCGGGAGCGTCCAGATCGACTCCGGTCAGGCCGACGGGTTCACCGTGGAGCTCGACGCTCCCGCGTTCCCGGGCCAGATCCCCGGGGTCCCGCTCAAGGTGTCGGTCCAGCCCGCACCGGGCCAGTCCCTCGCCGTCGGAGCCGTCTACGGGACCGGCGCCACCGGGAGCGTGTCGGTCACCAGCACCAACAACTGCTCGAGCGGCGTGGCCGGATCGACCGCCCAGGCGGAGGTCGACCAGATCGAGTACGACAACGCCGGCAACGTGGTCGGCATCGCCGTTCAGTTCCAGTGCTCCGTCGCCTCGGGCCCCTACCAGGCGTACTACGGCGCGCTGGCCGACGGCGCCGTCCCCACCACCGCCCACCAGGGGTACTACACCTACGAGTCGGACGGACAGATCAACGCCTTCGGCAACGACGCCTACCTGAACTACCTGGGTGACCTGTCGGCGTCCCCGCTCAACTCGCCGATCGTCGGCATGACCCAGACCGCGGACGGGGCCGGCTACTGGCTGGTGGCCTCGGACGGCGGGATCTTCGCCTACGGCGACGCCCCGTTCTACGGGTCGACCGGCAACATCACCCTCAACAAGCCCATCGTAGGCATGGCGGCCACGCCCGACGGCCGCGGGTACTGGCTCGTCGCTTCCGACGGCGGGGTGTTCGCCTTCGGTGACGCCCAGTTCTACGGGTCGACCGGCAACATCACCCTCAACAAGCCCATCGTGGGCATGGCGGCCACGCCCCGCGGCCGCGGGTACTGGCTGGTGGCCTCGGACGGCGGGATCTTCGCCTACGGCGACGCCCCGTTCTACGGGTCGACCGGCAACATCCACCTCAACAAGCCGGTGGTCGGCATGACCCCGACGCGCGACGGGGCGGGGTACTGGTTCGTGGCGACCGACGGCGGGATCTTCGCCTACGGCGACGCGGCGTTCCACGGGTCGACCGGGGCGTTGACCCTGAACTCGCCCATCGCCGGCATGGCGGCCGACCCCAACGGTCCGGGCTACTGGCTGGTGGCGGCGGACGGTGGGATCTTCGCCTTCGACGTCCCCTACTTCGGCAGCCTTCCCGGCGCCGGGGTCGCCGTCGGTGACGTCATGGGGATCTCCACCTGACGCCCGGCCGGGACCGGCCGGGCGTACGCGGCACCGGAACCGGCCCGCCCCGGCAGGTCAGGCGGTCTCGCTGGTCTGCAGTACGGGGGAGATCGTGGTGAAGTTGGCCACGTCCGCCAGCACCTCGCCCGTGCGCGGGTCGGCCATGGCCGCACCCATGGCGTCGACCGACGCGAACTTCATGTGGACGGCGGCCACGAAGGGCCCGTCGATCCCGCGGTCGATCTCCGCCTCGTCGAGGCCCCAGGCCGCCAGCGCCATCGGGACGTGCGTGTCCCGGTAGTAGTCGTGGTCGAAGGTGGCACCTTCGGTGATCGGGTAGAAGACGCTGAGTCGGATCATCGGGGACGTCCTGTTCGTCGGCGCCGATCCGGTCGGTCGGCGGTGTGCGGTGGGCGGGCCCGGCCGGCCGGGGGGCCGCAGGGCAGGGCGAGCGTAGCAGCGCCGTCGATTCCTGCTGGGCCGGCCCGGTCCGTCGGGAGCGGGGCCTCGGCATCACGTCGACGGAGCGACGATCGACTGTCGTCGACCGCGACGGTCACCCCTGATCGGATACAGGCGGCCGGGAGAGATGCACCGGTTCGCCGAAGTCCGACAACGTGACCGTCAACGTCGACGTGTAGCTGCTCGATGGCACGGCGGGCCCGGAACCGCCGGGCGCCGGAGTGACCGTGGTGGAGAGCGACGCCGACGTCCGCACGATCCGACCGGTGGCATCCAGCCAGACGTGGGCCACGAACGGGGCCACCGTGATGTGCTCCTCGACGAGACCTGACACGGACGGACTCGAGGTCGTGCCGGGCGTGGGCACTCCGTACTCCACCGCTGGTCGCCCATCGACCGACGACGTCCCGACCACGGTCACCGGTCCGTTCGCGTCGGCCAGCGAGGACGGGGCCACCGCTCCGAGGTAGTTGACGTTGCGGGCCGAGATGTTCGAGCGCGTCCACCGGTCGCCGGAGGGCGTGCTGACGTAGTCGTAGACGGAGTTGCCGATCCGGAGAACCTTCGTGGATGGCGTCTGGGGACTGGTCGGTCGGACCGTGGCCGTCACGGTCTCGATGTCCGGACCGGCGAAGCGGACGTCACCGGTCCCGGCGGATCGCTGGACTCCACCCGGATTCGACCGGGCGACCTGCTGTACGGTGCTGGCGGTCACGAAGTGTGCGGTCCCCGCTGCCTCGGTCACGCCCACCGACGCGCGGATGCGGGCCAGGGGGCCGGCGTTGACGCCGGGCGCGGTCGAGGTGGCCGATGACGCCGGCGTACCACAGGCGGAGACGCCGGTCCCGGCGAGCAGGCAGAGGCAACCGACCCCGAATCCGACGGCGGCACGTGTCCCGATTCCGCCGTGCCCGGACCGCCGATCCATCACACGGTTCTACACCACCGATACGGCGCCAGCCCGTTTCCGTTCCCCGCGGCAGCGGTCCTCCGTCGGCGACGACGGTCCGGATCGTGACACCTTCCGTACGTGACTCCCGGGTTCACCAGGTCGCCGGTGGGAGGACGCCGGCCGACGGCCCGGACGTCCGATCCTGCCGATCCACCCGCACTGGCGGTGGACCAGGATCAGGCGGCGGCGCCGGCGGCCTCGACGGCCTCGAGGCGCACCTGGGCCCGGGTCACGGCCGCCTCGGCCTCCACCAGCTCGGGGTCGGCCTCCTCGCCCTCGGCGGGGGTCCTGCCGGTGCCGCCGAGCTCGGCGACACGGGCCTCGGCGGCCTCCAGCGCCACCCGGGCCCGGTCGGCGTCGATCTCCTCGGCCAGCTCGGCCACGCCGACCAGCACCGTCACCCGCGAGGTGGTGGGCGAGTCGGGATCGTCGGGGTCCACCGGCACGTGGAGCTCCACCTGGGTGAAGCCGCCGTGCACGGCCACCCGGACGACGTCGCCGCCGGGTCGGACGACCCGGACCACGCCCGGCAGGACCGACCCCACGAGCGGCGTGTGGCCGGCCAGGAAGGTGGCGTCGCCCTCACCGGTGCGGAGCATCACCTCGGTGGCCGACCCGGTGAGCAGGATGCGCTCCGGGGTGACCAGGTTGATCTGGAACTGCGCGTCGTCGGCCATGGACCCGTCGCCCGATCAGCTGTTCGCCAGGTCGTGCGCCTTGGCCAGCACCGACTCGGCTCCACCGACGTTGAAGAACGCCTGCTCGGGCACGTCGTCGAGGTCCCCGTTCACCAGTGCCTCGAAGGACTCGACGGTCTCCTCGACGGGCACGGTCACACCCTTCAGGCCGGTGAACACCTCGCCCACGTTGAACGGCTGGGACAGGAAGCGCTGGACCTTCCGGGCCCGGGCCACGGTCACCCGGTCCTCCTCGGACAGCTCGTCGAGGCCGAGGATGGCGATGATGTCCTGGAGCTCCTTGTAGCGCTGGAGCACGCCCTGGACCCGGCGGGCGACGGCGTAGTGGCGCTCGCCCACGATCTCGGGGGCGAGGATGTTGGACGTCGACGACAGCGGGTCCACGGCCGGGTAGATGCCCAGGGAGGCGATGTCCCGGGACAGCTCGGTGGTGGCGTCGAGATGGGTGAAGGTGGTGAACGGCGCCGGGTCGGTGTAGTCGTCGGCGGGAACGTAGACGGCCTGCAGGGAGGTGATCGACCGGCCCCGGGTGGAGGTGATCCGCTCCTGGAGCTGACCCATCTCGTCGGCCAGGGTGGGCTGGTAGCCCACGGCCGACGGCATGCGGCCCAGCAGGGTCGAGACCTCGGATCCGGCCTGGACGAACCGGAAGATGTTGTCGACGAAGAGGAGCACGTCCTGGTTCTTGACGTCGCGGAAGTACTCGGCCATGGTCAGGGCGGCGAGCGCCACCCGCAGGCGGACCCCCGGGGGCTCGTCCATCTGGCCGTAGACCAGGGCGGCCTTCTCGATGACGCCCGACTCCTGCATCTCGAGCCAGAGGTCGGTGCCCTCGCGGGTCCGCTCCCCCACGCCGGCGAAGACCGACACACCGCCGTGGTTGATGGCCACCCGGTTGATCATCTCCTGGATGAGCACGGTCTTGCCCACACCGGCCCCGCCGAACAGGCCGATCTTGCCGCCCTGCACGTAGGGCTCGAGCAGGTCGATCACCTTGATGCCGGTCTCGAACATGAGGGCCCGGGGCTCGAGGGTGTCGAAGTCCGGGGCGGGACGGTGGATGTCCCAGTGGTCCTCGACGACCCCGATGTCGTCGGTGTCGAGGGGCTCGCCCAGCACGTTGAACACGTGGCCGAGGACGGCGTCGCCCACCGGCACCTGCAGTCCGTGCCCGAGGTTGCGCACCGCGGCGCCCCGGGTGAGGCCGTCGGTCGCCTTCAGGCAGATGCACCGCACCCGGCCGTCGCCGATCTGCTGTGCCACCTCGGCGGTGATGGTCTGGGTGCTGCCCTCGAGGACCACGTCGACCTCGACGGCACCGTTGATCTCGGGGAGGGCGTGGGGCGGGAACTCCACGTCGATGACGGGTCCGGCGATGGCGACGACGCGGCCGGAGGCCAGGGTCGTGGACTCGGTGGGCTGGGGGGCGGTGGTGGTCATGAGCGTCGGGCTCCCTTGATGTCGTCAGATGCTGCGGTGTCGGTCGTGGTGGCGGTGCGGCGTGCGTTGCCGTCGGGGCGGGCGGGCACGGGTCAGACCCTCGTCTCGATCACGAGGCCGCCCTCGTCACCTTCGGTGCCGGCCCGCAGTGCCTCGGCACCACCGACGATCTCCATGATCTCGGTGGTGATGGCGTCCTGGCGGGCACGGTTCATGATCCGCGAGTACTTCTTGATCAGCTCGCCGGCATTTTCGGTGGCGGCGGCCATCGCCCGTTGGCGGGCCGTCAGCTCCGACGCCGAGGCCTCGAGCAGTGCGGCGAAGATCTGCGTCTCGGCGGCCCGGGGGGCCAGGTCGGCGAGGAGGAGGGCGGCGTCGGGCTCGAACTCGGTGTAGCCCTGGCGGACGTCCACCTCGTGGGGGGCGATGTTGCGACTCTCCCCGACCTCGTGCTCGTGGCCGGCCTTCTGCTCGCCGTTGCGGGGGTCGACGAGAGGGAGGAGCTGGCGCACCTCCACCTTCTGGGAGCCCGCGCTGATGAATCGCGTCGAGACCACCAGGACCTGGTCGACGTCACCGTTGACGAACGGGGTGATGGCGGCGGCGGCCACCTCGCGGGCGTCGGCGAAACTCGGGCGCTCGCTCTTCCCGAGGAACGACCGTTCGACGTCCTGACCCCGGAACCGGAAGTAGCCCTGTGCCTTCTTGCCCACCGTGACCAGGCGGGTGGTCGCACCATCGGCCTCCTGGGCCGCCAGCAGGCGTTCGGTGGCCCGGAACACCGAGGAGTTGTAGCCGCCGCACAGGCCCCGGTCGGCCACGATGCTGAGCACGAGGACACGTTCGACGCGCTCGGGGGTGCCGAGCAGGCGACCGGCGGCCGCCGGGTCGCCCAGGGCGGTCTCGAGCACCAGCCGACCCATGCCCTCCTGGTAGGGACGGGAGGCGGCGATGCGTCCCTGGGCGCGCACGATCTGCGACGCAGCGATCAGCTCCATCGCCTTGGTGATCTTCTGCGTCGACTTGATGCTCCGGATCCGTCGACGGAGGATGCGCTCCTGGCCACCTGCCATGGGTCAGTCGACCTTCTCGGAGGCGAACGTCTCGGTGAACGAACGCAGCGCGTCGGCCAGGACATCGCCCTCCGGAAGCTTCCCGGACGACCGGATCCCGTCGAGCAGATCGGCGTGGTTGGCCCGGAAGTACGCCCGGACCTCGGCCTCGTAGCGCTGCACGTCGGCGACGGGGACGTCGTCCACGTAGCCCTCGGATCCGGCGTAGATCACCAGGACCTGCTCCTCGACCGGCACCGGCTGGTTGAGCCCCTGCTTGAGCAGCTCGGTGAGGCGGTAGCCCCGGTCGAGCTGGGCCTGGGACACCTTGTCGAGCTCGGAGCCGAACGTGGCGAACGCCTCGAGCTCGCGGAACTGGGCGAGGTCGATCTTCAGGGTGCCCGACACCGCCTTCATGGCCTTGATCTGCGCCGCACTGCCGACCCGGCTCACCGAGATGCCCACGTTGATGGCGGGCCGGACACCGGCGTAGAAGAGCTCGGACTCGAGGAAGACCTGGCCGTCGGTGATCGAGATCACGTTGGTCGGGATGTAGGCCGACACGTCGCCGGCCTTGGTCTCGATGATCGGGAGCGCGGTGAGCGATCCGCCACCGGCCTCGTCGGACAGCTTGGCGGCGCGTTCGAGGAGCCGGCTGTGCAGGTAGAAGACGTCGCCCGGGTACGCCTCGCGGCCCGGCGGGCGGCGCAGCAGCAGCGACATCTGGCGGTAGGCCTCGGCCTGCTTCGACAGGTCGTCGTAGACGATGAGGGCGTGCTCGCCCGAGTCCATCCAGTGCTGGCCCATGGCGCACCCGGCGTAGGGGGCGAGGTACTTGAACGGGGCGGGGTCCGCCGCGCCGGCCAGCACCACGACGGTGTACTCCAGGGCGCCGTAGCGCTCGAGGGTGGCGACGGTCTGGGCGACCGAGGACTCCTTCTGCCCGATGGCGACGTAGATGCACTTCACCCCCAGGCCCTTCTGGTTGAGGATGGTGTCGATGGCGACGGTCGTCTTGCCCGTCTTGCGGTCGCCGATGATCAGCTCGCGCTGGCCGCGGCCGATCGGGGTCATGGCGTCGATGGCCTTGATCCCCGTCTGTAGCGGCTCGGACACCGGCTGGCGCATCACGATGCCCGGCGCCTGGACCTCGAGGCGGCGGGTCTCGGTGGTGGCGATGGGGCCCTTTCCGTCGAGGGGCTCGCCCAGGGCGTTGACCACCCGGCCGAGCAGGGCGTCGCCCACGCGGACCGACAGGATGCGCCCGGTCGCCCGCACCAGCTGCTCCTCCTCGAGGCCGGTGTCGTCGCCCAGGATGACGGCGCCGATGGTCTCCTCGTCGAGGTTGAGGGCCAGGCCCTCGGTCCCGTCCGCGAACTCGAGGATCTCGTTGACCGCGCATCCGGGCAGCCCGGTGATGCGGGCGATGCCGTCGCCCACCTCCACGATGCGACCGACCTGCTCGGTCCCCACCTCCGGCGTGTAGTCGTCGACGTACTGCTTGAGCGCAGCGGTGATCTCGTCGGCGTTGATGGTCAACTCAGCCATCGGTTGCTTCCCTTCGTGTCGGGGTTCCTGGAATCCGGTAGGCCTCTTCGGAGGCGAGGAGGTGCTCTTTCAGCTCGTCGAGCCGGTGGCGGGTGCTGGAGTCCACCAGCAGGTCGCCCACCTGGACGACCACCCCGCCCAGCAGCGACGGCTCGACCGTCACCTGGAGGTCGACCGGGTTGCCGGTCAGGAGGGCGAGCGCCTCGCCGAGGTCGTGCTGGTGGGCGTCGTCGACCGCCGAGGCGGCCTGCACCTTGGCCACCCGCCAGCCACGGGCCTTGGCGGCGTCGTCGACGAGTGTGTCGAGGGTGGCCACGATGTCCCGGGCCCGGCCGCCGCGGGCGGCGTACCTGGCCAGGCGCACGGTGGCGTCGAGGACCTTGCCGTCGAGCAGCCGGGCGATGACGTCCTGGCGGACCACGACGGGCAGGTCGCGGTCGCCGAGAGCCCGTCGCAGCGGCCGGTCGGCCTCCACCGTGCGGGCGAAGCGGAAGAGCTGGTCCTCGATCTCCTCGAGGTCGGCGACGGTGAGCGACTCGAACACGGCTGCCGCGTAGCCCGATACCCGGTTGCGCGAGCCCAGGCGACCGAGGATCTCCTCGTCGAACGGCTCGGCGGCGGTGGCCGGCGGGCGGGAAGCCACGTGCTCCAGTCGGCTCCCCATCCACCGGAAGGCCGACACGACCTCGCCGGCGGGCACGACCGTCACCGCCTGGTGCACGAGTCGGACGACCTCCGGACGGGCCTTGCCGGTCAGCAGGTGGTCGAGGACGGCGCGACGAGCCGTCACCGGGACCGAGCCGTCGTTGAGGGCGAGGAGGAGGGCGTTCGTGCCCTCGACGAGGTCGGCGACGGCGTGCAGCTCGGCGCCGGCGTCGGCCAGGCCGGCATCGGCGGCCAGCGACTCCTCCATCGCGACCAGGTAGCCCTGGAGGGCTGGGTTCACCGGGCGCCCCCGGTGGCGGCGCCCGAAGTCTCGGCGCGCACGGCGGCGATGGCCTCGTCGATCAGGTCCTGGTGGTCCGAGAGATTGATCTCGCGGCCGATGACCCGCTCGGCGGCGGCCAGCACGATCTCGCCCACCCGGGCGGTGACCTCCTCGACGGCGGCCTGACGGGCGATGACGACCTCGGCGTCGGCCGAGGACACGATGCGGTCGTGGACGGCCTGGCCCTCCGCGGTGGCGGTCACCACGATCTGGTCCGCCGTGGACTGCGCCTGCGAGACGATGTCCCGCGCCTGGGCCCGGGCCTGCTCGAGGACGGTCCGGCGCTCGGCGTCGGCCACCTCGGCGTCGGCCTTCGCCTTGTCGGCGGCCTCGAGCTCGCCGCGGATCTGTTCCTGGCGCTCCGTGAGCACCTTGTTCAGCGGGGGCAGCACGTACCGGCCCAGCACGGTCAGCACGAGAACGAACGCGAACAGGACCACGATGAACGTCCCGTTCGGGACGAGGAAGTTACTGGCGATTGGCATGGTCGTCCTCCTTGGTCAGACGGTCGGGGGGCCTCGGGTGGCCGCCACCCGGCCCGGGGGCCCGGCGGGCGGTCGCCCGGTCGGCAGGACTACTTGCCCAGCGAGAAGATGAAGAGGGCGGCGAAGACAAGGTTGATGAAGTAGGCCGCCTCGGCGAGGCCGACGGTGAGGAACATCAGCGTGGTCAGGCGGCCCTGGGCCTCGGGATTGCGGGCCACGCCGGCGATCGTCTGGCTACCGGCCAGGCCGTCACCGATGGCCGCGCCGACGGCACCGCCGCCGAGGGCGAGTCCGGCGCCGATGAGGCCGCCGGCCGTCTTGATCGCACTGGTGTAGTCGACCGGGTTTGCTGCCATGGGAACTGCTCCTTTGTTGAGGTAGTGGGTGAACTCGGGGTGGGAGTGGTGGAACCGTGCCGTCGGCCGGCCTCAGTGGGCCTCGTCCTGCGCCATCGCAGTGTCGAAGTAGACGATCGTGAGGAGAGCGAAGATGAAGGCCTGGATGGCGCCGATGGCCATGTCGAAGGTCTTCCACACGAGGGTGAACGGGACCGAGAGGATTCCGCCGATCGGGACCGGGCCGAGCTTCCAGATGACCAGGGCGGCCAGGAGCGACAGCATCAGGCCGCCGGCGAAGAGGTTGCCGAAGAGACGGAGCGTGAGGGTCACCGGCTTGACCAGTTCCTCGATCACGTTCATGAACAGGTTGACCGGGAACAGCTTGGAGGAGAACGGCTGCGCCGCGTAGTGCTTGAGGTAGCCGCCGAGTCCCCGGCTCTTGATGGCCGCCCCGTGGACCATGACGATGACGTAGAGGGCCATGGCCAAGGGCAGGTTGATGTCGCTGGTGGGGGCGGGCAGGAACTCCAGCTTCGAGCCGATGCTGAGCACCTCGAAGAGGTTGCAGGTGAAGATGAAGACGAAGAGCGTGAGCGCCAGCGGGACCACCTTGGCGCCGCGGGGACCGATCGAGTCGTCGACCTGGGTCTGCACGGCACCGACGGCCATCTCCCACAACAGCTGGAACTTGCCGGGCACGCCACTCGTCGCCCGTGACCGCAGGACGAGACCGAGCGTGATCACGATGGCCCCGGCGATGCACGTGGCCCACACGATGTCGAGGTCGATGGTCAGGCCGAACACGTGGCGCTGCAGACGGTCCCCGACCGAGATGTCGATGCCCGTCAGGGGGCTGGACAGGATTCCGGGACCCATGGGGTCAGGCACCTCCGGGGATGTCGTCGCCGGCGGTGCCGGCGGGGGGCGGTACGTCGCCCACGTTGGCGTCGACGATGCCGCCTTCGAGGCCGCCTTCGACGACGCGCCGCCCGGCGACCACCGAGGCGTCGACCACGTTGGAGTCGACGATCGGGCCGTCGAGCGGATCCTCGTCCTCGTCCACGCCCTCGGGCATCGGCCCGGCCTTCGCCATCGACCGGGCCATGTTGAAGATCAGGACGAACTGGAAGAGCGCCAACCCACCCAGCACGCCGAATCCCAGGCCCTTGTCGATCATCGCCAGGCCGAGGGCGATGACGGTGACGACGGCCAGCCGGCCGAGCGTGTTGGCGGCCAGGGGGCGCTTCGGGTTGTCGGTACCGGTGGCGGCCACCTTGTCCACGGACACGCCGACCAGCCGGTAGTTGACCGTTCCCAGGGCTAGGCCGATGCAGGCGCCCACGCCGACCCACAGGTAGCCGAACGAGAACGCCGCCACCAGGACCACCACGCCGAACAGGAGCGAGGTGGCAACCGTGCGGCGGGACACCTCGCCGATGTCGGGCAGTTCGAAGTGGGCGAACACGTCTAGACCGCCCGTCCGGTGGGAACCGCCGTCGGTACGTGCGTGGCCGAGGTCAGAGGTACTTGCGCACCGTGGCGACGACCATCAGCACGGCCAGGACCACGCCGAGCGAGAGCCCGACCAGCAGGCCGAGCGGCGACGAGTGCAGCCAGGCGTCGAGCGCCAGGCCGCCGCCGACCGTGATGGCCAGGCACACCCCGAGCGAGAGCCCGAGGCCGAGGAAGGCGCTCGCCCCCGCCGTCATCCCCCGGTGCTCGGCCCCGTCGGGCCCCGCGTCCGGCGTCGGGTCGTCGGCACCGGTGCGGGGGTCGGGAGGGTCCACGTGCGGTCCGGGCCGCGTCAGGAGAGGTGGGGTCGAAAGGCGTCACGAAGGAGTTCCGAGGTCACGCTGCGGACGAGCGGCGCGTCGTCCGGGAGCTGGTCGCGAGGGGGTGCAGGCACACGGCGCGACCCATCGGGGTGGACCCCTCTGAAGGGGTGGGAGGCCTGCAATTCACGTGGCGAATCATCGCACCATTCGCCCGGTTGCGGCAAAACGCAGGAAACGGGCTGTTCACAGGTCGGAAACGGTGGTGGCCGGCGTGCCGACGTGCACGCCCCCGGCCCCGTCGGCGGCCGCGACCCCACCCGCGACGTCCCCCGCGGGTGGCGCGTCGGGACACCCGTCGACCGACGCGGTCCCCTCCCCCGCCGGTGGCTCGTCGAGCTCCGCCGACGGGTCGTCGAGCTCGGCGTGGCGCCGGATCGACGGATGGAAGAGCGTGTAGAGGATGACGCCGAGGGCGAGCACCCCGAACGGGATGAACGCGTTCACGCTCGAGATGTAGAGGGGGAAGAGCACCAGGCCGGACAGCAGGACGGTCCACGCCCACAGGATCAGCACGCTCCGCCGGTGCCCGTGGCCGAGCCGGAGCAGCCGGTGGTGGAGGTGGTTCTTGTCCGGGGTCGAGAACCCGGTCCGGTTGGCCGTCCGCCGGACGAAGGCGAAGGCCATGTCGACGATGGGCACCCCCAGGATGAAGAAGGGGATGAAGAGGGGGGCGAAGAAGAAGTAGGTCTGTCCACTGCGCCCGGCCACGCCTCCCACGTTTCCCGACGTCCGGCCCCCGATCAGCATGGTGGAGGCCGCCATCAACAGGCCGAGCAGGAGCGCACCGCCGTCACCCATGAAGATCCTCGCCGGGTGGAAGTTGTGGGGGAGGAAGCCGAGGCAGATCCCGCAGGTGATCACGGCGATGAGCGGCCCGATGTTGTCGGCCGGGAGGTTGCCCAGTCCCTGGAGGTGGAGGCCGTAGACGGCCAGTGCCCCCGAGGCGATGGCCACCACCCCGGCCGCCAGTCCGTCGAGCCCGTCGATGAGGTTCACCGCATTGGTGATGGCGACGACCCAGAGCGCCGTGAGCAGCGGGGTCCACTCGGGCGACAGCTGCACCAGTCCGGTCAGCGGGATCTTGAACTGGAACCAGGTCACCCCCAGGAAGTACAGGATCGTGGCCGCCAGGACCTGGCCGGCCACCTTGGCCGGGGCCGACATGTCGCGGAAGTCGTCGATCAGGCCCACCACGAAGATGGCGGCCGCCCCCAGCAGGAGGCCGAGCGGCTCCGACGACCCCCGGAAGAGCGGTGCGAGGGCGGGCACCGAGGCGGCCACCGCCCAGGCCACCAGCATCCCGAGGAACATGGCCACGCCCCCCGACTGGGGGGTCACCCGCTGGTGCACCTTGCGGGCGTCGGGCTGGGCCACGTAGCCGATCCCGACGGCGATGCGCCGGGCCGGGAAGGTGAGGATCCACGTGCCGGCGGCGGCGACGACGAGCAGCACCGCGTACCAATTGAGCGGGATGCCCGAGGTCACGGGGTCATCCCGGTCGGCACACCCGACCGCCGGTCGTGCGCCCGGCCCCGGTCACGCCCCGGCCAGGTCGGGGTACGGCGGAAACGCCAGGCACAGCTCGCGGACCTCGGCCCGGACGGCGGCGACGGCGCGGTCGTCGCCCCGCTCGCGCAGCGTCCGCCCGATGAGGCCGCCGATGCGGGCCATCTCGGCCTCGCCCATCCCGACGGTCGTCTGGGCGGCGGATCCGAGGCGCAGGCCCGACGTCACGAACGGGGACCGGGGGTCGTCGGGGATGGTGTTGCGGTTGCAGGTGATGCCGGCCCGGTCCAGGACCTCCTGGGCCTCCTTGCCGGTCAGCTCGGCGTCGAAGGTGCGCAGGTCGCACAGGACCTGGTGATTCTCGGTGCCGCCCGACACCAGTCGGATGCCCTCGGCGGCCACGGCGTCGGCCAGCGCCTTGGCGTTGGCGACCACCTGGGCGGCGTAGGTGCGGAACTCCGGTCGGGCCGCCTCGGCGAAGGCCACCGCCTTGGCGGCGATCACGTTCTCGAGGGGGCCGCCCTGCAGCCCGGGGAAGATGGCGCTGTCGATGGGCTTGGCCAGCTCGGACGAGCACACGATGGCCCCGCCGCGCGGGCCGCGCAGCGTCTTGTGGGTCGTGAACGTCACCACGTCGGCCACCCCGACCGGCGACGGGTGGGCCCCACCGGCGATGAGCCCGGCCGGGTGGGCGGCGTCGAACAGGAACCGTGCCCCCACCGAGTCGGCGATCTCGCGGAACGGCAGGGGGTCGATGATCCGGGCGTAGGCGGTCGACCCGGCCACGACCAGGGCGGGCCGGTGGGTGCGGGCGAGGTCGGCGACCTGGTCGAAGTCGATGATCTCCCCCGGCTTGTCCGGGTCGTCGGTGGCCGGCGAGACCCCGTAGGAGACGAAGTTCCACACCTTGGAGGTGATGCTGGCCGGCGAGCCGTGGGTGAGGTGGCCGCCGTGGTCGAGCCGCATGGCGAGCACCGTGTCGCCCGGCTGCAGGAGGGCCTGGTAGACGGCCAGGTTGGCGTTCGACCCGGCGTGGGGCTGCACGTTGGCGTGCTCGGCCCCGAACAGCGCCGTCAGGCGGTCGCGGGCCAGGTCCTCGACCTCGTCGATGACCTGGTTCCCGCCGTAGTAGCGGCGCCCGGGGTAGCCCTCGGCGTACTTGTTGGTCAGCACCGACCCGGTGGCGGCCAGCACGGCGGTCGACGTGAAGTTCTCCGAGGCGATCAGCTGCACGGTGGTGGACTGCCGCTCGACCTCGGCCCCGAGCAGCGCCCGGACCTCGGGGTCGCCGACGAGCCACTCGTCGAAGGGCGAGGCGTGGGTGGGGCTGCTCATGGGGTCGGCTGCTGCCTTTCGTGTCGGCACGTCACGGTAGGGACGCGCCGAGGGCGTCGAGTCCCGCGTCGAGGTCGGTGATCTGTTCGATGCGCCGCTGGTGGCGGCCACCCTCGAATCCGGTGGAGAAGAACGCGTCGACCGCGTCCACCGCCTCGGCCGGACCGGTCGTCCGCCCGCCCAGGCACACCACGTTGGCGTCGTTGTGGCGGCGGGCCAGCGCCGCCGTGGTGGAGTCGTGGACGACCGCGGCCCGGATGCCGGGCACCTTGTTGGCGGCCATGCCGATGCCGATCCCGGTCCCGCACACGCAGACGCCCTGCTCCGCACGCCCGTCGAGCACCGCCGCGGCCACCGCCTGGCCGAAGTGCGGGTAGTCGACGGAGACCGCCGCCGTGTCCGTCCCGAGGTCGAGGATCTCGTGGCCGGCGGCGGCCAGGTGGTCGGCCAGGAGCGACTTGAGGACGTAGCCCGCGTGGTCCGAGCCCAGTGCGATGCGCATCCCCCGAGTGTACCGAGTGCGCCGGGGGGCAATCGGCCCGATCCGGGCCGCCGGTAGGCTGGCGCGCCGATGACCATCGACCCCTCCACCCCGGTGGTCGTGGGGGTCGGCCAGGTGACCAACCGACCCCACACCGAGGGGGAGGGCTCGCTGGCCGACCGCCCCGAGCCGCTCGGCCTCATGCTCGACGCGGTGGTGGCCGCCGTCGAGGACTGCGACGGCGCACGGCCGGGCGGGGCGGCGCCGGCGGGGCGGGCGCTGCTGGGCCGGACCGCCTCGCTCCGGGTGGCCAACCCCCTCAGCTGGCACTACATCGATCCGGGGGCACTGCTGGCCGAGGAGCTCGGCATCGAGCCCGAACAGGTCCTGGTCACGACGACGGGCGGCAACAACCCGCAGGCCCTCGTCAACGCCACCGCCCTGGCCATCGCCCGGGGGGAGCTCGACGTCGCCGTCCTGGCCGGCGCCGACTGCTACTACACGCAGGCCGCCGCCCGCCGGCATCCGGACCGGCCCCTGCTGCCGTGGACGGTCCAGCCGGCCGACACCGGGGTGCCGACCTTCTTCGGCAGCGACCGGCGGGGGACCACCCGGTCGGAGGAGGAGCGCGGCCTCGACCTCCCGATCCACGTGTTCCCCCTGTTCGAGAACGCGCTGCGGGCCGAGTCCGGACGGACGCTGCCCGAGCACGTGGCCCACATCGGCGAGCTGTGGTCGCGGTTCTCGGAGGTGGCGTCGCACAACCCGTACGCGTGGCTGCGCGAGCCGCGGACGTCCGAGGAGATCACCACGGTCACCGAGGCGAACCGGATGATCGCCTACCCCTACACCAAGCTGCTGACGGCCAACCTCCAGGTGGACCAGGGTGCGGCGGCCATCCTGTGCTCGGCGGCGGCGGCCGAGGCGGCCGGGGTCCCCCGCGACCGCTGGGTCTTCCCCCTGGCCGGCGCCGATGCGGAGGACCACTGGTTCCTGTCCCACCGGGCCGACTTCCACTCCTCCCCCGCCATCCGCCTGGCCGGTGCCTCGGCGCTCACCCTGGCCGGAACCACGGCGGACGCCCTCGACCACGTCGACCTCTACTCCTGCTTTCCGGCGGCCGTGGAGATCGCCGCCACCGAATTGGGACTGCCCGAGGACGATCCGGCCCGCCCGCTCACGGTGACCGGCGGCATGACGTTCGCCGGCGGCCCCGGCAACGACTACGGGACGCACTCGCTCGCCGCCATGGTCGGCGTCCTGCGCGCGAACCCGGGTGGGATCGGGCTCACCACCGGGCTCGGGTGGTACCTCTCCAAGCACAGCATCGGCGTCTACGGCACCGCGCCCAACACCACGGGCGACGTGGACGCCGACCTGCTGCCCGAGGGCGCCGTCGTCGAATCGGCCGCCGGGTTCGCCCGGGCCGACCCCCAGGCGGCCGTCGGGTCGCTGCCCCAGTGCTCGCCGGATGCCGACGCCCGGGGGGAGGTGACGGTCGAGACGTACTCGGTCGAGTTCGGACGACCCGGGTCCCCCGAGCGCGCCGTCGTGGCCTGCCGGACCCTCGAGGGGCGGCGGGCCTGGGCCCGCGTGACCGACCCGGACCAGCTGGCCGTGCTGGTGACCGAGGAGGGTTGCGGGCGCCTCGGCACCCTGCGGGCCGACGGCGAGGTCGACCTCCGCTAGGTGCCCGGATCAGGTCGGTGCCGCTCCGGTGGGCTGCGGCGACGATCCCTGGTCCCGGTAGCGGTAGCGGAAGACGCCGTAGGCGACCGGGCCCGCCAGCATCGGCAGCCAGTACGACACGAGCCGGTAGGCCAGCGTGGCGAGCACCGCCTCGGCACCGGTCAGCCCGGCCAGGGCCAGGAACCCGGCGAGGCTCGCCTCGACGATGCCGATCCCGCCCGGAGTGATGGGGACGAGGCCGATCACCCCGGCGACCGCGTAGGCCAGCAGGATGAGCGCCGGCCTCGGATGGGCGCCGACCGCCCGCACGCAGAACAGCAGGCACAGGTAGTCGAAGAGCAGCCGCCCGACCGACAGCAGCGTGGCCTGCCACCACTGCTGACCGAGGACGCTGCGGATGACGTTGCGCTGCTCGAGCAGGCGCACAGGGAGCCCCTCGAGGGGGGTCCGCTTCTTGAACAGGCGGTTCCGGACGGTCTGGGCCGCGCTCCCGGCCCACACCAGTGGTCCGTCGGTCGCCATCACCACGGCGCCGAACCCCGTGAAGAGGACGAAGCCCACGACGCCCACCCAGGCGGCGTCGGTCAGCCCGGACGACACCGGGGCGCCGAAGAGCACCACCGGCAGGACGAAGACCGGCAGGGCCAGCAGGCCGCCGATCCCGAGGAACGCGAACGCGGTCAGCCCGCTCACCGACTCGGTGGGGTCCATCCCCGCCGTGCTGAGCATCCGGAACTGGACGGCGGCGCCGGCGGCGGCGCCGCCCGGAACGGTGAGCGAGATCGCGTTCCCGGCCAGCTGCGCGGTGATCACCGCGAACCATGCCTTGGTGCGCAGCGCGATGCGCTGCAGGGAGAAGGTGCAGGCGAAGTGGGCGCCCTCGGCCACGACCGCCGGGACGAACCACAGCAGGTTGAGCGTGGCCAGGCGGGGCCACGAGTGGAGGACCGACAGGATGCTCGGGGCCACCAGGTAGAGGACGATCCCGGCGAAGGCGATCCCGAGGGACCGCTTGACCAGCGCCCTCCACCGGATCGGCGACTGCTGCTGCTCCTCGAACTGGACCTCGAACGACCGCGGCCCAGCGTCCTCCGGAGGGCCCGGTGCCCCCGTCACGCCATCACCTGCACCCGTTGCCGTCGGCCATGGACGGTGCCCGTGCCTCTCAGCCTCCGGCCAGTCCGGCGACGGCCGCGGCCACGATCCCGAACCCCCGCAGGTCGCCCATGAGGGCGTCCCCCATCCGGTTCATGGCGTAGCAGATGGTCAGGTCGGCATCCTGGTCCATCACGATCAGCGAGCCGCCGTAGCCGCCCCAGTAGCAGGCCCGCGGGCCGATCGGCATCATGGCCGAGCTCAACCCGTACCCCATGCCGAACCGGAGGTCGAACCCGAGGATCCGGTCGACCCCGCGGATCTGCTCGTCGAAGGCCCGTTCGCACCCCGCCTCCGACAGCAGCCGCACCCCGCGCGTCTCGCCCCGCCCGGCGATGATCGACTGCACCATCGCCACCGAGCGGGCGTTGCCGTGCCCGTTGGCCGCCGGGATCTCGGCGGCGCGCCACCACCGGTGGCCCGGGTACGTGGCATCGAGCGGCGGGTTGGTGGCGGCCCGGATCATCACCTCGGAGGGCTGGAGCACGTCGAGGTCCATCGGGGGCGGGGGGATGACGATCGACACGCGGGGCTCCTCCGACTCCGGCAGGCCGATGGAGAAGTCGGCACCGAGCGGTCCGGCCACCTCGGAGGCGAACCACGTCCCGATCGACACGCCGGTGATCCGGCGGACCACCTCGCCGATGAGGTAGCCCTGGCTGACCAGGTGGTAGCCCGACGCGGTCCCCGGCTCCCACCACGGCGCCTGGGCGGCCAGCAGGCTGGTGCACCGCTCCCAGTCGGCCAGGTCCTCGGGCCGCATCGGCTCGTCCCACCCGGGGAGCCCGGCGGTGTGGGCCATCAGGTGTCGGACCTCGACGGCCTCCTTGCCGCCGGCGGCGAACTCGGGCCAGTACCGGGCGACCGGGGCGGAGAAGTCGAGCTCTCCGCGGTCGGCCAGCATCAGCGCGCACAGGAACGTCATCGTCTTGGTCATCGACCACACGTTGACGAGGGTGTCCCGCTCCCACGGGGCCGTGCCCGCCTCGTCGACGGTCCCACCCCAGATGTCGACCACGGGCTCGCCGCCCACCAGCACGGCCACGGAGGCGCCGGTGTCGGTCCCGGCGTCCAGGCTGGCGGCCAGCGTGGTCGCCACAGCCTCGTACTGCGGGTCCCAGGTGCCCTGGATGTCGGCCATCAACGTCTCCTTCGGTCGTGCGGCGGCGCGGTCCCACCGGGAGGTGGCACGTCGGCTCCCCCGTCCGGTGGTCCGCGGGACTTCCCTGTCCGGCGGTCCCGGGCCCGATCTTCCCACGGGTGGCCGCGTTCGGGCCGAATCCACGCCCCCGGCCGTCGGGGCACCGGTCGCCGACCCGTTACCCTGGTACCCCGTGAGCGACTCCGCCGACACCCAGCTGACACGCGACACCTACGAGCGCCTCCAGGCCGAGCTCGAGGACCTCACCACGCGCGGCCGGGTGGAGATCGCCGCCCTCATCGAGGCGGCCCGTGCCCTCGGCGACCTGAAGGAGAACGGCGACTACCACGCCGCCAAGGACAGCCAGGGGAAGATGGAGTCGCGGATCCGCCAGCTCGAGCAGATGCTCAAGAAGGCGGTCATCGTCGAGGGCGGAGGAGCCCCCGACGGCACGGTGGGACACGGATCCGTCGTCACGCTCCGCTACGAGGGTGACGACGCCGACGACACCACGGACTACTTCGTCGGGTCGATCGAGGAGCGCCAGGGCGACCTGACCGTGGTGTCGCCCGGGTCCCCGCTCGGGCAGGCGCTGCTCGGCCACGCGGTGGGCGACACCGTCGAATACGCAGCACCCGGGGGCAGCCTCCGGGTGGAGATCGTCGAGATCGGAGCCTGATCGCCGTGGATGAGCCCCGCACGCTGTCGGAGAAGGTCTGGGAGAGCCACGTCGTCCGCCCCGGTGGCGCGGAGGAGCCCGACATCCTCTTCATCGACCTCCACCTCGTCCACGAGGTCACGTCGCCCCAGGCGTTCGACGGGCTGCGGCTCGCCGGGAGGGGGGTGCACCGCCCCGACCTCACCGTCGCCACGGCCGACCACAACGTGCCGACCACCGACATCGACAAGCCGGTGGCCGACCCCGTCTCGGCCAAGCAGCTGTCGGTCCTCGACGCCAACTGCGCCGAGTTCGGGATCACCTGCTACCCGATGGGCCACGCCGACCAGGGCATCGTCCACATCATCGGTCCCGAGCAGGGACTGACCCAGCCCGGCATGACCATCGTCTGCGGGGACAGCCACACCTCGACGCACGGGGCGTTCGGCGCCCTCGCCTTCGGGATCGGCACCAGCGAGGTCGAGCACGTGCTCGCCACCCAGACGCTCCCCCAGCGGCGGCCGGCCGCCATGTCCGTCACCGTCGACGGCGAGCTGCCGGCCGGTGTCACCGCCAAGGACCTGGTCCTGGCCGTCATCGGCCGCATCGGGACGGGCGGGGGCAGCGGCCACGTCATCGAGTACCGCGGTTCCGCCGTCGCCGGCCTGTCCATGGAGGGTCGCATGACCGTGTGCAACATGTCGATCGAGGGCGGCGCCCGCGCCGGCATGATCGCACCGGACGACACCACGTTCGCCTACCTGGAGGGCCGGGACCACGCTCCCAAGGGCGCGGCGTGGGAGCAGGCGCTCGACTACTGGCGCTCGCTGCCGACCGATGCGGGGGCGACCTTCGCCAAGGAGGTCGTGCTCGACGCGTCCGGGCTGGCGCCGTTCGTCACCTGGGGGACCAACCCCGCCCAGGTGGCCCGGATCGACGGCACCGTCCCCGATCCCGACTCCTTCGACACGCCGGCCGAGCGGGAGGCCGCAGCGCGGGCGCTCGACTACATGGGCCTGGTCGGCGGCACCCCGCTCGCCGAGGTCCCGGTCGACACCGTGTTCATCGGCTCGTGCACCAACGGGCGGATCGAGGACCTGCGTGCGGCCGCCGACGTGCTGCGCGGCCGCACGGTCCGATCCGGCATGCGGGCGCTCGTGGTACCCGGGTCGCACCGGGTCAAGGCCCAGGCCGAGGCCGAGGGCCTCGACCGGGTGTTCACCGGGTCCGGCTTCGAATGGCGGGAGCCGGGCTGCTCGATGTGCCTGGCCATGAACCCCGACAAGCTGGCGCCCGGCGAGCGCGCCGCGTCGACCTCCAACCGCAACTTCGAGGGCCGGCAGGGCCGGGGCGGCCGCACCCACCTGGTGTCGCCGGCGGTGGCGGCCGCGACCGCCGTGGCCGGACGGTTCGCCACTCCGGCGGAGCTCGGCTGATGGACGCCGTGCAGCTGGTGTCCGGGCGGGCCGTGCCGCTCGACCGGTCCGACGTGGACACCGACCAGATCATCCCGTCGGACTGGCTCAAGCGCGTCGAGCGCACCGGGTTCGGCGCCGGGCTGTTCAGCGAGTGGCGGGACGACCGCGACTTCGTCCTCAATCGCGAGGAGCATGCCGGGGCGACCATCCTCGTGACCGGACCGAACTTCGGGACCGGGTCGTCGCGCGAGCACGCCGTGTGGGCGCTCCTCGACTACGGGTTCGCCGCCGTCGTGTCGCCCGGGTTCGCGGACATCTTCCGGAACAACTGCACCAAGGCCGGGCTCGTGCCCGTCCAGGTCGACCCGGAGGTGGGTCGGGCCCTGCTCGACGCCGTGCTCGCCGACCCCTCGCTCGAGATCACCATCGATGTCGAACGGGGGACGCTCGACGCGCCGGCCGCCGGGATCGAGACGACCTTCCCGATGGACGAGTTCACCCGGGCGCGCCTGCTGAACGGCTGGGACGACATCGGACTGACGCTGCGCCATGAGGCCGACATCGAGGCCTACGAGGCGCGCCGGCCGGCCTGGCTGCCGACCACCCGCTGACCGGATCGCATCCGGGACGGAGAGCCCGCCGGGTCCCCGACGCCGACCACCACGAGGGGCAGGGGGGCAGCCGATGTCGGGGAACCCGGAGGATTGTGAGTTGCGGGGACTCTCCGACTCCCGCACTTCGATCGTTCGCCGCCCGCCGGGCGGCACGTTGGAGCTGACTGCGGCGGGTATCGTCCGCCGTGCCCGTGACCCTACACGACCCGGCCTCCGCGTTCACGGACGCCGACCGACGGTTGCGCAGGGTGTCATGACCCCGTCAGGTTGTGCCTGCACACTCGGGGGGTGACCGACAGGACCCCCGCCGCCGCGCGCCGGCCCCTCGAGCCCGACACCGCGCCGGAACGCCGGCGCCACGCCGTCCCGACCCGGCCGCTCGGCGGGCCCGGCACCGCTCCGGAACGCCGGCGTCACGCCGCCCCGCCCCGGCCGCTCGGTGGGCCCGAGGGCAACGCCCGGATGACCGGCCTGACCGCGGCCGTGCTGCTGGTGCTGCTGGCGGCCGAGGGGCTCACGCTCCTGCAGCTGGGCTCGCTCGTGACCCCGCACGTGGTGATCGGCATGGTGCTGGTCCCCTTCGTGCTGCTCAAGATGGCCACCACCGGATGGCGGATGGCCCGCTACTACCTGGGCAGCGGCCCCTACCGCGCCCGCGGGACGCCGGTGCTGCCGCTGCGTCTGCTCGGCCCGGTCGTCGTACTGCTGACCCTCCTGGTCTTCGCCTCGGGGATCGCCCTGCTCCTGGTCCCTCACTCGCTGCGCGACTCGGTGTTCTTCGTGCACAAGGCCAGCTTCGTCCTGTGGTTCGGTGCCATGACGATCCACGTCCTCGGCCACGTGCTGGAGACCAGCAAGCTCGCCCCGGCCGACCTGGTGGCCCGCACCCGCCGCCAGGTGCGCGGCGCGGGGGCCCGGCTGTGGACCCAGGCCTGCTGCCTGGTGGTCGGGGTCGTCCTGGCCGCCCTCATGGTGCCGACCATCGGCCCCTGGCTGGCGGCCGGCGGTGCGGGCTCGGGTCACTGACACTTCCCGTGGGCCAGAATGGGATCCGATGAGGGTGTGGCGATGAGGGTCCTGGTGGCGGAAGACGACCCCGGCCTGCGTTCGGTCCTCGAACGGGGGCTGCGCGAGCACGGCTACGTGGTCGACGCGGTCGAGGACGGGCGGAACGCCCTCGCCTACCTCCGGTCCTACACCTACGAGGTGGCGGTCCTCGACTGGCGTATGCCGATCACCACCGGGATCGAGGTGGTGCGCGAGATGCGGTCCCGGGGCGACCGGACGCCGGTGCTCATGCTGACGGCCCGCGACGCCACCGAGGACCGCGTCGAGGGATTGACCGAGGGCGCCGACGACTACCTGGTGAAGCCCTTCTCGTTCGCCGAGCTCACGGCACGGCTGACGGCGCTCCAGCGCCGACCCCCGCTGGCGCTCGGTCCACTGCTCCGCTGCGGCGATCTGGCCTTCGACCCGTCCACCCGGATGGCCACGCGGGACGACCAGCCGCTCCAGCTCACGACCATCGAGACCGGCCTGCTCGAGCTGCTCCTGCGCCGGGCACCCGCGGCGGTGAACCGCCGGACCATCGCCGTGCAGGTCTGGGACGACGAGGCCGACCCCGTCGGCTCCAACACCATCGACGTCCACATGGGCCGGCTGCGGGCCAAGCTCGCCGGTGCCACCGCCCGGATCGAGACGGTCCGGGGCTTCGGCTACCGGATCGTGCCGGAATGACGACCGCTCCGAGGTCGCGCTTCCGGCTCCCCGACCAGCGCTGGGCCCACGCCGCACGGGTGGCCCTGGCCGCCACCGTCGTGGTCGGCGCCGTGACCCTCCTGCTGGCCGTCCTGGTGAATTCTTCCATCCTCGCCCGCCTGAACCACGACATCGACCGGCGGCTCATGGCCGTCCTGGTGGCGACAGCGGCGGCGCCGCCCGGCACGTCGAGTGCCGTCGCGGGCCGCTCCAGCGGGGACGTCGACGACGCACCCGTGTTCGTCTGGCGGGTCACCTCGGACGGCACCATCGAGGCGCTGACGGTCGCGGCCCCGGCGCTACCCACCCGGACCTGGTCGGCGGGGACGACCACCCAGCCCGTCGAGGGCCGGGACTTCCGCCTGGCCGCCGCACCCGCCCGCGGGGGCTGGTTGGTGGCCGGCGAGAGCGTGGCCCGGGTGGGCGAGTCCGGAGGCGAGATCGTCCTGGTCGAGGTCGTGCTCGGCGCCCTCCTGCTCCTCGTGACCTTCACCGGCTCCTTCGTGGTCGGGCTGCGTGCCTCGGCCCCCATCGAGCAGATCCGCCGGCGCCAGGCCGAGTTCACGGCGGACGCCAGCCACGAACTGCGGACCCCGTTGAGCGTGATCGAGGCCGAGGTCGATCTCGCCCTCGGGCGTCCGCGCTCCCCCGACGAGTACGAGGACGTCCTGCGGCGGATCGGTTCCGAGTCGTCGCGGCTGCGCACCATCGTGGAGGACCTGCTGTGGCTCGCCCGGGCCGACGGGGTCGGCCTCGACCCGGGCCGGCGCGGCACCGTCGACCTCTCGGCCATGGCGGAGGCCACCGTCGCCCGGTTCGCCGCCGTCGCCGACACCGGATCGATCCAGCTGACCGCCCGCACCGCCCCGGCCGGCACGGCCCTGATACGGGCCGACGCCGAGGGCATCGACCGGCTGGTGGCCGTCCTGGTCGACAACGCCTGCAAGTACGCGGGCGAGGGCGGTGCCGTCGACGTGTCGGTCGCCACCGGCGGGGGACGGGTCGTGCTGACCGTGGACGACTCGGGGCCGGGCATCCCCGAGGCCCACCGCGAACTGGTGTTCGACCGGTTCCACCGGGCCGTGCAGTCGCCCGGCGGGACCGGGCTGGGCCTGGCCATCGCCGACGCCGTCGTCCACGCCACCTCGGGGACCTGGTCGATCGGGTCCTCGCCCCGTGGCGGGGCCCGCTTCGAGGTCACCTGGCGCCAGGCACACCGGTCGGACGACCTCCCGCCCCCCGGTCCGGGCGAGGCCGCAGCCGGTCCGCAGCCGTCCGACGACCGACCGGGTACGGGCCAGCCGGCGGATCGGCCCGCTTTCTCAGCGGATTCTTAGAATCGTTTCATCTGGGTGTCAGGTTGGATCCGTAGCCTTGCCTTCATGAGCGCACCCCGGCGAGCCGGCAGCATCCCTCGGATCGACCCCACCCGTACCGCTCGGCTCCAGCGCGACGCCGGCATCGAACGGGCCCGGTCGATCTCCAAGGGCGCAACCTTCGCGTCGTTGGCCGCCGTGGCAGTGGCGGGCGTCTACCTGAGCCAGGCACTCCCCGGGCGTTCGACGTCCACGTCCAGCTCGACGAGCGGGTCGGTCGGGGCGGCCACGCCCGCCGGCTCCCCGGCCCCCGTCTCGTCCGGTGGGAGCGTCGGCGCCGGGTCCTCCACCGCGTCCGCCCCCTCGGCCCCCGCGAACACGCCGGCCCCCGCCTACCAGGCGCCGGTCGTGAGCAGCGGCTCGAGTTGAGCCGGGCCACGCCGGTCACCGACCGGGCGGTCCGACTCGGCGCCCATCGCACGACCCGCTGGTCCACCCGGATCGAGGTGGTGGTGACCGACCCCGCCGTCGTCGTCGCGGCGTCGCGCCTGCTCGACGACGAGCTCGACCGGGTCGAGGCCGCGGCCAGCCGCTTCCGTGACGACTCCGAGGTCTGCCGGCTCCGGCGGGAGTCCGACGGCGGCCCGGTCGCCGTCTCCCCCGACCTCGTCATGCTCGTCGGGGTGGCGCTGCAGGCCGCGAATGTCACCGGTGGTGCCGTCGACCCGACGGTGGGCGGCGCCCTGTGCCGCCTCGGTTACGACCGCGACTTCGCCGCGGTGGCCGACGGGGTGGCCGGCGCCCTTCCCGAGGCCGCACCGGTGCCCGGCTGGCGGTCGGTCGTGGTCGACGCCGAGGCATGCACCGTCACCGTGCCGGCCGGCACCCTCCTCGACCTCGGCGCCACGGCCAAGGCGTGGGCCGCCGACCGTGCCGCGGCCACGATCGCGTCACGGCTCGGCTGCGGCGTGCTCGTGTCGCTGGGCGGCGACCTCGCCGTCGAGTCCGCGCCGGATGGCGGGTTCGCCGTCGGCGTCGCCGACATCTGCGGGGACCCCGACGCACCCACGGCGGTGTCGATCGCGTCGGGAGGCCTCGCCACCTCGGGGATCGGCAACCGTCACTGGCTCCTGGGCGGCGCCCCGGTCCATCACGTCGTCGACCCGTCGACCGGGCTGCCCGCCGCCACGCCGTGGCGCACCGTCACGGTGGCCGCGGGCTCGAGCGTCGACGCCAACACGGCCTCCACGGCCTCCCTCGTGCTCGGCGGCGCAGCGCCGGCGTGGCTGGCCGACCGGTGCCTGCCCGCCCGGCTGGTGGCCCACGACGGAGCCGTGGTGACCGTCGCCGGGTGGCCCGACGACGTGGCACCCACCGGACGCGGGGGCACCGGCCGATGATGCTCGCCACCGCGTCGAGCGTCGCCGCCGTCGGCGGCAAGGCGTTCTGGTTCCTCACGCGCGCCAGCGGGCTGGTCTCGATCGTGCTGCTCAGCGCGACCATCGTGCTCGGGGTCGTCGCGTCGGTCGGCTGGACCTCCGAGCGGTGGCCGCGTTTCCTCTCCCAGAACGTCCACCGCAACCTGTCGCTGCTGTGCATCGCCTTCGTCGGCATCCATGTGGTCACGACGGTGCTCGACGGGTTCGTGCCCATCGGGTTCCTCGATACCGTCCTGCCGTTCCATTCGCCGTACCGGCCGATCTACCTGGGCCTCGGCGCCCTCGGGTTCGACCTGATGCTGGCCGTGCTGATCACGAGCGGGCTGCGCCACCGCATCGGCTACGGCTCGTGGCGGTTCGTCCACTGGCTCGCCTACCTGTGCTGGCCGATCGCCCTGCTCCACGGGCTCGGGTCCGGCACCGACACCCCGCTGCCCGTCGTGCTCCTGGTCGAGGCCGTGTGCACGGCGGCGGTCCTCGGCGCGCTGGCCTGGCGACTCACCACCGGCCGCGCCTTCCCCCTCGCCCGGCGCGCCGCCGCCGGCATCGGTGCCGTCGTGGTCACCCTGGCCATCGCCGGGTTCGCCGCCGTCGGCCCGCTGCGGCCGGACTGGTCCCACCGCTCGGGCACGTCGTCGGCCCTCCTGTCCCAGATCGCCGCGAAGTTCGGGGCGCCGGCGACGACGGCCCCGTCCTCGGCCGCTGCGGCCGGGGGGACCCCCACGACCACCGCCCCGTCCGGCTCCGGCTCCGGCTCGACGTCGGTGCCGTCCGCGCCCTTCACCAGCCAGATCACCGGCAACCAGACCCAGTCCCGGCCCGACTCCCAGGGTGTGATCCAGATCACCCTGGCCATGCGGCTCCAGAATTCGTCCAGCACGCCGCTCACCGTGGTGCTCGTCGGCCAGGAGTCGGGAGGGGGCGGCGTGTCGCTCTCGTCCGGCACGGTCGCCTTCGGGGGCTACCGCGGCTCGGTCATCGGGCTGAACGGAGGGACCATCACCGGCCAGGTGAACGCCCCCGGTGCCGTCACCCTCGTCATCAACCTCCAGATCGACCAGCAGACCGGGGCCCTGTCCGGGTCCGTCAGCGGCACCCCCGGCGGTTCGCTGGGCGGGTCGGGCGGCGACGGCCGGTGACCGCGCCCACGGGGCCGAACCGCCTCCTCGACACCGGCGACTCCGCCGTCGTGGGCCTGGAGGCCCACCTCCAGCGCTGGGGGACCCTGCCCACCGTGAGCTCACGGACGATCCTCGACGCCGTGGACCAGAGCGGGCTGCGGGGCCACGGCGGGGCCTGGTTCCCGGTCGGGACGAAGTGGCGGTCCGTCTCCCGGTCGGGACGGTCGCGGCCCGTCGTCGTGGCCAACGGCCCCGAGGGCGAGCCGGCCAGCGGCAAGGACCGGTACCTGCTGCACCACGCACCCCACCTGGTG
>DATLRE010000011.1:0-21756 GCA_035534835.1 Acidimicrobiales bacterium
GCGCGGATGGGCCAGCACGGCGACCCCGCCCGAGTCGCGGGCGAGTCGGCACACGTCGGCCACGGTGAGCCGTCCCTTCGGCACGTAGGCCTCGCCGCCGTTGCCGAGGTAGCGGGCGAACGCCTCGTCGAGCGAGCCCACTGCGCCCACGTCCACCATGGCCCGTGCGAAGTGGGGGCGCCCGACTCCCTCGGCCGTGCCGGCATGGGCCGCGGCCGCCTCCACGGTGACGGGGATCCCCAGCTCCTGGAGCCGGGCGGCGAGTGCCTCGTTGCGGATCCGGCGGTCGTCCCGGAGTCGGGCGAGCTCGATGCCGAGGGGGCTCCGGGGGTCGTCGACGAAGTACACCAGCACGTGGACGCCGCCCCCGGCGACGGGCACGCAGGAGACCTCGCAGCCCGGCACCAGACGCATCCCCCGTGCATCGGCCCGGGAGCGTGCCTCGGGCAGGCCGTCCAGGGTGTCGTGATCGGTGAGGGCCACGGCACCGCAGCCGGCGTCGTGGGCCTGGTCCACGACACGTCCGGGTGGGTCGCTCCCGTCCGACCGGTCCGAGTGGGTGTGGAGATCGATCACCCGGCGGAGGCTACCGGCCGGGTGGTCCACCCGCGGGGGTCCGGCTACCGCGCCCCCACTCCGGGCCGGGGGCGACGCCCTCCGGTCCGCACGTTGCCCGTTCCGCCCACGGCCACTTGCTTCTGCTGCTCCGCTCTCGTCGGGATGTGGACCGACCCCTGGGGGCCGCGGGGAGGCGCCGGTCGCCGCCGGTCCGACGTCCCGGGCGGGCGGACCGCGGGCGGGTGGCACTAGAGTGAAGAGGTGGTCAGGAGCGCACTCGTCCCGTCCCGTGCCCATCCGTCCGACGAACTCCGGTGTGTGCGGTGACCGACCGATGATGGAGGCCAAGGAAGCGTGTGGCGTCTTCGGGGTCTACGCCCCGGGGCGTCCCGTCGCACACCTCACCTTCGACGGTCTCTACGCACTGCAGCACCGTGGCCAGGAGTCGGCCGGCATGGCCGTCAGCGACGGCGACCTGATCACGGTGATGAAGGACATGGGCCTGGTCACCACCGTGTTCGACGAGCGCAAGCTCTCCGGCCTCCGCGGTCACCTCGCCATCGGCCACACCCGGTACTCGACGGCGGGATCGAGTGACTGGATCAATGCCCAGCCGGTGTTCCGGGGCGTCGGGCGGGCCGGGTTCGGCCTGGCCCACAACGGTAACCTGACCAACACCGACTCCCTGGCCGAGCAGGCCAGCATGCTGCCGGGTCTCGTCTCCTCGGACAGCGACCTGGTCGCCGAGCTGCTCGCCCAGGCGTTCCCGCCGGACCTGCCCGAGCGCACCCGTGCCGAGCACGCGGACGACCTCGAACGGGCGCTGGTGGAGGTCCTGCCCAAGGTCGAGGGGGCGTTCTCCTTCGTGCTCATGGATGCCGACCGGATCATCGGCGTACGGGACCCGAACGGGTTCCGCCCGCTGTGCCTGGGCCGGCTCGAGGCGACCGACGAATTCGAGCAGGGCTGGGTCCTCGCCTCGGAGTCCCCCGCCCTGGACGTCATCGGGGCAACGTTCATCCGGGAGCTGGAGCCGGGGGAGATGGTGGTCATCGACGGCAAGGAGGTGCGCTCGGTGCGTCCCTTCCCCGACGAGCGCCTCGATCCGAAGCTCTGCATCTTCGAGTTCGTCTACTTCGCCCGTCCCGACACCCGGCTCTACGGCAACGAGGTCCACGGCGCCCGCCGACGCATGGGCCAGTTGCTGGCCACCCAGCGTCCGGTCCCCGCCGACCTGGTGATGGGCGTTCCCGACTCGGGGGTGCCCGCGGCCGAGGGCTACGCCGTCGGATCGGGCATCCCCTACGGCCAGGGACTGGTCAAGAACCGCTACATCGGCCGCACCTTCATCGCCCCCACCCAGGCCGAGCGGGCGAATGGGGTCCGTCGCAAGCTCAACCCGCTGCGCGAGAACATCGCCGGCAAGCGCGTGGTGGTCGTCGACGACTCGATCGTCCGGGGCACCACCACCCGGGCGATGGTGCGGATGCTGCGCGAGTCGGGGGCGGCCGAGGTCCACCTCCGCATCTCGTCGCCCCCGTTCCAGTGGCCGTGCTTCTACGGCATCGACACCCCGGACCGCACCGAGCTGCTGGCCGCGACCAAGTCGCTCGACGAGATCGTCGAGTTCCTCGACGTCGACTCCCTCGAGTACCTGAGCCTGGCGCACCTGGTGGAGGCCATCGACGCACCGGGCGCCGGCTTCTGTGACGCCTGTCTCACCGGCAACTACCCGGTTCCGGTCCAGCAGGTGGCGGTGTCGATCACCGAGCGGCCCGCGGTGACGGCCACCGTCGGCTCGGCCCCGGCCTGACCGACCGCGTGGCGAACCCACCCCGACCCTCCTCCGACCGACCCGCGACCTATGCCGGGTCGGGCGTGGACATCGACGCCGGTGAGCGTGCGGTCGAGCGGATCAAGCCGATGGTGGCATCGACCCGACGATCGGAGGTGGTCGGCGGGCTCGGCGACTTCGGCGGGCTCTTCCGGCTGGACACGGCCCGCTACGACCGGCCCGTCCTGGTGGCGGCCACCGACGGCGTGGGCACCAAGCTGGTCGTCGCCCAGGACGTCGGCCGGCTCGACACCATCGGCGTCGACCTGGTGGCCATGTGCGTCGACGACCTCGTCTGCCAGGGCGCCGAGCCGCTCTTCTTCCTCGACTACATCTCGACCGGAGCCGTCGAGCCGGACCGGATGGCCGACCTCGTGGCCGGGGTGGCCGAGGGGTGCCGCCAGGTGGGAGCCGCACTGCTGGGCGGGGAGATGGCCGAGCACGCCGGCATCATGGAGCCGGGCGAGTTCGACCTCGTCGGATTCGCCGTCGGGGTGGTGGACCAGGAGCGGGTCCTCGGGTCGGCCCGGGTCCGGCCCGGCGACGTGCTGGTCGGCCTGCCGTCGCCCGGGCTCCGGTGCAACGGCTACACGCTCGCCCGGCACGTGCTGCTCGAGCGCACGGGCCGGGCGCTCGACGCGCCGGCGTGGGAGGGGGCGGACGTCACCCTCGGTGACGAGCTGCTCCGACCCTCGGTCATCTACACCCCGGCCGTCCGGGCGGCGATCGACGTGGCCGACGTCCACGCCGTCGCCCACATCACCGGCGGCGGCTTCGGCGGCAACATCCCGCGCGTCCTCCCCGAGGATGCCCGTGCCGTCGTGGAACGGGGGACCTGGGAGGTCCCGGTCATCTTCGACGAGATCCGGCGCCTCGGCCGGGTGGCCGACGACGAGATGGCTCGCGTGTTCAACCTCGGCCTCGGGATGGTACTGGTGGTGGCGTCGGACTCGGTCGGCGACGCCGTCGACGCCCTGTCCGGCGCCGGCATCGAACCCGTCGTGGTGGGTCGGGTCGAGGCGGGCGAGCGCGGGGTCGACCTGGTCGGGCCGTCGCTGTGGGGTGGCGGGTCGTGACCACCCCACTGCCCGGGACCCGGTTCGCGGCACTGCGGGACCACCTGCTCTCGCACTCGGTCAAGCGGGGCGACTTCACCCTCAAGTCGGGCCGGCGGAGCACCTGGTTCATCGACGCCAAGCAGACCGTGTGCCGGCCCGAGGCGATGCTGCTGGTGGCCGACGGGATCCTGTCGGTCGTGCCGGACGACGCCGACGCCATCGGGGGACTGACCATGGGAGCGGACCCGGTGGCGTTCGTCACCGCCGGGGTCGCCGCCACCCGGGGGCGCCCCCTCAAGGCGTTCAGCGTGCGCAAGGAGGCGAAGGACCACGGCGCCGGCGGGCGCATCGCCGGGGCACTCGACCCGGGCGACCGGGTGGTGATCACCGAGGACACCGTCACCCGGGGGACGTCGCTGCTCGAGGCCGCCCACGCCGTCCTCGAGGCCGGGGCGGTGCCGGTCCTCCTGGTGGCCGTCGTCGACCGGGGCGGCACCTGCGCGGCGATGGCGGCGGCCGAGGGTCTCGAGTTCACCGCCCTGCTGACCGCACCGGACCTCGGCTTCGACTACGAGGGCGCCTGAGGCGGCCTCGTCCTGGTCGCCTACGACGCGGCGCGGTAGGCGGCCACCACCGGCTCGAGCTCGCGCGGGGTGGCACCGTGGAGGATGACCCCGTCGCAGCCCATCGCCAGCTGGTCCCGCACGGTGGCGGCGCACTGCTCGGCCGTGCCGGTGGCGCTCGCACCCAGCCACTCGTCGGGCAGGAGGGTGGCGATGTGCTCGAGCTGCGACGTGGTGGCGTGGGTGTCGATCCCGCCGAGGAACCCGGCCACCACCGGGTCGGCCCGGAACCGCTCGAGCACCGCCGGGTCCCAGCCGTTGGTGGAGACCAGCAGGTCGCCGTAGCCCTGGAGGTAGGTGGCGAGGCGGCCCACCGACTTCATGAGGCGGAGGTCCTCGGGGATGTGGTCGCCGATGGTGGCGAGGCACGACCAGACCCGAACCGCGCCGGGGTCGCGGCCGGCCCGTTCGGCGGCTCGGCGGACCGTGGCGACGCACCGCCGCGTCGTCTTCTCGGTGAAGAAGGTGTGGAGGACGACCTCGTCGAAGCACCGGCCCCCGAGTGCGAGTGACTGCGGGCCGAAGGCCACCAGGCCGAGGGGGAGGTACTCGTCGATGGCGGCCAGGTAGAGGACGGGCCAGGATCCGGCCGGACCGTCGTGACCCACGATGAACTCGCCCCGGAAGAGCCGCCGCAGGATGCCGGCGAAGTCCTCCAGGGCTGCGGTGGTGATCCGGGGGATGCCGTAGGTGTCCTGGATGACGGGGATGCCCCGCCCGAGGCCGAGCACGAAGCGACCGTCGGTCAGGCTCTGCATCGTGCGGGCGAGCCCGGCCGTGATCATCGGGTGGCGGGTGTTGTGGTTGGTGGCCGCCGTGACCACCGTCAGCTGCTCGCTCACCGCGCCGGCCGCGCCCGACAGGACCCCGACCTCCTTCTTGTCGAACCGCTCCGACAGGAAGACCGCCCCGAGGCCGAGCTGCTCGCCCAGGCGGACCTCCTCGACGAGGTCGCGGGAGCTGTCCGGCTGGCCGGCGAGCCCGTAGAACCCGAGCTCGGTCAGTCGGACCGGCGGGACCGGCGCGGGTGCGTCGGACGACGGGGTGTCGGGTGCCACGGAGCCTCCTCGGGGCGACGGTGCCGCGAACGTAGCAAGCGGGGCACCGTCGGGCGCCCCGCCTGCTACGTGATGGACGGCCCTCGAGTCGGTGCCGTCAGGCGCCGGCGTCCCCCGGTTCGTCGGTCGGGCCCCCGTCGGCCAGGACGAGGTAGATCCGCCGCCGGGCATCGGCGAGGATGTCGGCGACGGCGCCGACCTGGCGCTCGGTGCCGGCCTCGGCCACCTGCTTGGTGGCCTTCATGACCTGGACCATGAGGAGTTTCAGGTCGACGAGGGAGCGGTCGGCGCTGTTCGCCGCGTCCTCCCACGGTGCGGGGCCGTCCGCGGCCGCCTCCGACTCGGTCCGTCCCTCCGGCGTCAGCTCGAAGATCTGCTTGCCGTCGGCCTTGTGGGCGGTGACCAGCCCCTGGTCCTCGAGCGCCGAGAGGGTCGGGTAGACCGACCCGGGACTCGGCTGCCAGACGCCGCCACTGCGCTCGCCGAGCTCGGTGATGATCTGGTAGCCGTGCATCGGCTCCTCGGCCAGGAGGGCGAGGATGGCGGCGCGGACGTCGCCCCGGCGGACCCTGGGACCACGGCCGAATCCGGGACCCCATCCCTCCGTGCGCCCGCGCCCGCGGCGCCTGCTACGACCGCGCAGCGCTCCGGTCGTCCGGTCCGGCCGTCCGGCCCACGGAGGTCCGGCGGGACCGGGCCGGGGGCCGGTCGGCGTCCCGTGTGTGTGGTGACCATGCATCAGGTGTCTCTCCTCGTCCGTCGGGGCCCCGGTCGACCGACCGGTCGCCGGGTGTCGTGGAGCGGATCGTTCGGACCGCTCACGTACTGTCACGATATATCGCAATAGCCCCGAAGTCAACAGCGGGGCTCCGGTCCCGGGTGCCGGATCCCGGCGCCGGCACCGCCGCCGCACCGGTAGCGTCGGGTGGCCGCACCACTCCGGCGCGGCCGAGCGCCACACGAGGAGCCCCTGCCATGCGGATCGGCGTCGTCCTGCCCCAGACCGAGATCGGCCCGACCGTCGGCGCCGTGCGGGCGTACGCGCTCGGGGTCGAGGAGCTCGGGTACCAGCACGTCCTGGCCTACGACCACGTGGTCGGCGCCGATCCCGGGGTGCACCGGGACTGGTCCGGCCCCTACGACGTCGACACGCAGTTCCACGAGCCGTTCGTCCTCTTCGGGTTCCTCGCCGGGTGCACGTCGCTCGAACTGGTGACCGGGATCACGATCCTGCCCCAGCGGCCGACGGTGCTGGTGGCCAAGCAGGCGGCCGAGGTGGACCTGCTGGCCCGCGGTGGCTTCCGGCTGGGCGTGGGGATCGGGTGGAATCCGGTGGAGTACGAGGCGCTCGGGCAGGACTTCGCCGTACGGGGCCGACGGATCGAGGAGCAGGTCGGGCTGCTGCGCGACCTGTGGACGAACCGGACCGTCACGTTCGACGGCGAGTTCGACCGGGTGACGGGGGCGGGCCTCGCCCCGTTGCCGCTCCAGCGGCCGATCCCGATCTGGTTCGGTGGCGGTTCGCCGAAGGCCTACGAGCGGATGGGTCGCCTGGCCGACGGCTGGTTCCCACTGGTCCAGCCCGGCCCCAAGCTCGACGAGGCCCGGTCGATCGTGGCGGCCGCCGCGACCACCGCCGGACGGGACCCGGACGCCATCGGCCTGGAGGGCCGGGTGGACTGGAGGGGCGACCGGGACGACGTCCTGGCGCGCATCGAGGGCTGGCGCGCCGCCGGCGCGTCCCATCTGACGATCAACACGATGGGAGCGGGGCTCGCCTCCGTCGACGCCCACCTCGGGGCACTGGCCGCCGTTGCCGGTCGCCTGCCGCTCGACTGAGCACCGTCCGACGGCCGGGCCCCACGCCCGGTCGGGAGACCCGACCGCAGCGGCATCCACCGGGGACCCCGCGCCTCGGTGGGCGGTCCCCCGCCGTTCGGGGAGGGCTACTGTCGGGAAGCGTGCGGACGGCCCTCTCCGACCTGGGCGTGACCCTCCCCGTCCTGGCCGCACCCATGGCCGGAGGACCGACGACCCCGGACCTGGTGGTCGCGGCGTCCGAGGCCGGCAGCCTGGGCTTCATCGCCGGCGGCTACAGGAGCGCCGATGCCCTGGCCGAGCAGGTGCGGTTGGTGCGTGGGAGGACGGGCAGGTTCGGAGTCAATCTCTTCGTGCCCAACCCGGTGCCGGTGGACCCGGCCGCCTATGCCCGCTACCGGGATCGGGTCCGTCCGGAAGCGGAGCGACTGGGAGCGACCGTCCTCGAGGAGCCGTTCGAGGACGACGACCACTGGCGCGACAAGGTCGACCTCCTCGTCGCCGACCCGGTCCCGGTGGTGTCGTT
The DNA here is from genome assembly GCA_035534835.1 of Acidimicrobiales bacterium. Taxonomy (GTDB): domain Bacteria; phylum Actinomycetota; class Acidimicrobiia; order Acidimicrobiales; family RAAP-2; genus Bog-756. The sequence continues at coordinate 7,476 of DATLRE010000011.1, forward strand.
CACGTTCGGCATCCCGGACCGCGCCTCCCTCGACGCGCTGCGGGCCACCGGCACCTTCCTCGTCCAGACGGTCACGTCGGTCGAGGAGGCGGCACAGGCGATCGACGCCGACATGGATGCGCTCGTCGTGCAGGGTTCTGACGCAGGGGGGCATTCCGGCACCTTCACCCCGTCGAGGATCGGACCCGAGCGGTCGCTCGCCGATCTGGTGGCGGATGTCCGGGCCCGGGCGACACTGCCCCTTATCGCCGCCGGCGGCTTGGACCGCGCCGGCCGAGTGGCAGCGGTACTCGGCGCCGGGGCCGACGCCGTGGCGGTGGGAACCGCGCTGCTGCTCGCTCCCGAGGCAGGGACGTCCGCTCCGCACCGGGCCGCTCTCGCCGGACCGGACCGCGGTCCCACGGTGGTGACGCGGGCGTTCAGCGGCCGGCCGGCCCGGGCGGTGCGCAACACCTTCCTCGACACCCACCATGACCATGCGCCGTCCGGCTATCCGGCCGTGCACCATCTGACCTCACCCATGAGGCGGGCGGCAGCCGCGGCCGGCGACGCCGAACACATCAATCTGTGGGCCGGGTCCCGCTACGGCGCGAGCCTCAGGCTGCCGGTGGGCGACATCCTGGAGGCCCTCGTCAGCGGCATCTGACGTCCGGAGGCCTCCCGGGCGGATGTTCTGCGATCTCGGTCGGGGCAGTCGTTGCGAGGGCGGCGTACGTCGACGCCACGGCCCGGACCGGACGGCTGAGGTGGTCGGGACCGGCGTCGATCCGGTGACCTCACGCTTTTCAGGCGCGCGCTCTACCAACTGAGCTACCCGACCTCGCCCCGGCGCTCCACGGGGGAGCTCCGGAGTGGCGGACCTGACGGGATTTGAACCCGCGACCTCCGCCTTGACAGGGCGGCGTGCACTCCAAACTGCACCACAGGTCCCCAACCAGCAACTGCACGCTGGGGCATACGGCACCCCCAACGGGATTCGAACCCGTGTTACCGCCTTGAAAGGGCGGCGTCCTCGGCCGCTAGACGATGGGGGCTCGGTCCCGAATAGGGCCTACGGACTTTAGCAGAGGGATCAGAGGTCCCCCTCGGGCCGGCCCTCGTCCGGCAGATCGTCGGCCAGCGCCTCGACCATGAGGTACTGCAGTTCCCCCAGGAACACGAAGAGCGCGTACTCGGCGGCCATGGGGTCCTCGGGATCGGGGACCCCCATGTCCTCGTGGACGTCGAGCCGGGTCCCGAGCACCAGCCGGAGCGATCCGATGGCGTCGAGCCACGAATGGAACTCGGACCCGCTCAGTGTCTCGGCCCGGGCCGTGGCGACCAGGACCTCGAGTGCCTGGGTGTGGTGGTTGACCAGCGCGGTGTCGACCAGCTCCCGGTAGTCCCGCTCGGCGCCGGCCAACTCGGGCGTCGGGTAGGCCGGGGGGAACAGGCGGCGCACCATCGGGTCCCGGGAGGCGATGGCCGCGGGCAGCTGGCGTGCCAGGTCGGCGAGGACGATCCGGGTGTTGGCGTCGAGGCGGATGACGTAGCGGCCGTCGCGCCGGCGCCGGATGGTCGAGCTCACGTGGACTGCTCCATCGTCGCCCACAGGCCGTGCTCGTGGAGCCGGTAGACGTCGAGCTCGGCCCGCTCGCGGGTACCGGAGGACACGACGGCGCGGCCCTTGTGGTGGACGTCCAGCATCAGCGCCGTCGCCTTGTCCTTGGAGTAGCCGAAGAGCTTCTGCAGGACGTAGGTGACGTAGGACATGAGGTTGATCGGGTCGTTCCACACGATGACCAGCCACGGCTTGTCGGTGGTGACCTCCTCGTCGAGGACCGTGCCGAGGTCGCCGAGGGGGACCGTCTCGGGCGGGGCGACCCCGACCGCGGGTCCGTCGTTCGTCGAGGACGTCCCGACCGCCCCTCCGCCTCGACGGCGCAGGGGCCGGCTCTTCACGCCGGCTCCGGCACGGGTGACGACGCGGTGGCGGGTGCGGTGGTCCCGGGTCCGTCGACCGACTCGGGCCGGTGGTCGGACAGCCCGTGGTGGAACCACAGCGCGGTCGACCACACCACGGTGGCCCCGACGACGTGGACCCCGACCAGCACGGCGGGCAGGTGTGTGACGTACTGCGTGTAACCGATGAGCCCCTGGGCGGCCATCGCTCCGATGAGGATCCGGCCGGACTGCTGGATGCGCTCCGGCGCGTCCGACCGCCACAGCGTCCACAGGATCACCACCAGGACGAGGATGGTCACCCAGACCGTCTCGGCGTGGATGCGGGTCATGTCGGACAGCCCGATGTCCACCCGCTTGGCACCCTTGCCCCCGGCATGGGGCCCGGCCCCGGTGGTGGCCGTGCCGGCGCTGAGGGCGGCCACCAGGAGCACCAGGTAGGCCCGGGTCAGGCGCAGCACCCTGCGGTTGACGACCGGGGTCCCCCGCCCCGGGCCGTGGTCGGCGCGCAGGCACAGCACGACCACGACGGTCAGCAGGGCGATGCCCAGCATGAAGTGGGTCATGACCACGTAGGCGTTGAGCTTGGTGTAGACGACGATCCCCCCGAGCACGGCCTCGCCCAGCACGCCCAGGACCAGACCCCCCGACAGCCACCGCAGATCCCGGCGCGCCGGCGGGCGCAGGAACGAGGCCACGTAGGTGACCGCACAGGACACCACCAGGGCCAACACGACCATCCGGTTCCCGAACTCGATCACCGGGTGGAGCGACGACGGCGGGGTGAGCCGGCTGCGGGAACAGGTCGGCCAGTCCGGGCAGCCGAGCCCGGAATCGGACAACCGGACGGCCGCCCCGGTGGCCACGTTCAGGACGATCGTGGCCAGCGAGATCCGGCACAGGAGCAGGAAGGCGCGAGGACTTACTCGGAGCGAGGACACCGTCCACCGATGGTATCGGCCCGTTTCGGCTCCGGCCTCCCGGGTACGTGGCCGCGGGGCCGCGGGCCAACCGGGCCGCCGACCCGGGTTGGGGCTAGTCTGACGGGCGATGTCCGTCCCCGCCGTGGCTCTTCCGAGGCGTCTGTCGCTCGTATCGCGCGTCGGCGCCTATGTGGCGCTGACCAAACCGCGCATCATCGAGCTGCTGCTCATCACCACCCTGCCGACGATGATCCTGGCCAAGGGCGCCCTGCCCGACGTCTGGCTGATGGTGGCCACGTTGCTCGGTGGGGCGCTGGCCGCCGGTGGCGCCAACGCCATCAACATGTACGTCGACCGCGACATCGACAAGCTGATGCACCGGACACGCAAGCGCCCTCTGGTGACCGGGGTGATCGCCCCGCGCAACGCGCTGATCTTCGCCGTCACCCTCGAGGTCGTCGCCTTCGTCGAGCTGTGGGCGTGGGTGAACCTGCTGTCCGCCGTCCTGGCCGTGTCGGCCACCCTCTTCTACGTCTTCGTCTACACCCTCTGGCTGAAGCGCACGAGCAAGCAGAACATCGTGATCGGCGGTGCGGCGGGCGCCATGCCGGTGCTGGTGGGCTGGGCGGCGGTCACCGACTCGCTGGCCTGGGCCCCGGTGATCCTGTTCGCCGTGATCTTCATGTGGACGCCGCCCCACTTCTGGGCACTGGCGGTCAAGTACCGGGACGACTACGAGGCGGCCAGCGTCCCGATGATGCCGGTGGTGGCCACCTTCCGGCGCACCGCCGCCGAGATCCTCGCCTACACGTTGGTCATGGTCGGCCTGACGTTCGCCCTCGCCCCGGTCGCCCACCTCGGCACCCTCTACCTGGTGGCGGCGGGCGCGCTCGGCGCCGGCTTCGTCGCCCTGGCGATCCGCCTGTGGGTGCAGGCGACGCCCAAGGCGTCGATGCAGCTGTTCAGCTACTCGATCACGTATCTGACCCTGCTGTTCGTGGTGATGGCGGTCGACGTCTTCGTCACGCATTGACCACGCCTCCGGACCCGGCCGCCACGGCAACCGACCCACCGGCTCCGTCCCCTCCCCCGTCCGGGCCGACGTCTGCGGCGGCGCCCGGACCGGAGCGCAGGCTGCCCCGGCGGCTACGGGCCCTCCTGATCGGCACGGTGCTGGCCACCGTCCTCGCCGTGGTGCTGTTCGTGGGCCTCGGGACGACGTCGTCGGGTCCGGGTACCGGTGGCGTCGTCCCGATCGGATCGACGGCCCCGAACTTCACCCTCCCCTCGGTCGTGGGCGGGGCACCGGTGGAGTTCGACGCGCTCGGGGTGAAACGCCACCGTCCCGTCGTCCTCAACTTCTTCGCCTCGTGGTGCATCCCCTGCCAGGAGGAGACCCCGCTGCTCGCTTCCACCGCCCGGGCGGAACAGGCCAAGGGCTCGGTGATCCAGTTCGTCGGCGTCGACGGCCAGGACCCGCCCTCGAGCGCCGTCCCCTTCATCACCCGGTCCGGCATCGGCTACCCGGTGGGCAAGGACTCGAACCTGAAGGTGACGGCAGATCTCTACGGCCTGGCCGGCGAGCCCCAGACTTTCTTCATCGACGCGTCGGGTGTGGTGGTGGGCCACCACCTGGGCGCCCTCGACAAAGCCCAGCTCGACGGCTGGGTCCACCGGCTCACCGGCGGCGGCTGACCCCTACTCCCAGCGGAACGTCAGCGCGGCCACCACCGGTGCGGCCACCGCCCAGGCGGCAAGCACGGCCCAGTCGCGCGCCGCTACCGGCGTGCCGTGGCCGAGGGTCCCGTGGAGGGCCTGGGACAGGGCGGCGGCCGGGAGCGCCTTCGACACGTCGGCCAGCCACGCCGGCAGCTTCGCCAGGGGGATCAGCATGCCGCCCAGCAGGAGCAGGACGACGAACAGGGCGTTGACCACGGCCAGGTTCACCAGGGGCTTGAGCAGACCGGCCAGCACAAGACCGATCCCCCCGAAGGCGACGGTGCCGAGCACCATGGCGAGCAGCGCCTCACCGACCAGTGCGCCGGCGCCCCCGGGCCCGCCCGGGTTCCAGCCCAGCAGATAGCCCACGCCGACCACGGCCGCGGCCTGGAGGATCTCGACGGCCAGCACGGCCAGGATCTTGGCGGCCAGCAGCCGGGGGCGGCCGAGCGGGGTGGCCCCGAGTCGCTTCAGGACGCCGTAGCCGCGCTCGAAGCCGGTGCCGATGGACAGGGCGGTCATCGAGGTCGCCATGACGGCCAGCGCCAGGACCCCGGGGACGAGGAAGTCGACCGGGTGCGGCGTGCCGGTGGGCAGCACGTGGACGGCACTGAAGAAGAGGAGGAACACCACCGGGATGCCGAGGGTGAGGAAGAGCGTCTCGCCGTTGGTGGCGATCATGGTGATCTCGGCCCGCAGCTGGGCGGCAAGGGCGCGCATCAGCGGCGTCCCCGTCCCCGACGTCTCCGACCCGCGGGTTCGATCTCGGGCTCGGGATCGCCCCGGGCCCCGGTGATGGCCAGGTACGCCTCCTCGAGGGACTGGCCGGTGCGCAGGTCGCCGAGCGCCAGGTCCCGCTCGGCCAGCCAGCCGGCCAGGGCGGCCACGACGGGAGGTGTCCCGGTACCCTCGGGCAGGCGCAGCCGGTAGGTGCCGGGGGCCTCCTCGTCGACGGAGGCCCCCGGTCCGACGGCAACGGCCAGCGCGCCCGTGTCGATGCCGGGTTCGGTGGAGAAGCGCACCGAGCCGTCGGCGGTGCCCGACGCCAGCTCGGCCGGGGTCCCTTCCGCCAGTACCCTCCCCTTGTCGATGATGACGACCCGGTCGGCCACACGCTCGGCCTCGGCCAGTTCGTGGGTGGTGAGCAGGACGCACCTCCCCCGGGAGCGTTGGGCGGCGATCAGGTCCCGGACGACGATCCGGCCCTCGGGATCGACGCCGGCGGTGGGCTCGTCGAGGAACAGGACGTCCGGCCTGCCCACCAGGGCCAGGGCCAGGGCCAGGCGCTGCTGCTCGCCGCCGGACAGCCGTCGCCACGGCGTGCGGCGGGCACCGGCCAGGCCGACCTGGTCGAGGAGCTCGTCGGGGTCCTCGGGGTCGTCGTAGTAGGCGGCGAACAGGTGGAGCACCTGGGCCGGTCCGAGCATCGGGTAGATGCCGCCCTTCTGCAGCATGACCCCCATCCGTTCCACCAGCGCGTCGTGGTCCCGCCGCGGATCGAGGCCCAGCACCCGCACGGTCCCGGCGGCGACCGGTCGGTAGCCCTCGAGGGCCTCGACCGTGCTCGTCTTGCCGGCGCCGTTCGGCCCGAGCAGCGCGAGGACCTCGCCCCGGTGCGCGGTGAACGACAGGCGGTCGACGGCGACGGTGTCCCCGTAGCGGACGACCATGGCGGCGCACTCGACCGCGACGGTCCCCTCGTCATCGTGTGCAGCGGTGTCGGCGTGGTCCACGGGTGGTCACGCTACCGTTGTGCCGACATGATCGATATCCGAGTGGTCCGGGACGACACCGACGCGGTCAAGACCGCACTGGCCCGACGGGGGGTCTACCCCGCCGAGGTCGACCGCCTGGTCGCGCTCGACGCCGCGGCGCGCGCCGCGGTGGGAGAGCGGGACGAGCTGCGGGCGACGGTCAAGGCGCTGTCCAAGCAGGTGGGCGAGGCCCGCAGGGCGGGCGACACCGCGCTCGCCGAGCGGCTGGCCGCCGACAGCCGGGTGGCGGGCGACCGGGAGCGGGAGCGCAATGCCGTGGCCGAGCGCGCACAGGACGACGTCCGTCAGGCCCTGCTCTACCTGCCCAACCTCCCCGACCCCGCCGCACCCGACGGCACCGGCGAGGCCGACAACGTGGTGGCGAGGACGTGGCCGGAGCGGGACCCCGACTACACGGCGGCCCAGCGGGTGCCCCACTGGGAGATCGGGACCGAGTTGGGCCTGCTGGACATGGAGCGCGGGGCGAAGCTGTCCGGTTCGATGTTCCCCCTCTACCGGGGGTTCGGCGCGCGGCTGCTGCGGGCGCTCAGCTCGTTCGCCCTGGACAGCCACGCCGACGAGTTCGAGGAGGTCCGACCGCCGACCCTCGTGCTGACCGGCACGATGGTCTCGACCGGGCACCTCCCGAAGTTCGAGGAGGAGGCCTACCACCTCGAGCGCGACGACCTGTGGGCCATCCCGACCGCCGAGGTCCCGCTGACCTCGATGTGGCGGGGCGACGTGCTGGAGGAGGCCGACCTGCCGCTCCGGTTGACGGCCGGCACCGCCTGCTACCGCCGCGAGGCGGGCGCGGCCGGGCGGGACACCCGGGGCCTGCTGCGCGTGCACGAGTTCGACAAGGTCGAACTGTTCGCCTACTCCACCCCCGAGCAGGCTCCCGAGCTGCTGGAGTCGATGGTGGCCCGGGCCGAGTCGCTGCTCCGCCAGCTCGGCCTGCAGTACCGGGTGCTCGACCTGTGCACCGGGGACATCGGCAATTCGGCGGCCCGGACCTTCGACCTCGAGGTGTACGCGCCCGGCGTCGACCAGTGGCTGGAGGTCTCCTCGGTCAGCTGGTGCACCGACTACCAGGCGCGGCGGGCCAACATCCGCTACCGGCCGGCCGGCGGCGGCACCCCGGTGTTCGTGCACACCCTCAACGGGTCGGCACTGGCCTGGGCCCGGATCTGGGCCGCCCTGGTGGAGACGGGCCGGCAGGCCGACGGCTCGGTGGCCCTGCCCGAGGTGCTCGCCCCCTACCTCCGGGGCGAGACGGTCATCCCCGCCGCAGGCTGACGTCGCGCCGGTGCCGCTTCGTCAGCCCCGGCTGGCGTCGAACCGGTAGCCGACACCCCGGATGGTGGTGATCAGCTTGGGGGAGGACGGGTCCTCCTCGATGTGGGTCCGCAGGCGCTTGATGTGCACGTCGAGGGTCTTGGTGTCGCCGAAGTAGTCGGAGCCCCAGACGCGGTCGATCAGGACGTCGCGGGTGAGCAGGCGCCCGGCGTTCTCCATGAGGAGCGACAGGAGTTCGAACTCCTTGCGCCGCAGATGGACCTCCTGACCCCGGATGAAGACCAGGTGGCGGTCGACGTCGACCTGGATACCGCCGGCCTCGAGCACCGATCCCGCGTCGGGTCGCCGTTCGGGCGGGCGGGGCACCGACGCCTCCCCCTCCGGTGCCGAGCCGGTGTCCACGGCCCGGGTCTCCCCCTCGGTCGGGGTGCGGCGCAGTACGGCGCGCATCCGGGCGACCAGCTCGCGCAGGCGGTAGGGCTTGGTGACGTAGTCGTCGGCGCCCACCTCGAGCCCGACCACGGTGTCGATCTCCGTGCCCTTGGCCGTGACCATGATGATCGGCACGGTCGAGTGGGCCCGGATCGACCGGCAGACGTCGATGCCCGACAGGCGGGGCAGCATGATGTCGAGGAGGACCAGGTCCGGTTCGACCTCGGCGAACAGGCGGAGCGCCTCGGGGCCGTCCGTGGCCACCGTGACGTCGAACCCCTCACGGGCGAGCCCGATGACGAGCGCATCGATGAACGACTCGTCGTCCTCCGCCAGCAGCACCCGGGTCTGGGTGGGGATCTCGAGGTCCACGGCGCCGCCCGCCTCGTGCTTCGGGTCCTTGCTCACGCCTGCACTCTTACCCACGGGCGGCGCCGTGGCCACTCGGTCCCCGCATTGCGGTCACGCGGTGTACTCGGGCGGATTGGGGAGCACCAGGGTGAAGGTCGAACCCTCGCCCTCGCGCGAGTCGACCTCGACCCTGCCCTGGTGGTTGCTGGCGACGTGCCGGACGATGGAGAGTCCGAGGCCGGTCCCGCCGGTGGAGCGGCTGCGGCCGTGGTCGACCCGGTAGAAGCGTTCGAAGATGCGCTCGAGGTCGCGGGTGGGGATGCCGACGCCCGTGTCGGTCACCGACAGCCGGATCTCCCCGTCGGTCTGGCACCCCGAGACCCGGACCGTGCTGTCCTCGTAGGAGAAGGTCACGGCGTTCTCGAGGAGGCTGTGGATGGCGGAGACGAGCTGGCGACGGTCGCCCACCACGTGGACGGGTGGGTCCGGTTCGTCGAGCTCGATGGTGATGTGGCGCTGCTCGGCCGCGCTGCGGACCCGCTCGACGGCCTCGGCCATGACCAGGTTGATGTAGATCGGCTCGCGTGGCGGTGCTTCCTCCGACTCGATGCGGCTGAGGTCGAGGAGGTCGTCGATGATGCGGCTGACACGGAAGGCCTCGGCGTGGATGCGCGACGCCAGCCGCTGGGCGACCTCGGGGTCGGGCTCCACCGTGAGCGTCTCGGCCAGGAGCCCGAGGGCGCCGATGGGCGTCTTCAGCTCGTGGCTCACGTTGGCCACGAAGTCCCGTCGGATCTCCTCGAGACGGCGCCGCTCGGACACGTCCTCGATGATGGCGATGACCCCGAGCGGCCGGCGGCCGTCGTCGATGAGCCGGGTGCGGACGGCCAGTGTCTGCCGGGGTGGACCGTAGAGGTCCAGGGTGCGCTCGGCCGAACCTTCCTGCCAGGCGTTCTCGAGCAACTCGGTCACGGCCTGGGCGGCCAGCGCGTCCCCGTGCCGGTTGTTCATGAGCGCCACGGCCCGGGCGTTGCGGAAGGCGACCTCGCCGTTCTCGTCGCACACGATGACGCCCTGGGTGAGGGTGTCGAGGGCCCGGCGGAGCCGGATGGCGTCCGAGCTGGCCTCGGTGACGGCCTCGGCCGCGTCGCCGGCGACCTTCTCGAGGTGGCTGAGGACCGGCTCCATGCCGGCGTCGTCCGGGGCCTCCACCCCCAGCCGGTTGGAGAGCGCGGTTAGCCGCTGCTGCAGGCTCCGCCGCCCGGCGCGCCGCCCGATCTGGTTGGCGATGACCACGGCGACCACCGCCACCACGCCCAGCACGATGTACCCGATCACGTACGCCTTCACGTTCCCAGTGTGGCAGGCCGGGGCCCGGGCGGTGGCCAGCCTCCGCCGGGACATCCGGAGTCCAAGAAACTACAAGAAATGTATTGAGAAGCTATGAAAGTGGACATAGCGTGGGGCCCATGACCTCCGACCCCCAGACGCTGCTCTCCCACGTCCGCCTCCTCGCCGTCACCATGACGCCGGACCCGACCCAGCTCCCCGGTGGCCAGGTGCTCCAGCGGCTGACCGACGGACTCGGGGGATGGGCGCTGGCGCTCTCGCTCGTGGGCCTGCTGATCGGCGCGGCGGCGTGGGCGCTCGGCGCACACAGCCAGAACTACCAGCAGTCCTACAGCGGCCGGAAGGCCGTGCTGGTTTCCGGCTTCGCCGCCCTGCTGATCGGCGCCGGTCCGGCCATCGTCAACTTCTTCTTCTCCACCGGTCAGGGCGTGCACTGAATGTCGGTGCTCGTGGGCCTCCCGGCCATCCCGTCCCCCGGGTGCCCGGCCGCCGCCGGCGCCCTGGGCGGCACCGGGCTCGGCGCCGTCTGCAGCGTCGCCGGCGGCGTCACGGGCTCCGTCGGGTCGGTGGTGGGCTCCGCCGTCGGGTTCGGCGTCGGCAGCGTGCTGGACGCGGTCAGCAGCTGGGTGACGGGCGGAGCGGCCTGGCTCCTCGCCCAGATCGGCGGCGTGCTGTCGACCACCACGGCCATCGACCTGGGCGTGCCCTGGTTCCGGAGCCACTACGCGACGATGGCCGGACTGGCCGGGGTGGTCGTCGTCCCTCTCCTGCTGCTCGGCGTGCTGCAGGCCCTGTACCGGCAGAGCGCGGCGATGCTCCTGCGTTCCGTCCTGGTCCACGTCCCGCTCGCCGTCCTGCTCACCGCGGTGGCCGTCAGCCTCGTCCAGGTCGGACTGGCCGTGACCGACGCCCTGTGTGCCGCGGTGTCCCAGGGGGCCGGCCTCGACACCGGCCACTTCCTGGGCACGGTCACGGATGCACTCGGTCCCGCGCAGGCCGCTCAGCCGGGTGGGGCGCCCACCTTCGTCCTCTTCCTCGGCGGCATCGCGGTGGTGATCGGCGCCGTGCTGGTGTGGCTGGAACTGCTGCTGCGGTCGGCCGCCGTCTACGTGGCGGTCCTGTTCCTGCCGCTGGCCCTGGCCGGGCTGGCGTGGCCGGCCATCAGTCACTGGGCACGTCGCCTGGTCGACACTTTGGCCGCGCTGGTGCTGTCGAAGCTGGTCATCGTGGCGGTACTCAGCCTGGCGGCCGGCGCGCTCACCGGTGGCACGGGATCGACCCCGGCGGGTGCCTCCGGTCCCGGTGGCGGGTTCGCCTCGGTACTCGGCGGTGCGGCCCTCCTCCTGCTGGCCGCCTTCGCCCCGTGGTCCCTGTTCCGGCTCCTCCCCTTCCTGGAGGCCGGTGCCGTGGGTCACCTCGAGGGGCTCACCCAACGGGCCCGGCACCAGGCCGGGATCCCGGCCAAGGGACTGGCCAACGTGGCCATGCGGGCGGCCGCGGCCGGGTCCCTGGCGACCGGTGTGGGCGCCGTGGGGACCATCGGAGCCGTGGCGTCGTCCGGCGGCGGGTCGGGAACGCCGTTCGATGGGACCGGGTTCCCCGGCGGTGGCGGTGGCGGTGGCGGTGGCGGTAGCGGTGGCGGAGGAGGCGGCGGCGGGCTCGGCGGCGCAGAGGCCGAGCCCTTCGACCCGTACCGGCCCGACGACTGGGCGGGCCCCCAGCCGTGGGAACCCGGCGGCTCGGTCAGGATGATGCCGCCGAGCCCCAATTCGGCGTTCGTGATGGCCCGGTTCGCCGCCACGGCCGCCAGGTACGCCCCGCTCTATGAAGCGGCCCGGCTGGCCGACGGGGCCGGCGTAGGGGACGGAGGATCGGCGGCCCGCGACCCGGACGGTTCCTCCCAGGTGCCCGTCATGCCACCGGGGGTGACCTTCGTCGCCACCCTGCCCCGCGCCAGCGGGAGCCAGTACGCCGACCACCTCGGCCGGGACCACCTCGGCCCCGTCCTCGTCTCGGGCCGCCCGCGTCCCGACGGCCCGAACCCGTGACCGGCGACGAGCGCGGCACGACCCCGGGACGCGTCCGCTACCGCTTCCCGCCGCTGGAGCGCCGCGGGGTGATCGCCGGCTGGCGGGGCGGGCAGGTCGCCACCGTCGCCACCGGATTGGTGCTCGCCGTGCTCGCCGTGCGCAGCCGGCCGTCGCTCCCGGGCGTGGTCGTCGCCGTCGGCCTGGTGGGCGCGTCGGTGGCGGCCGCCTTCTGGCCCGTCGCCGGACGGACCGGCGAGCAGTGGCTGCCGGTCCTCGCGCGCTGGGCGCGGGCCGGGGTCGCGGGCCGTCGGTTCCAGGCCGACCCGGGACCCGCCGCCGGTCGCCGGCTGACGGTCGCCCGCTCATCGGACGGCGAGCAGTTGCGGGTGGGCGGTGGGACGGCCGGCACGGCGTCCGCCTCCGCCTTCCGGGGTCTCCGGATCACGTCGTCGGATGGCGACGGCGAGGGTGCGGTCGGCATGGGGGTCGTCCTCGACGAGCAGGCCCGGACGGTCTCGGCCGTGCTGGGCGTGCAGGGACACAGCTTCGCCCTTCTCGGCCCCGGCGACCAGGACGCACGCGTGGCCTCGTGGGCCCGCGTCCTCGCCTCCCTCGCCCGCGAGGGGTCGGCCGTACACCGGCTGCAGTGGGTCGAGACGTGCCTCCCCGACGACGGCCGGGCCGTGCACGCCCATCTGGAGGACCATGCCGCGCTCGGGCCGGACGCGCCGGCGGTCCGGTCCTACCGGTCCCTGCTCGACGAGTCGGCCCCGGTCACCCGCCGCCACCGGCTGCTGGTGGCGGTGACGGTGCACCGGGGAAGGTCGGCCCGTGCCGTCCGGAGCGCCGGCGGGGGAGTGGAGGGGGCCGCCGCGGTGCTGGCCCGTGAGGTGACCGCCGTGCACCGTTCGCTCACGGCCGCCGACCTGGTCGTGGACGGCGTCCTCGGACGCCGTTCCCTCGCCCGGGTGCTCGACGAGGCGCTGCGCCCGGCACCGGCCGGCACCCCGGACGCGCCCACCGGTCCCGGGCACGGCGACCCGTGGCCGATGGGCGTCGGGGCGCGGTGGGACGCGGTGCGCACCGACGGCTCCTGGCACGCCGTCTACTGGGTGAGCGAGTGGCCGCGGGTCGACGTCCGCCCGGACTTCCTCGGGCCGCTCCTCTTCGCGCCCCTGCGACGCACGCTCTCGGTGGTGATGGAGCCGGTCGACCCTGTCCGAGCCGCCCGACAGGTGGCCCAGGCCCGTACCGCCGGACTCGCCGACGGCGAGCTCCGCCGCCGCAACGGGTTCCTGACGTCGGCCCGCCATGCCCGTGAGCACGCCAGCATCGAGGAGCGGGACGTGGAGCTGGCCGACGGCCACGCACAGTTCCGGTTCAGCGGGTACGTCGGGGTCACCGCGGACAGCGAGGAGGAGCTGGTGGCGGCCTGCACCGCGGTCGAGCAGGCCGCGGGCCAGTCGCGCGTCGACCTGCGGCGCCTCTACGGCCAGCAGGACGCCGCCCTGCTGTGCCTGCTCCCGCTGGGCCGGGGCCTGTCGTGACCGGTCTCGGGGTCCGCCTGCCCCCCGGGCTCCCCGCCCACGTGGCCACCACCCGGCACCTGTGCGCCGCCTATCCGCTCGTGGCCGAGGCCGGTCTCGGCCACGAAGGGGTGCTCATCGGTCGGGACGTCCTCGGCGGCTCGTTCGTGTACGACCCGTTCGCCCTGTACCGCAACGGCGCGGTCACCAACCCGAACATGGTGGTCATCGGCCAGATCGGCCGTGGGAAGAGCAGCTTCGTCAAGTCCTACCTTTGGCGACAGGCCGTATTCGGCCGGAGCGCCTGGGTCATCGACCCGAAGGGGGAGTACGGGGCCCTGTGCGAGGCCTGGGGGGTGGCGCCGGTGGCACTGCGTCCCGGTGGCCCCGTGCGCCTCAATCCGCTCGACACCGGCGGCGACGGTGCCCCGGACGGCACGGGCGGCCCCGACCGGGCGGGCAGGTCGGACGCGGTGGCCGCTCGGCGGTCCTCCCTCACCGCGTCGTTGGCCGTGTCCTGCCTGGGCCGCGACCTCCAGCCCCGCGAGCGGGCGGCCGTCGACGCCGCGCTGGCCGCGGCCACCGAAGCGTCCCGTGGCGGTGGAGGGACCGGCCGGCGTGCGGCGCCGACCCTGCCACGCGTGGTCGAGGCCCTCCTCGATCCCGGTCCCGGAGCCGCATCGGCGCTGCGGACCACCCGGTCCGAGCTGGTCGAGGACGGACGGGACGTCGCACTCGAGCTGCGTCGGCTGGTCCACGGCGACCTCCGCGGCATGTTCGACGGGCCGACGACGGCCGGCCTCCGGCTGGACGGGCCACTGGTCGTGCTCGACCTGTCCGCCGTCTACCACTCGCCGGCGCTCGGCGTGCTGATGGCGTGCGCCGCGGCGTGGCTGCAGAGCGCGGTCGAGGCGCACCACCGCAACCGCATCCTGCTCGTCGTGGACGAGGCGTGGGCG
>DATLRE010000012.1:0-9965 GCA_035534835.1 Acidimicrobiales bacterium
GACCTCTCGGACCTGGTCTTCACCTCGGGTACCACGGGTCACCCCAAGGGGGCGATGACCACCCACGGCCAGACGCTGCGCACCTTCGCCACCTGGTCCGAGGTCGTGGGTCTGAGGGAAGGCGACCGCTACCTGATCGTCAATCCGTTCTTCCACACCTTCGGCTACAAGGCGGGGATCCTGGCGTGTCTGATGGCCGGGGCCACGATGGTCCCGGAGCCGGTGTTCGACGTCGATGTCGTGCTGGACCGGATCGGCGACGAACGGATCTCGGTGCTGCCGGGGCCGCCCACGATCTTCCAGTCGATCCTCGACCATCCACGCCGCGCCGGCGTCGACCTGTCGTCCCTGCGGCTCGTCGTGACCGGTGCCGCGGTCGTGCCCGTGGACCTGGTCGAGGCGCTCTGGTCCGACCTCGGCGTCGAGACGGTCCTCACCGCCTACGGCCTCACCGAGGCCACCGGCACGGTCACGATGTGCCGGCGGGGCGACTCGGCGAAGGTCATCTCGGCGACCAGTGGGCGGGCGATCCCCGACGTCGAGGTCCGCATCGTCGACGGCGACGGTGCGGAACTCCCGGTGGGCGAGGCGGGCGAGGTCGCGGTGCGCGGCTACAACGTCATGTCCGGGTACTTCGACGACCCCGTGGCCACGGCGGCGGCCATCGACGCGGACGGCTGGCTGCACACCGGTGACATCGGCTTCCTCGACGACGACGGGAACCTGGCGATCACCGACCGCCTGAAGGACATGTACGTGAGCGGCGGGTTCAACGTCTACCCGGCCGAGGTGGAGGCCGTGCTCCGGCGGTGTCCCGGCGTGGCCCAGGTCGCCGTCGTCGGCGTGCCCGACCACCGCATGGGGGAGGTGGGCCTGGCCGTCGTCGTGCCCGAGCCGGGTTCCGACTCCTCCCGGGTCGCGTCCGACCTACCGCCATTCGCTCGGGACCGGCTCGCCAATTTCAAGGTTCCCAGCCGGGTGGAGGTGGTGGACGCGCTCCCGACCAACGCGAGCGGCAAGGTCCTCAAACGCGAGCTGCGGGCTCGCTTCGGGTCCTAGGGTCGTCCCCGGGAACCCTCCGACACCGCACCATCGACCGAGCACCACCAGCGACCGAGCATCACCAGCGCACCACCGACCAGAAGGAGCACGCCGTGCGAGGCATCGTCTACACCGGATCCGACGTCGAGGTCACCGACCAGCTCGCCATCGGCGACCCCGGACCCACCGAGGTCCGGGTGGCGGTGGGTGCAGCGGGCGTCTGTCACAGCGACCTCTCGGTCATCAACGGGACGATCCCGTGGAAGGCCCCCTCGGTGCTCGGCCACGAGGGCGCCGGCGTCGTCGAGGCGGTCGGCAGCGAGGTGCGTTCGGTCCGGCCCGGCGACCACGTGGTGATCGCCACCCTGGCCAGCTGCGGCACGTGCCGTGCGTGCTCGACCGGGCATCCGACGTGGTGCGTCAAGACGTTGGGGAACGTGTCGACCCCCTTCACCTACAAGGGCGAGCCCGCCTCCAATTTCGCGGCCACGTCGGTGTTCGCCGAATCGACCATCGTGAAGGAGGTCCAGGCGGTCAAGATCTCGAAGGACGTCCCGATGACGTCGGCCTGCCTGATCGGCTGCGGGGTACTGACCGGCGTGGGGGCGGTCCTCAACCGTGCCAAGGTGAGCGCCGGCGAGACTGCGGCCGTGTTCGGCGTGGGCGGCGTCGGGCTCAACGTGATCCAGGGGCTGCGCCTCGCCGGGGCCAGCCGGATCATCGCCGTCGACACCCTCGCCTCCAAGGAGGGCCTGGCCCGCCAGTTCGGTGCCACGCACTTCGTCGACGCGTCCGGGACCGACGCGGTGGGCGCCATCCGCGAGATCGTCCCGCCCGGACCGGACAAGGTGACCGGAGCACTGGGCTGGACCGGCGGGGTCAACTGGTCCTTCGACTGCGTCGGGCACCCGGCCGTGCTCCGGAACGCACTCGACGTCCTCGACTGGGGAGGCAACGCCCTGGCCATCGGCATCCCGCCACAGGGTACGGAGGTCTCGGTGGACGTGAACGCGCTGGCCTACGTGGACCGGGGCCTGCTGGGCTGCCGGTACGGGTCGTCCCGGCCGCACCACGACATCCCGCTCATGGTCGAGCTGTACCTGTCGGGAAAGCTCATGCTCGACGAGCTCGTCACCGAGCAGAAGCCGCTCGAGGGGTTCCGCAAGATCGTCGAGGACATGGAGGCGGGCAAGCTCGCCCGCGGCGTCCTCACCTTCTGAGCCTGCCGCGGCCTGCGGGGGACCGTCCGCCGGACCGGCCGCTCACGAGGGGCGGTGGTCGCCGATGCGTTCGAGCGCCAGCTCCTTCAGCTCCCCGATCCCCGCAGCCGCACCTGCCGCCACCACGCCGACGTCGGGTGTCGTCCGGAAGTCACCGGTGATGCCGAAGAACAGCCGCCCGTCGTAGGAGAGGACGGCCGTGCCGACCCGGAGGCCGTGGCTGATGGGGACGTACGGGCGGTACTCGAGCATCTCGTGTCCGAGGCAGTAGAGGGGGAACTGGGGCCCGGGAACGTTGGTGGTGACGGTGTTGAGCGACTGCTGCCCGAACCGCTTCATCGAGCGCATCGTCGCACGGCTCACGATGCCGAGCACGAGGGGTGGGACGAGGTCGGTGGCCGCGGCGATCGCCTCGCCGGCCTCGGCGATGTGCGACGCCTTGAGGGCGGACATCCGCGCCTGCACGGCCTCCAGGCGTCCGACCGGGTCGGCGATCCCGACCGGGAGTTCGCACAGGAGTGCCGAGACCCGGTTGTCGGCCACGCCGTGTCCGTCCTCGCGCCGGGTCGACACCGGCACGAGCGAGCGCACGACGGCGGTGTCGACGTCGTCGCCCCGTTCGATCAGGAGGTCCCGGTACCCACCGGCGACGGCGGCGAGCACCACGTCGTTGACCGTGCCGCCGAAGGCCAGCCGGACCGTGCGCACGTCGTCCAGCCCGGCCGACGAGTGGGCCCAGACCCGGTGCGGGCCGACCGGTCCCTCGATGGAGAGCGACGGGGTGGGCAGCAGCCGCCCGGCGAACCGCATCGCACCCCGGGTCGTGTCCAGCCCGGACCGGAGGGCGGACGCCGGGTGGAACACGGCGCCCGGGAGGCCACGCGCCCGGGAGGCCAGGTCCGTGGCCAGCCCGCCCCATGCGGCGAGCACCTTGAGGGCACCCGCCGGCTCGGGTCCCGGGGCCCAGGGCTCGGGCGCACCGACCGGCGCTCCCGGCTGCGGGTCGAGGAGCGCGGTGAGGAGCCCGACACCGGCGATGCCGTCCACCATGCAGTGGTGCACCTTGAAGATGATCGCCCACCGGCCGCCGGCCACGCCCTCGACGAGCCACATCTCCCACAGGGGGCGGTCCCGGTCGAGCTGCTGGGACATGATGCGACCCATCAGGCTGCAGAACATGGCGTCGTCGCCGGGAGCGGGGAGCGCGGTGTGGCGGATGTGGTAGCCCAGGTCGAACTCCGGGTCGTCCACCCACACGGGGCGCCCGAGCGCGAGGGGCACCGTGCGCACCCGCTGCCGGTAGCGGGGGATCCGGTGGAGTTTGGCGGCGACGAGCTCCTCGAGGTCGTCGAGGGTCGGGGGCGGGTCGGCGAACATGCAGGCTCCGGCGATCGCCATCTGTACCGATCCGTCCTCCAGGTGGAGGAACTCGGCATCCAGCCCGCTCAGCCTGTCCATCGGGTGCCACAGCTCCCTTCGGACCGCCGCTGGCCTCTGGCCTGCCCGGGTGCCCGTCGGTCCTGCGCGAAACCTACGGCCGCCGGACGGAATCGACCAGGGTCCTAGGTCCTCGGTCGTGGGCGACGCCGCCACGCCCGGTCCCGGACGGCCCCTGTTACAGTCGCCCCCGATATGACGGCGCGTCAGATTGAGGGGGAGCACGCCACGCTGGTCGACGTCCTGCGCGCCGCGGCCCGGGTCAACGCCGACGTGGAGGCCTACGTCGAGCCCGCTACGGCGGACCGGCCGCGGCGGGCACTCACGTTCGCCGGCTGGGACCGGGCGGCCGACGGCGTGGCCGGCCTGCTGGCGGGCCACGGGGTCGGGCCCGGGACCGTGGTGTGCCTCCTGCTGCCGAGCTCCATCGACTACATGGTCGTCTATGCGGCGGCGGTCCGGCTGGGCGCGATCACCTCGGGCATCAATCTCCGGCTGGGCACCCCCGAGGTCACCTCGATCCTCGAGCGGACGCGACCGGCCGTCACGGTGGTCGACGACGGGGCGCCGGCACCCGACGGGCCGGCGGGCACGGTCCTGTCCCGCAGTGACTGCACGGGCGCCGCCGACGGCCCGCCGCCGCCGACGTGGCCCGCGACGATGCCGGACGACCCGGTGGCCGTGGTGTGGACGAGCGGGACCACCGGACTGCCCAAGGGCGCCGTGTTCGACCACGACAGCCTGCGGGCCGTGGCCGAGGGCACCGACGTCCTGTCCGAGCCGGGCGACCGGCGGTTGTCGCCCCTGCCGTTCGCCCACGTGGGGTCGATGACGCGGATCTGGGACGAGGCGGCCAACGGGATCACCACCGTGATCACGCCGTCGCCGTGGCGGGCGGCCGACGCCGTGCCGGTGATGGAGGCGGAGCGGATCACGGTGGCCCAGGGGGTGCCGACCCAGTGGGCCCTCGTGCTGGAGCGTCCCGAGCTGGCCACAGCCGACCTGTCATCGCTCCGCATCGCCGGGACCGGCGCCTCCCGGGTGCCGGCCGAGCTGGTCGCCGCGCTGCGCGACGCGCTGGGTGTCCCGGTGGTCGTCCGCTACACGTCGACCGAGGCCTCGCTCGGGACCGGGACCGTCCCCGGGGACCCCGACGAGGCCGTGGCCACCACCGTGGGACGTCCGGTCCCGGGCGTGGAGCTGGTCGTGGCCGGTGACGACGGGACGCCGCTGCCCGCCGGCGAGGTCGGCCGGGTGCGCCTGCGCTCTCCTGCCGTCATGTGCGGCTACTGGGGCGGCCCCCCCGACGGGCCCGGTTCGGCCGGGCTCGTACTCGACGCCGTAGCCACCGCCGACGTGCTGGCGGACGACGGATGGCTGACCACGGGAGACTTCGGCTTCCTCGACGGCGACGGCCGCCTCCATCTGGTGGGCCGGGCCAACGAGCTCTACATCCGCGGTGGCTACAACGTCTACCCGGCCGAGGTGGAGGGTGCGCTCGGGGACCACCCCGACGTCGGCCAGGTGGCGGTCGTCGGGGCGCCGGACCCCGTGCTCGGGGAGATCGGGGTGGCCTTCGTCGTGCCGGCGGCCGGGGCCGCGGTGGATGCCCCCACGCTGCTCGCCGGACTGCGGGAGACCGTCCGGGCGTCGCTCGCCGACTACAAGGCGCCCGACCGCCTCGTGGTCGTCGACCGTCTCCCCCTGACCTCGATGATGAAGGTAGACAAGAGGGTCCTGGCCGACCGGGCCGCCGAGGCGGCCCGGTCCAGGCCCGCGGACACGAACGGAGCGCAGCGACGATGACCGGAAATTCGACCCCCGCCCAGGGTGGCGTCACCGACGACCCCATCCGGATCGGCACGATGCTCTACACCCTGGTGGAGCCGCACCGTGGCCACGAGGTGGCCTACAACCGGTGGTACGAACGGGACCACTTCTACGCCGGGTGCCAGATCGGGGCCTACAACTTCGCCGGCGCCCGCTTCGTGGCCACTGCCCCGCTGAAGGGCCTGCGCTACCCCGAGGGCGAGGGCGCGCTGGTCGCCGACCCGCAGGTCGGGAGCTACCTCGGCGTCTACTACGTGCTCGACGGTCACCACGACGAATGGAACCGGTGGGCCGTCGACCAGGTCAACGTCCTGCACCGGGCGGGGCGCATGTTCGAACAGCGGGACCACATCCACACCGGGCTCTACCGGTTCGAGTGGGAGCACCGTCGCGATGCCGACGGCGTACCGGCCGAGCTGACGCTCGACCACCGGTTCGCCGGCCTGGCCTCGGTCTTCCTCGAGCCGGCGGACGGGGTCACGGGTGCCGAGGTCGGGACCTGGCTGCGCGAGCGGTACCTGCCGACGGTGCTGCCCGGCTCGCCGGTGGCCACCGTGCTCGGGTTCAGCCCCCTGCCGCTCCTGGCCGACGCACCGGGGGACGTGCCGCGCGGCGAGACGCCCGACGAGCGGGTGCTGGCGCTCTGCTTCGTGGACGAGACGCCCGACGGCCCGTGGACCGGGGTGTTCGCCCCGCTGGGTGCCGCCCTGGCCGAGGCCGGGTTGGGCGCCGTGGCGTGGGCGTCGCCCTTCCTCGGGACCGTGCCCGGCACCGACACGTACACCGACCAGCTGTGGTCGGACCAGTAGCACCGACGAACCGCCGACCGACCGCAGGAGCGCGCACCACATGAACGACGACCAGAGGGACGCCATGGAACAGCGGGCGGCCGCCCGCGGCTGGGTGTTCGCCCCCACCCTGTGGGGCCTCATCGAGGCCCGGGCCGAGGCCACCCCCGACGCGGTGCTGGCCCACGAGGACACCGGCAGGGAGCTCACCTTCGCCGGCTACCGCGACGCCTGCCTGCGGGCTGCGGCCGGGCTGCACGCCGACCACGGGGTGACCGCCGGGACCAGTGTGAGCTGGGAGCTGCCGACGTGGAACGAGTCCCTCGTCCTGGTGGGCGCGCTCGCCCGGCTCGGTGCGCGCCAGAACCCGCTCATCCCGATCTACCGGAACCGCGAGGTCGGTTTCATCACCGGGCAGAGCGGGGCGTCGCTGCTGATCGTGCCCACCGTCTACCGCGGCTTCGACTACGAGGCCATGGCGAACGAGATCGCCGCCGAACGGCCGGGCCTGTCCGTCCTGGTGGTCGACCGCGATCTGCCCGACGGCGATCCGTCGGCGCTCCCCCCGGTGGAGGAGGCCCCGGCATCGACGGTGGATGCACCGGTGCGGTGGCTCTTCTACACGTCGGGCACCACCGCCGACCCGAAGGGGGCCGCCCACACCGACCTGACCGTCATGGCCTCGGGGCTGGCCATGTCCGAGTGCCTCGCCATCCGGGCCGACGACGTGTCGGCCCTGGTGTTCCCCTTCACCCACATCGGCGGGATCGGCTGGCTCGTCGCATCGCTGCTGAGCGGCTGCACCCTGCTGACCACCGAGGCCTTCCACCCGACCGAGACCCCCGCCTTCCTGGCGGCGAACGACGTGACGATCGCCGGCTCGGGCACGCCGTTCCACCTGGCGTACCTGGCCGCCCAGCGGGCGGCCGGCGACGGGCCGATCTTCCCCCACGTACGCAACTTCACCGGAGGAGGGGCGCCCAAGCCGCCACAGCTGCACTACGACCTGAAGGCCGAGATCGGCGGCGTGGGCATCGTGTCGGGCTACGGCCTGACCGAGGCCCCGATCGTCGTCATGGCCACGATGGAGGACCCCGACCGGAAGCTTGCCGAGACCGAGGGACGGCCCACGCCGGGTGTCGACCTGATCGTGGTGGCGCTCGACGGCACCCGGGCCGGGCCGGGGGTCGAGGGGGAGATCCGGCTGAAGGGTCCCCAGGTCATCCGTGGCTACCTCGACCCCTCCCTCGACGCCGAGGCGTTCGACGCCGACGGCTACTTCCGCACGGGCGACCTCGGGGTGGTCGACGACGAGGGCTACGTGACCATCACCGGCCGCTTGAAGGACGTCATCATCCGCCACGGCGAGAACATCTCGGCCAAGGAGGTGGAGGACCTCCTGTACGCCCACCCGGCGGTGGCCGACGTGGCCGTCATCGGCCTGCCCGACCCGAGGACGGGGGAGCGTGCCTGCGCCGTGGTCGCCGTGGCCGAGGGACAGACGTTCGACTTCGCCACCATGGGCGAGTACCTGCGGGGGAGGGGCCTGCGGGTGAACGCCGTTCCCGAGCAGCTCGAGCTGGTGGACACCGTCCCCCGGAACCCGGCGGGCAAGATCCTGAAGCACACACTCCGGGAGCAGTTCGCTCCCGGCGGGGCAGCACCGACCGATGGGGGGAACGCATGAGCCCGGTAGCGAGCCACAAGATCACGTTCGGCCAGGGCGGCGAGCAGCACGATGCTGCCGACGCCATCCTGGCCGGGTTCCTCGTCAAGCGCTTCGAGGGCAGGGTGGCCATCGTCACCGGGGCCGGGTCGGGCATCGGACGGGGCACGGCCCGCCGA
This sequence comes from Acidimicrobiales bacterium, assembly GCA_035534835.1. Taxonomy (GTDB): domain Bacteria; phylum Actinomycetota; class Acidimicrobiia; order Acidimicrobiales; family RAAP-2; genus Bog-756. The sequence goes on from DATLRE010000012.1 coordinate 8,162, forward strand.
CTGGCCGCCGAGGGTGCGGCGGTGGCGGCGCTCGACATCATGGGCGACGCCGTGGTCGAGACGGTCGCCGGCATCACCGCCGAGGGCGGAACGGCGGTGGCCTACACCTGCGACGTCACCTCCGAGGAGTCGGTCGCCTCGTCCGTGGCGTCGATCGTCCGCGACCTCGGTCCTCCGACCGTCGTGTGCAACGTGGCCGGCATCGGCGGGTTCTTCAACTCCCACGAGATGCCGTTCGACCGATGGCAGAAGATCCTGGCCGTGAACCTCACCGGCCCGTTCCTGGTCTGTCGGGCCGCCCTGCCCCACCTGCTCGAGCACGGCGGCTCCATCGTCAACGTGTGCTCCAACACCGCGCTGATGGGCCAGGCCTATTCGGCCGCGTACTGCGCGTCCAAGGGCGGCCTGTTGATGTTCACCAAGGCCCTGGCCGCCGAGTACATGGGCCACGGGGTGCGGGCCAACGTCGTCGCCCCGGGAGGCACCGACACGCCGCTGCTCGGGTCCTTCGACCTCCCCGAGGGCGCCGACCCCAAGCAGCTGACCAAGATCATGTCGCCGCTGGGGTTCTCGACCCCCGCGGAGATCGCCGCCTCCATCGCCTTCCTCGCCTCCGACGAGTCGTCGTACACCACGGGTGCCGTGCTGTCGGTGGACGGAGGACTCACCATCTGATCCGATCCCACTACCACGGACCTGGGCGGATCTACCGCAGCAGGCGACCGGGCATCGTCCGGGACGACGCGTCGGACCTCGACACCGCGCGCGTGCAACAATGCGACATCGGGCGACAGTTTGTCGCTCGGAACCTGTGAGGTGAGCGATGACCGACCTACGTCCGGTCGAACACTGGGACACGGACTTCGACGTCCTGGACAAGTCCTACGTGGACGACCCGTTCAGCATCTGGGACGACCTGCGGCAGACCTGCCCGGTGGCCCACACCGACCGCCGGGGCAGTACGTGGCTGCCCACCACGTACAAGGACGTGGTGGCCCTCGCCCACGACATCGGGCACTTCAGCTCCCTCGACATTACGGTGATCCCGTTCGACGGCGAGGAGCCGGAAGAACAGGTCCTGCCCTACGGCGTCCCGCCGATCTCGGCCGACCCGCCGCTGCACACCGTGACCCGCCGTCTCCTCCTGCCGTGGTTCTCGCACCGGAAGGTCGAGAGCTACGAGGCGATGACCCGGGAGCTGTGCGCCGGTCTGGTCGAGGGGTTCCTGGCCGATGGACGGGCCGACGCAGCCGCCGACTACGCCCAGCAGATCCCGGTGCGCGTCATCGCCGCCATCCTGGGTGTGCCGGCCGAGCTGTCGGACACGTTCACGGGATGGGTCCGGGCCGTGCTCGAGTTCGCCGACGACATGGAGGTCCGGCGCGAGGGCACCATCGCCCTCATCGAGTACTTCGTGGCCGAGGTGGAACGGCGCAAGGAGCACCCGGGGGACGACCTCCTGAGCGCGCTGCTCCAGACCGAGGTCGACGGCCAGCCGATCGAGGAGTCGATCGTCCTCGGGGTGGCCGCACTCACCCTGATCGCCGGCGTGGACACGACGTGGAGCGCCATCGGGTCGTCGTTGTGGCACCTGGCCACCCACCCCGAACACGCCAAGGTGCTGGCCACCGAACCCGACGCCATGCCGCTGGCGATCGAGGAGCTGCTGCGGGCCTACTCGCCGGTGACGATGGCCCGGGTGGTCACCGGCGACGTCGAGTTCGAGGGCTGCCCGATGCACGCGGGCGACAAGGTGCTCATGAACTTCCCGGCCGCCAACCGGGATCCCGAAGCCTTCGAACAC